>NZ_CP035501.1:2117500-2417916 GCF_004135585.1 Sphingosinicella sp. BN140058 | reverse complement strand
GACGACACGGAGGTTCGCGACGCCATCGAGGCCGCGCTGGCCGCGCTGGACAAAGGCGATGCCCGCGTAGCGGAGAAGGGCGCCGACGGATGGACGGTCAATCAGTGGCTCAAGAAGGCGGTCCTCCTCTCGTTCCGGCTCACCCCTATGGAGACGATCGCCGGCGGGCCGGGCGGTGCACATTGGTGGGACAAGGTGCCGTCCAAATTCGCCGCAATGGGCGAGGCCGAGTTCGGCGCCGCAGGCTTTCGCGCGGTGCCGGGGGCGATCGTGCGCCGCGGTGCGTTCATCGGCAAGGGCGCCGTGCTGATGCCGAGCTTCGTTAACATCGGCGCCTATGTGGGCGAAGGGACGATGGTCGACACCTGGGCGACCGTCGGCAGCTGTGCACAGATCGGCAAGAACGTCCATATTTCGGGCGGCACGGGGATCGGCGGCGTGCTCGAGCCGCTTCAGGCCGGTCCGGTGATCATCGAGGACAATTGCTTCATCGGCGCCCGTTCCGAAGTCGCCGAAGGCGTGATCGTCGAAGAGGGCGCGGTGTTGTCGATGGGCGTGTTCCTGGGCGCGTCGACCAAGATCGTCGACCGCGATTCGGGCGAAACCTTCGTCGGCCGGGTGCCCGCTTATTCGGTGGTCGTCCCCGGCACCTTGCCGTCCCGGAACGGTGGCCCGAGTCTCGCCTGTGCGGTGATCGTCAAGCGCGTCGACGCGCAGACGCGCTCGAAGACCAGCATCAACGAACTGCTGCGCGACTGATCTATCGGGGCGGAACGGCTGCGCCTACCGCCTCGCCTCATCGAGCAGCCGCGCCGCGTCCTTGCCGGCCCAATCCTCGTCGCCGACGAAGCGCCAGACTTCCTTCCCTTGCGCGTCGTAGAGGATCGTGGTCGGCAGAGTGGCGATGCCGAGCGCGGCCATCATTTTCATCTCGGGATCGAGCCAACCCTCGAGCTGGCTGAACTTGCCGGCTTCAAGGAAAGTGTCGACCTTGTTGCGGCCCTCCATGTCCTGACTGAGCGTCACGACCTGGAGCCGGTCGCCTTCCCGCGCCGCCAGCGCATCGAGGGTGGGCATTTCCTTGATGCAGGGCGCGCACCATGTCGCCCACAGGTTGAGCAGCAGCGGTCTGCCGCGGAAATCGGCGAGAGTCGCCGGTTCGCCGTCCGGATCCTGGAAAGCGACATCGGGGGCGGCGGCACCGGCATGGCTGCGGTCGAGACCGCCCAGCGCGCGGGGCGACGACGTCGAGGGCGCCGTGAGGGCGCTGTTTTGCGGCGGCTCCGGCTGCGTCCCGGCGGGTCCGCATCCACCGGCACAAAGAACAAGAAGAAGGGGGAACCACCGCATGTCCACGCGGTTACGACCCCCGGCGCACGCGGGCAACCGCTGCGTCACCTCGTTCTTTTTCAATCGACCCTCCCGCACTCCCGGTTTATGCCTCTCCAGATGAGAAAAGCCCTTCTGCTCGCCCTGTTGCCGCTTGCCGCCTGCGGCCAGGTCGAGCCGCTTCAGCCTGCCGTCGGATCGCGCCCTCCGGTCGCCCCGGCGCAGTCCGCCCGGGCGCCGACCACGGAAGAGATGCTGACGGCCCCGCCGATCGCCCGGCCTGTGCGTCAGGAGGACACGCTGCGCCGATCCGAAGAGCGCGAGGACGATCCCTTCGACCTGCCGCCACGCTAGAGCCGATCAGCTGGCGACGTTCACATCCGGAGTTCCAATGAAGAAAGTCAAAAAGGCCGTGTTCCCGGTCGCCGGGCTCGGCACGCGCTTCCTCCCTGCAACCAAGGCCATGCCCAAGGAAATGCTCACCGTCGTCGACCGTCCGCTGATCCAATATGCGGTCGAGGAGGCGCTGGAAGCGGGCATCGAGCAGATGATCTTCGTCACCGGCCGCAACAAGACCGCGTTGGACGATCAGTTCGACATCGGCTTCGAACTGGAAGCGACGATGCGATCCCGCGGCAAGTCGCTGGCCGTGCTCGATTCGACCCGGCTTGCCCCCGGCACCATCGCATCGGTGCGCCAGCAGGAGCCGCTCGGCTTGGGGCATGCCGTCTGGTGCGCACGGCACCTCGTCGGCGACGAACCCTTCGCGGTGCTGCTTCCGGACGATCTGATGGTTGGCCGGCCAGGCTGCCTCGCCCAGATGATCGCAGCCTATGAACAGGTCGGCGGCAATATCGTCTGCGTCGAGGAGGTGCCGCACGAGCGCACGGCAAGCTACGGGATCCTCAGCCCCGGCGCTCGCGACGGCAAGCTGACCGAGGTCAAGGGCCTGGTCGAGAAACCCAAGCCGGAAGAGGCACCGTCGAATTTGGGTGTGGTCGGCCGCTACATTCTCCAGCCGGAGGTTATGGCGATCCTGGAAAACAAGGAAACGGGCGCCGGCGGCGAAATCCAGCTCACCGACGCAATGGCGAAGCTGATCGGCCGCCAGCCCTTTCATGGGGTGACGGTGGATGCCGAGCGCCACGATTGCGGGGACAAGATCGGCTTCGTCAAAGCCAATATTGCGCTGGCTCTTGGCCGGGACGATGTCGGGCCGGCGATCCGCGACTATCTCGCCGGCCGCGGATGAGCTGTGCGGCGATCCTCGTCGCCGACGGCAAGGTCAGCCTGCTGACGCCGGAGCAGGCTGCCGTCTATGAGGGCAGCGGGTTCGTCTGGATCCATCTGGAGGGCACCGAGCACGAGGATCTCGCCATCCTCGGCAGCCAGGGCATACCCGACATCGCCGTCAATGCCCTGGTCGCCACCGAGACCCGGCCACGCTGCGATAGGATCGAGGATGGCGCACTCGTCAATTTGCGCGGCCCCGCAGCGGACGAGAGCGCCGGCTCGGACCGCCTCGTGTCGATCCGTCTTTGGGCCAGGCACGGCAAGGTCAATTCGGTGACCCGCTTCCCGCTCGCCGTGACGGCGCAGGTGACCGCGCAAATGGAAGCGGGGCAAATTCTCGATCCCGGCGACCTCGTCGCCGCTTTCGCGCGTGCGATCTCGAAGCAGCTCGATCCGCAGGTGGCCGATCTCGGCGACCAGCTCGACGATTGCGAGAGCAGCATGGAAGCCGGCAACGTCTACCGGTTGCGAAGCACGATCGCCGAGATTCGCTCGGAGGCGATCGCCTTCCGTCGCTTCGTCGCGCCGGACCGTGATGCGTTGCAAACCCTGGCGGGGCTGGACATGGACTGGCTCGCCGAGGAAGACCGGCTTCACATCCGCGAGGCAGCCGACCGCTTCGCCCGCATGGCGGAGGAGTTGGAAGCGGTGCGGGAGCGCGCCGCTTTGCTCCACGAGCAGCTCACCGATTTGCGTGGCGAGCTGATGGAATCGCGATCGCTCCTCATCTCGATCGTCGCCTTCATCTTCCTGCCGCTGACCTTCATCACCGGCCTGCTCGGCATGAACGTCAAGGGTATCCCGTTCGCCGAAGCGCCCTGGGCCTTCTGGGGCGTGGTCGGCTTCTGCTTCGTGATCGGTGCTGGCGTGCTCGCCTGGTTCCTGGCGCGGCATTGGCTGCGCCATTAGACGTAGGCGCTTGAGAGCGCCTACGCGAACCGCTCCTTCAATGCCAGCATGGCAATCGCCGCCTTGGCCGCTTCGCCGCCTTTGTCCTTTTCCGTGCGCCGGGCGCGAGCGAGGGCCTGCGCCTCGTTCTCGACGGTGAGGATGCCATTGCCGATGGCGAGCCCGTCGAGGGTCAGCGCCATGATCCCACGCGCGCTTTCGTTCGAGACCACTTCGAAGTGATAGGTCTCGCCGCGGATGACCACGCCGAGCGCGACGAAGCCGTCGTAACGGCCGGTGTCGGCGGCAAGCGCGATCGCTGCCGGGACTTCGAGAGCGCCTGGGACGGTGACGGTCTCGTGGCCGTGCCCCGCGTCCTCGAGCGCCGTCCGGGCGCCGTCGAGCAGCATGTCGTTGAGATGGTCGTAGAAGCGGGCTTCGACGATGAGGAAGCGGGCCATTCAGCTCTCCAGGGGGATTGGGCGCTCGCCGACGATCTTGAGGCCGTAGCCTTCGAGCGCGATCGGCGTGTGGTGGGTGTTGGTCAGCAGCACCATGTCGTGGATGCCGAGCGCGGACAGGATCTGCGCACCGCCACCATAGTCGCGAAGCTGCTCCATGTCGCGTTCGCCGCTCTTGCCGGCTCGGGCGTCGAGCAATGCGGAGATCGGCACCTGGCGCGTGAGCGCGACCAGAACTCCCGAGCCTTCCTGCTCGATCGCGCGCATCGCACCGGCAAGCAGGCCACTGCGCTTGCTGGCATCGGCGAACACGTCCTCGAACAGGCTCAGCTGATGCATGCGCACGAGCGTCGGCCGGGCGGGATCGATCTCGCCCTTGATCAACACCAGCGTCTCCGTGCCGAGCGCCTTGTTGAGGAAGGATTTGGCCGTCCAGCGGCCGCCCCAATGGCTCTCGAACGGCGCTTCCGCGGTCTGTTCGACGAGATGGTCCTTCTTGAGGCGGTAAGCGATCAGATCGCGAATGGTGCCGATCTTGAGGGCGTGGAGCTGGGCGAAGGCGACGAGATCGTCCATCCGCGCCATCGTCCCGTCTTCCTTCATGATCTCGCAGATCACGCCGGAGGGGTTGAGGCCGGCCAGGCGGGCAATGTCGACCGCCGCCTCGGTGTGGCCGGCCCGGATCAGCACGCCGCCGTCCCGCGCCACGAGCGGGAAGACATGGCCGGGCGTGACGATATGGTCCGGACCCTTCGAGGCATCGATCGCAACCGAGATGGTTCGCGCGCGATCGGCCGCGGAGATTCCGGTGGTCACGCCTTCCTTGGCCTCGATGGAGGTGGTGAAGGCGGTTTCGTGGCGGGTGCCGTTGTGACGGCTCATCAGGCCGAGGCCGAGCTGATCCACCCGGGACTTGGCCAGAGCGAGGCAGATCAGGCCGCGCCCATGCTTGGCCATGAAGTTGATCGCGTCGGGTGTGGCCATCTGCGCGGGAATGACGAGATCGCCCTCATTCTCCCGGTCCTCGTCGTCGACGAGGATGAACATTCGGCCGTTGCGGGCTTCGTCGATCAATTCCTCGGGGGAGGAGAGAAAACCCCGTTCCATCAGCGCCTCAGTTCCATCATGCGCCCGATGTAGCGAGCGAGGATATCGATTTCGATGTTGACCGGCCGGCCGGGCGCAAGATCGCGCAGCGTGGTCTGCTCGGCGGTATGCGGGATGATGTTGATCGCGAAACGGACACCATCGCTGATCGGTTCGACTTCGTTCACGGTCAGCGACACGCCATCGAGGGCGATCGAGCCCTTGGCCGCGATATAGTGCTCGATTTCGGCGGGGGCCACGATGGTCACCCGGGTGGAATCGCCAACCACCGCAGCGCCTTCGACGCGGCCGATACCGTCGACGTGGCCGGTGACGATATGGCCGCCAAGCTCATCGCCGACGCGCAGCGAGCGCTCGAGGTTGAGACGTGCCCCTTCCTGCCAGAGGCCGCCGGCGGTGCGGGAGAGCGTTTCGGCGGACAGATCGACCGCGAACCAATCCTCCCCCTTGTCGACCACGGTAAGACAGACGCCCGAGCAGGCGATGGAGGCGCCGAGATCGACTGTGGCAAGGTCATAGCCGCAGGCGATGACGAGGCGAAGGTCGCCACGCTGCTCGGCCGAGCGGACCTGTCCGACGTCGGTGATGATTCCGGTGAACATGCGGTTCCGATCACTGTCGTGCGCCGCGCTTGCGATGTGCGCCCGATGGAGGCGCAGGCCGGAAGGGGAGCACAGAAGGTTAGAGTCTGTCGCGCTCGTAGACTTCCAGCCGGTCGATTCCAAGCATCCGCGAATCGGCGAGCCGCCAACGGCGATGGGCTTCGGCGATGCTGGTGAGGCCGATATAGCCGAGCGACTGCTTGCCCTCCCCGATCAGGATCGGCGCCCGATAGAGGAGCATGCGGTCGACGAGATCGGCCTTCAGAAAGGCCGAGGCGGCACCGGAGCCGCCCTCGACAAACAGATCGTTGACGTCCTTGAGCGCATGGATCTCCTCGGGGCTGCCGAGCCGGTGCCATTCCGGGACCCCGTCGCCGCGAGTCAGCAGCGCGCGGCGTGGGGACCAGGGTTCCAGCCCGGGGAGCCGGACGTCAAGCTTCGGCCGGTCCGAGTCATAGGTGCCTCGGCCGACCAGGATCATGTCGGCACGCGCGCGCTCGCCATGAACGTGTGCCCGCGAATCCTCGCCGGTGATCCAGCGGCTCTCGCCCGAGGGCAGGGCGATCTTGCCGTCGAGCGACATGGCGAGCTTCAGGGTGACATACGGACGGCCAAGCCGGATGCGGGCGAGAAACCCTGCGAGCGAGCGCTCGGCTTCGGCGGCACGGGGGCCCGATGTCACGGCGATGCCGGCCTCCGCAAGTCGGGCAAGGCCCGCCCCATTGGTGCGGGGATCGGGGTCCCCGATCGCGACCACCACCCGCGCGACCCCGGCCTGGATGAGGAGATCGGCGCAGGCGGGCCCGCGAGGACTGGAGTGTGCGCACGGCTCGAGCGTCACATAGGCGACCGCGCCGCGCGCCTCTGCTCCGGCGTCGGCGATCGCCATGGCTTCGCCATGCGGACGGCCACCCGGCTGGGTCCAGCCGCGGCCGACGATCCGATCATCCTTGACGAGAACGCATCCCACCGACGGGTTCGGCGCGGTACGGCCGCGGCCCCGCTCGCCGAGCGCGAGAGCAGCGCCCATCCAGCGCAGGTCGTCAGTCAAATGCCGAGCTTTTCCATTTTCTGCTCGAGCCGCTTGAACTGCTGCTGCCGCTCCTTGATCGCGGCCTCGCGCCTTGCCTGATCTCTTTTCTGATCGGCGATGATCTCCGCGTCCGTGCGCTCGGCGCTCCAGCTCTCCGCGTAGATGATCTTGGGCCCCGGACGAATATTGGTGTCGCCATCGATGATGAACAGGATGATGATCGCGGTCGGCATGATGATCGCGGTTGCCAGCGCCCCCCATTGCACGGCGCTGCGCTGCTGCGCAAAGGCGCGGATGTCGGCGATCAACGCGCGTGGGGACGAAGGTTTCGGATAATAGCCCATGAGCGGAAGATAGGCCTTCGCCGCGCCTGCCGCCAGTCCCTCCTCCCGCCACGGGACACGGGAGGAGGGCGGCCTTCTGGATTATTCGGGAAGAATCCAGCGGATAGCGTTGGAGACGGTGTCGCCGACCGGGTTGCCGGCGGTGTCGCGTGCCGGCGTGAAGCGCGCCCGCTTCTGCATGATGCTGCATGTCTTGGCGTCGAGCGCCGAGGATCCGCTCGATGCGGTGACGGTGCAGCTCGCAACCTTGCCGTCCGCGCCCACGGCAAGGCGGAAGCGCGTCGTGCCCTGTTCTTCCGCACGGATGGCTGCCGCCGGATAATCGGAATCGGTCACGTAGCTCGCAAGGTTCGCCTTCGCCCGCGCGGGTTCGACCGTCTTGGGCAGCGGCGGCGGCGGCGGCATGGCGGCGCCCTGCGGCAAATCGGGAAGCGAGACGCCGGCGGTCGGGGTCAAGTCGACGTCCCGGATGTGAGTCGGCTCGGCGACCGGCGCGTCGAAGATCGGCGGGAGGTCGATCTCGGGCGTGGGCGCGGTTATGGGAGGCGTGGTCCTCGGCTCCACGACCTTTTCGGTTGGCGGCGGCGGGTTCTCGGGTGGGATCGCCTCTGGCGCGACGCGGATGATCTTGGTCCGATCCGGCTTGATCCTGATCACGTCCATCTTCGACAAAGCGACGGCGGTGAGGGCGGTCGCGTGCAACAGAATCACCACGGTCAGCGCGGTGCCGTTGCTCTTGGTTGGTTGCAGGAATGCTCCTTGGGCCATGGTTGCTCTCCTTGTTGCGTCGTCTGCTGCGACTCATGAGACATTATTACGTATCATGATGTTACAACATTACACAATAGAGGATCTGCAGAATTGTTCCTTCGGTTGCAATCCGAGCGAAGGAGGTCAGGCGCCGGCCGCGGCGCTCAGGCGCGCGATGGTCTCGTCTCGACCGATCAGGGGCAGCAGAGCCGCCATTTCAGGCCCGCTGTCGCGTCCGGTCAGCGCACGGCGGAGGGGCAGGAACAGCGTCTTGCCGGTGCGCCCGGTCTCCGCCTTGAGCGCGGCGACGAGTTGCGGCCACGGCGCCTCCGCCCAGTCGAGGGCACCGGCCGCCACGGCGGCCGCCTGCAGGAAGGGCCGCTCCTGCTCCTCCGCGATCGCCTCGACATGGCCGTGGAGGATCGACCACCAGTCGGCCGCCTCGGCGATGCTCTTGAGGTTGGGGCGGATCGCGGCCCAATCCTCTTCGCCCATTCCCTCCGGCAGCCGGTCGGCAATTGCCGCGAACGGCAGCAGGTGGATGATCCGCGCGTTGAGCGCCTTCAATTCATCGAGATCGAAACGCGCAGGCGCGCGGCCGAAGGTGGCGAAGTCGAAGGTCTCGATCAGCGGCGCCGGATCGACGATTGCCTCGACCGGAAGCGACGTGCCGAGCCGCGCCAGTTTGGCGAGGATCGCGGCCGATTCGATACCGTCCTCGCGCATGGCATCTACACCGAGCGAGCCCAGGCGCTTCGACAATTTGCCCTCCGATCCCACGAGCAGAGCTTCGTGAGCGAAGTCCGGCGGAGTCGCGCCCAGGGCCTCGAACATCTGGATCTGGAGCGCCGTATTGGTGACATGATCCTCGCCGCGGACGACATGCGTCACGTCCATGTCGATATCATCGATGGTGCTCGGCAGCATGTAGAGCCAGCTGCCGTCCTCGCGCCGGATCACCGGGTCCGAAAGCAGGGCCGGATCGAAATGCTGCGGACCACGGATCATGTCGGTCCACGCAATCGGCGCGCCATGGTCGAGGCGGAAGCGCCAATGCGGACGACGGCCCTCGGCTTCGAGACGCGCACGCTCCTCCTCCGTCAGCGACAATGCGGCGCGATCGTAAACCGGCGGCTTGCCGCGGCTCAGTTGCACTTTTCGCTTGAGATCGAGTTCCTGCGCCGTCTCGTAAGCCGGATAGACGCGGCCGGCCGCCCGCAATTGCTCGAGTGCCGCGTCGTAGCGATCGAAGCGCGCGCTCTGGCGGTGCTCTTCGTCCGGCTGCAGCCCCAGCCAGGCGAGGTCAGCCCGAATGGCGTGGACGGAGTCCTCGGTCGAGCGTTCCCGATCGGTGTCGTCGAAGCGCAGCAGGAATCGTCCCTGATGCTTTCGTGCCCAGAGCCAATTATGGATTGCGGTCCGGATGTTTCCGACGTGGAGACGGCCGGTCGGCGCGGGCGCGAAGCGAGTGACGACGTTCATGCCCGCGCTGTAGGGATGGGACAGACGCGCGGCAACAGACCTTGCCTTCCGGCGCGGCGCGCTTATGGGCTTCGAGCCAGCACATTCGGGGATCATTTCATGAAGTTGATGGCCGGCAATTCGAACCAGGCGCTGGTGAAGAACATCGCCTCCTATCTCGAGCTGCCGATCACCGAGGCCAGCGTCCGACGCTTCGCGGATGAAGAGATCTTCGTCGAGATTCTGGAGAACGTGCGTGGCGAGGACGTGTTCGTCGTCCAGTCGACGAGCTATCCGGCCAACGACAATTTGATGGAGCTGCTGATCTGCATCGACGCGCTGCGGCGCGCGTCGGCTGCGCGGATCACCGCCGTGCTCCCCTATTTCGGCTATGCGCGGCAGGATCGCAAACCCGGTCCCCGCACCCCGATCTCGGCGAAGCTGGTCGCCAATCTGATCACCGTCGCAGGCGCCAACCGGGTGCTCTCGGTCGATCTGCATGCGGGTCAGATCCAGGGCTTCTTCGATATCCCGACCGACAATCTCTATGCGGCGCCGGTCATGTCTGCCGACATCCTCGCCCGCTTCGCCGGCCGCAACATCACGGTGGTGTCGCCCGACGTCGGCGGTGTGGTTCGCGCCCGGGCGCTCGCCAAGCGACTGGACAACGCGCCGCTGGCGATCGTCGACAAACGCCGCGAGCGCCCCGGCGAATCGGAGGTGATGAACATCATCGGCGACGTCGCCGGCCGCTTCTGCATCCTGATCGATGACATCGTCGATTCGGCCGGCACCCTGTGCAACGCGGCCGCGGCGCTGCTCGAAGCGGGAGCGGAAGGGGTGGTCGCCTATTGCACGCATGGCGTACTGTCCGGAGGTGCTGTGGCACGGGTCGAAAAGAGCGCGCTCACCGAGCTGGTGATCACCGATTCGATCTATTCGGAAGCGGCCGCGGCGGCAGCCAAGGTGCGCATCCTCACCATCGCGCCGCTGCTCGGCGAGGCGATCAAGCGGATCGCCGACGAGAGCAGCGTCTCCAGCCTGTTCGACTGAGCCCCCGCGCCATTCACTCTGCCTTGCCTTTGGAGCCATGTGTCTCTATAGGCGCCGCTTCTTTCCGACTTCTGGAAGAAATCGAACGGCCCGGCCATCAGGGCTGCCGTGGCCGTTCTTAATCGTCCGCATCGCGGTCAAGGAGACGAAAATGCCCAAGCTTAAGACGAAGAGCGGCGTGAAGAAGCGCTTCAAGCTCACCGCGACCGGCAAGATCAAGCACGGCGTGGCGGGCAAGCGCCACCGGCTGATCAGCCACAACGCGAAGTATATCCGCCAGAATCGCGGTACCGAGGTCCTCGCAGCTGCCGACACGGCGCGCGTGAAGGCCTGGGCCCCGTACGGCCTGAAGTAAGGAGAACCCGACATGGCACGCGTCAAGCGGGGTACCACCACCAAGGCCCGTCACAAGAGGATCCTGGAACAGGCGAAGGGCTATTATGGCCGTCGCAAGAACACGATCCGTATCGCTCGTCAGGCCGTCGAGAAGGCCGGACAATATGCCTATCGCGACCGCAAGGTTAAGAAGCGGAGCTTCCGCGCCCTCTGGATCCAGCGCATCAACGCCGCGGTCCGCGCCGAGGGCCTGACCTACGGTCAGTTCATGCATGGCCTGAAGCTCGCCGGTGTCGATCTCGACCGGAAGGTCCTCGCCGACATTGCGATGCACGAAGGTGCAGCGTTCAGCGCGATCATCGCCCAGGCCCGCGCGGCACTTCCGGCCCAGGCCTGAACGCCTCAGCGCTGCTGAAACAGGAAAGGCGCGGAAGGAGCAATCCTTCCGCGCCTTTTTTTCATTCCCTCTCCCCTTCAGGGGAGAGGGTAGGGAGAGGGGAGACCCGTTCTAGAGCGCCGGCGCGGGAGAAGGGGCACTGCCCCTCTCCCAGCCTTTCCCCTAAAGGGGAGAGGCGTCTCACAGCTTTTCGGTCAGCTCCGGCACCAGTTTGAACAGGTCGCCGACCAGGCCGATGTCGGCGACCTGGAAGATCGGTGCGTCTTCGTCCTTGTTGATCGCGACGATCGTCTTGGACTCCTTCATGCCGGCGAGATGCTGGATCGCACCCGAAATGCCGACCGCGACATAGAGTTCGGGGGCGACGATCTTGCCGGTCTGGCCGACCTGATAATCGTTGGGCGCATAGCCGGCATCGACTGCGGCGCGGGACGCGCCGACGGCGGCGCCGAGCTTGTCCGCCAGCGGATCGATGACCTGATGGAAGGCTTCGCCCGAGCCGAGCGCGCGCCCGCCGGAGACGATGATCTTGGCGCTAGTCAGCTCCGGACGCTCCGAGGCGGCAATCTCCGCACCGACGAAGCTCGACAGGCCGGCATCGCTGCCGCCCGAGACCGCCTCGATCGTGCCGGAGCCGCCCTCGCGCGGCGCCTTGTCGAAGGCGGTGCCGCGGACGGTCAGCACCTTCTTGGCGTCGGCCGACTTCACCGTCGCGATCGCATTACCGGCGTAAATCGGCCGCACAAAGGTGTCGGCGTCGACCACCTCGATCACGTCAGAGACCTGCATCACGTCGAGCAGAGCGGCGACCCGCGGCGCGACATTCTTGCCGGTGGTCGTCGCCGGCGCGACGAAGGCGTCATGGTGGCCCATGAGCTCTGCGATGAGCGGCGCCACATTCTCCGCCAGCTGATGCGCGTAAGCGGCATCGTCGGCGACGTGGACCTTGCCGACGCCGGCGATCTTCGCGGCCGCCTCGGCGACGGCGGAGACGCCCTCGCCGGCGACGAGGAGATGGACCTCGCCAAGCTTGGCGGCGGCGGTGACTGCCGCCAGAGTGGCGTCCTTGAGATCGCCGGCTTCGTGTTCGACGAGAACGAGACTCTTCATCCGATGACTCCCACGGTGCGGAGGCGGTCGATCAGTTCGTCGACCGAGGCGACCTTGATGCCGGCTTCGCGCTTGGACGGCTCGCGCACCGACAATGTGGTCAGCCGCGGCGCGGTGTCGACGCCGTAATCGGCCGGCGCCTTGGTCGCGAGCGGCTTCGACTTTGCCTTCATGATGTTGGGCAGCGACGCATAACGCGGCTCGTTGAGGCGCAGATCGGTGGTGACGATCGCCGGCAGCTTCAGCCGCAGCGTCTCGAGGCCGCCGTCCACCTCACGCGTGACGTCGACGCTCTCGCCCGACAGCTCGACCTTGGAGGCGAAGGTGCCCTGCGCCCAGCCGAGCAAGGCGGCGAGCATCTGGCCGGTCTGGTTCGAATCGTCGTCGATCGCCTGCTTGCCGAGGATGATCAGCCCCGGCTGCTCCTCGGCCGCGACCTTGGCCAGGATCTTGGCGACGGCGAGCGGCTCGACGGCATCGTCGGTCTGGACCAGGATCGCACGATCCGCACCCATCGCCAGAGCGGTCCGCAAGGTCTCCTGCGCCTTGGCCGGGCCGATCGAGACCACGACGATCTCGGTTGCCCCACCCTTCTCCTTCAGCCGGATCGCCTCTTCGACCGCAATCTCGTCGAACGGGTTCATGCTCATCTTGACGTTGGCGAGATCGACCCCGCTCCCGTCCGCCTTCACCCGCGGCTTCACATTGTAATCGATCACCCGCTTCACGGGCACGAGCAGCTTCATCACGAATCTCCCCACAAACTTCCCCTCTCTCCGCAAGAGCACATCAGAGCATGCGCTCGATGGCTCGCCGCCGAGAGAGGGGCGGAATGTGGGCTGCGTAGCTTGCCCTTTACGTTAACGTCAAGCGACGTCCTTGACCGCCGCGACGATCTTCTGGGCCGCATCGCCGAGATCGTTGGCAGGAACGATGGCGAGGCCCGAGTCGGCGAGAATGCGCTTGCCTTCCTCGACGTTGGTGCCTTCGAGTCGCACCACCAGCGGCACCTTGAGATCGACTTCCCGCGCGGCTGCAACGATGCCGTCGGCGATGATGTCGCAGCGCATGATGCCGCCGAAGATGTTGACCAGAATGCCCTTCACGGCAGGATCGGAGAGAATGATCTTGAACGCCGCGGTCACCTTCTCCTTCGAAGCGCCGCCGCCGACGTCCAGGAAGTTGGCCGGGAAGGCGCCGTTGAGCTTGATGATGTCCATCGTCGCCATGGCAAGGCCGGCGCCGTTGACCATGCATCCGATATCGCCGTCGAGCTTGATATAGGCGAGATCATATTTTGACGCTTCGACCTCGGCCGGGTCCTCCTCGGTTTCGTCGCGCAGCGCCTCGACATCGGGATGGCGGAACATCGCGTTCGAATCGAAGCTCATCTTGGCGTCGAGCACGAGCAGCTGACCGTCCTTGCTCTCGACCAGGGGATTGATCTCGAGCATCGCGCAATCGAGCGCCATGAAGGCGTCGTAGAGCTTCCTGCCGAGCGCCTGGGCCTGCTTGTTGAGCTCGCCGCCGAGCTTCAGGGCGAAAGCGAGCGCGCGCCCGTGATGGGCCTGGAAGCCCTGAACCGGATCGATCGTGATCGTGGTGATACGGTCCGGCGTGTCATGCGCGACCTGTTCGATGTCCATGCCGCCCTCGGTCGACACAACCATGGCGACTCGGCCGGTGGCGCGATCGACGAGCAGAGCCAGGTAATATTCCTTGGCGATGTCGACTCCGTCGGTGACGTACAGGCGGTTGACCTGCTTGCCTTCGACGCCGGTCTGGATCGTCACCAACGTCTTGCCGAGCATTTCCTCGGCATTGGCGCGAACTTCGTCGACGCTCTTGGCGAGACGAACGCCGCCCTTGGCCTCCTGGCCGAGTTCCTGGAACTTGCCCTTGCCGCGACCGCCTGCATGGATCTGCGCCTTGACCACGTAGAGCGGCCCGGGCAGCTTGCCGGCGCCGGCGACGGCCTCTTCGACCGAGAGAGCGGCGTGGCCGGCCGGGACGGGGATGCCGTGCTTGGCGAGGAGTTCCTTCGCCTGATATTCGTGAATGTTCATGGGGAGGGGAGCTTCCTTGATCGGTGGAAGGGTTTGGCGGCCCTAAAGCACAGCGGCGGCGCGAAGCCAAGGGCACGCACCCCTGGGCGGACGCAGCCGCCCTACCGCATTGCTGCCGCGGCCTCCGATCCGCCATGTCTCAGCCGGACGCGCATCGCCCGCGATCCTGAGGCGGCGGATCACGCAGTCAGCGCACAGCTGACGCCGGCGCGCGTCATCACCGCATAGACCTCGGGATCGAGCGCGCCGCGATAATGATGAAGGAACTCGGCAAGGTTCATCTTCGTCTTGGTGCGCTCCTCGCTGAGCCGCCCGAGGCTGCGAAGCTGGTCCCATGACAATCTGTCGACCATCCTCTCGGCGATGCACTCCGACACCTTTTCGGAAAGTCCGGCGTCGGTCAGAGCCGAGCTGATCCGATTTTCCGCGACGGTGGAGCAGGAGGCAAGAAGCAGTGCCAGTGCGGGAAGCAGGATACGCATGGTTCCTCCGAGGTTCAGACCATGCCCTACATCGTGTCCGCGGCGGAACAACGCCAGTCCCCGCCGATTGGACCCGCAATGTCCATGCGCTTCCTCGAGCGGCTGCTCCGAACCGTAATGCTGGCGCTGGCCGGATTGGTCACCCTGTCGATCTTCGCATCGATCGCAGCGATTACTCAAGGAGACGGGGGCGGCGTGCCGCCTGCTGGAAGGGGGTCCGAAACCGTCGAACAGACTGCGGCGGCCTCGGTCAGCGATGAAGGAGCGTCGGGGGCGAACGCGGAGAGACCTGACGCGCGGGCAGCTCTCGGACCCGTGCAGGATGCGGAGGCGATCGCCGAGGCCGCGCAGGCTGCACGTCGGAGCGACGAACGATGGCCCGAAGCCATCGCTTACGCGCTTCTGAGCGTCGCCGGACTGCTCGCCCTTGGGCTGATTGCGCTTGTGCTCGCCGTGCGTCAGCTTCGCCGGATTGCCGATGCCCTGGGGGCCGGGCGGACCGGGGCCAGCTCTCTCCCTTAGGGAGATCTCCGATGCAGCGCGAAACCGTAGCGAAAACCTGGGCGGCGTAACTTTTCGCCTTGCTGACAGTTATCACCTCGATCTACGTTCCCAGATGGGAACCGGATGGTTCCTCGAGGCTTAAACAGGTTAGTCACTGGAGCCTGGCATGAAGAGAGGATGTACCGGGCTCGCGACGCTCATCATGTGCCTGGTCGCGACCGCGCCTGCTGAGGCCGGGCGTCGCCAGGATCCGGATGGCAGCGAGCAGAAAATTCGAGCTGCGCGCAAGGGGCAGATCGCCGATGTCACGCGACTGTCGGATACGGTGATCCTGAGCGGCATCGTTCGCGCGCCACGGTCGGGGGACACGGGCAAGATGCTGCGCCGTGACCGCCGGGTGCAAATGGCCGGAGATCCGCTGCTCGGGCTGGACGGACTGCCGGTGATGACCAACGGCATGGTAGGTCGTTTGCCGATTCTCGACCGGGTGGATGTGGGTCTCGGCCTTTTCACCGTGACCGGAGCGTCGACGCGTGAGCGCGAACTCAGGAAAACGGACCCGATTCGGGACGTTGCGCCGCGCACCAGCCGCCTTGCCGGCGCCGGGCTGCGGGTGAACTTCTAACGATCGACGGTCTGTAGGATCGCCCCTTGTGGGGACATCTGCTCGGCCAGAAACGACAAACCGCACGCTGTCAGAAGTCCTGTCAGCGTGCGGCCGTAAATCGAAACGATCCGAATACCTTAGGGGGTAACGGGCGTCTCTTCATCATCGTCGTCGTCGCCGGTCAAAAGAATGACCGCAGCAACCACTGCGACAAGCGCCACGAGCGGAAGAATGAACCCGCCACGGAGTTGATTGTTGCCGTCGATGCTTTCGCTGGCCGGCGCTACTTCAGTCGGTGCCGAGCTTTGCGCGGCAGCGACCGTCGGAGCAACGACCAGGCTGGCGGCGATTACCGCAGCACTGATTTTCCTGAACACGATAGTCTCCCTCTTCGGAGATCACTCGCTGACTTGCATCCGCGATTCTTTCAAGCCCCTTCGGCGCCATTCGGCCTGTTGCGGTGCAAAAAAGTGACGAGATGCGCGAACTGTTGTAGCTTTGCACCGCTGGTGGATAGCAATTATCAGGCCTTTCAAGGCTCTGCGACGCGTCTTATAGGCACAAAGCGTGAACGCCATCCGAAAGATCATCCACGTCGACATGGACGCCTTCTATGCGTCCGTCGAACAGCGCGATCACCCCGAGCTTCGCGGCAAGCCGATCGCAGTCGGCGGTGGGGTTCGCGGCGTTGTCGCGGCCGCCAGTTACGAGGCGCGAACCTTCGGCGTGCGCTCCGCGATGCCCGCGGTCACCGCGAAACGGCGCTGCCCGGACCTGATCTTCGTCAAGCCTCGCTTCGATGCCTATCGAGCGGTGTCGCACCAGATTCGCGCCATCTTTCTCGATTATACGCCGCATGTCGAACCGCTCAGCCTTGACGAGGCCTATCTCGACGTCACCGAAGACCTTAAGAACATCGGTGTCGCCACCACCATCGCGCAGGAAATCCGGGCTCGCATACAGCAGGAGACCGGCCTGACCGCCTCCGCGGGTGTGTCGTACAACAAGTTCCTGGCCAAGATCGCGTCCGATCAGAACAAGCCGGACGGTCTGTGCGTGGTCACGCCTGGCCGCGGACCTGCATTCGTCGAAGGACTGCCGGTCGCCCGCTTCCACGGTGTCGGTCCAAAAACGGCGGCCAAGATGGCACGGCTCGGCATCGAAACCGGCGCAGATCTCAAGGCACGAAGCCTCGAATGGCTGGCGGCCCATTTCGGAAGTTCGGCGCGTTACTATCACGATCTCGCCCGCGGCATCTGCCACCGCCAGGTCAAGGCCGATCGCCCCTACAAATCGGTGAGCGCCGAAGACACGTTCCTGACCGACGTTTCCGATCCCGCAGCGCTGATCGCCGAGCTCGATCGAATCGGGCGCCATGTCTGGACCCGGATCGAAAGCAAGCGGATCAGCGGCAGGACGGTGAACCTGAAGGTCAAATATGCCGACTTCCAGATCATCACGCGAGCACGATCTCTCGACCGGGCGGTCGCCGACGTGGAAGAGTTCGTTGCGATCGGGAAGGCTCTGCTCGGTCTGCTGCTGCCGCCAGTGAAGAGCATTCGCCTGCTGGGGCTTGGTCTCTCCAATCTGGAGGAGGGCGGTGTGGAGACGGCCGCACCCGTGGCGCTAGAGCTGCCCCTTTAGGGCACGGGCGGCCGGCGGCTTCGTTGGTGAAGCATGAAGACGCTCAGACCGATGCTGCCGGCCGCGGGACTCAGAGTGCCGCGTGCCGTCATGTCCCGGATCGACGCCCTTGCCGCCGACCTGTTCGACGCGCCCGGAATGCCCACCGTCGATTTCTCGCAGCCCCTCGGCGAGTCGGCGCTGATTGCCCCGACATCGATTTCGTGGCGGATCTTCAAGAACCCGATCACCCTGTTCATCGGCGGCGTGGCGGCGGTGATCCTCGAACTTGCCGAACCCAGCGTTCGCGATGGCGTGTGGCAACATTCCAGCTTCCGAACCGATGCGCTCACCAGGCTGCGGAGAACCGGTCTCGCCGCAATGCTGACCGTCTATGGTCCGCGCTCCAAGGCGGAGGCGATGATCGCCGGCGTCGTTCGCGCGCATGGCCGGGTCACCGGGACCACCTCCGGCGGAATCCCCTATGCTGCCAACGATCCGGAATTGCTCGACTGGATGCAGGCGACCGCGACCTTCGGTTTCGCTACGGCCTATTCGGCCTATGCGTTCCGCCTCTCCAGTGCCGAGATCGACGCCGCTTTCGAGGAGGCCGCTCCGGCCGCGTCGCTCTACGGAGCCGATGGCGCACCCCGATCGCGATCGGCCTTCGACGCGCTGGCGAGCCGGCTCGCGCCGCGCCTCGAACCCTCGCCGATCGTCTTCGAGTTCCTCGAGATCATGAGAAACGTGCCGGCCTTGCCGCCGGCGGCTCGGCCGCTGCAGTTGCTGCTGGTCAAGGCGGCGGTCGACATCGTGCCCGGCTGGCTGCGCCTCCGGTTGGGCCTTGGCCCGGAATGGGGATTGAAATCGTGGCAGCGGCCGCTCGTCCGCGCGGCTGCCGGCGCTGCCGAGCGGATCCCGCTCGCCGCGTCTCCGGCCGTGCAGTCGTGCCGGCGGCTCGGCCTGCCCGACGACCTGCTCTACCGGCGCTGATTGCGCTTCCGTTGTGCCGCCCGGCGGCCTACAAGCCGCCTTATCCCCGGGGGACCGCGCGAGACGCGGTTGAGAGGCGGGCTTCCTGGCCCGCGACCCGCTGAACCTGATCCGGCTGACACCGGCGTAGGGAGGGAGTGCGGGCGCGCCTGCTCTCCACCCATTTGAGGAGAGCGACGACATGGCCGACATTCCCGCACGCACCGAACTGAAGGTGACCACCGGACCGATCCGCGGCAGCCGCAAGATTCACGTCGAGGGTCCGGGCGGCATTCGCGTGGCAATGCGCGAGATCGACCTCGAACCTTCGAGCGGCGAGCCGCCGCTGCGGGTCTATGATTGCTCCGGCCCCTATACCGATCCGAAGGCCAACATCGACATCATGGCGGGGCTGCCGGAGTTGCGGCGGGACTGGATCCGCGCCCGGGGCGACGTCGAGGAGGTTGCCCAGCGCGAGGTGAAGCCGGAAGACAATGGCCAGCTCGGCCCGGATCGCTCGGGCGGCGTCCAGCCTTTCCCGAACGTGCGCCGCACCGTGCTGCGCGCGAAGCCCGGCGCCAATGTCAGCCAGATGCATTATGCGCGTCGCGGCATCGTCACGCCGGAAATGGAATATGTCGCGGTCCGCGAGAATCTCGGCCGCGTCCAGCGCGCGGAGGCGGCGGCACGCGACGGGCAGGATTTCGGCGCAGCAATTCCCGATTTCGTCACGCCGGAGTTCGTCCGCGACGAGATCGCCCGCGGACGCGCGATCATCCCGAACAACATCAACCATCCGGAATCGGAGCCGATGGCGATCGGCCGCAACTTCCTGGTCAAGATCAACGCCAATATCGGCAATTCCGCGGTCGCGAGCGATGTCGCGGCGGAAGTGGACAAGATGGTCTGGTCGATCCGCTGGGGCGCCGACACGGTGATGGACCTGTCCACCGGCCGCAACATCCACGACACGCGCGAGTGGATCCTGCGCAATTCGCCGGTGCCGATCGGAACCGTGCCGATCTACCAGGCGCTCGAAAAGGTCGGCGGCATTGCCGAGGACCTGACCTGGGAAATCTATCGCGACACGCTGATCGAGCAGGCCGAGCAGGGCGTGGACTATTTCACCATCCATGCCGGCGTGCGGCTGCCTTACATTCCGATGACGGCAAAGCGCGTCACCGGGATCGTCAGCCGCGGGGGCTCGATCATGGCGAAATGGTGCCTGGCCCATCACCAGGAGAGCTTCCTGTACACGCGCTTCGAAGAGATTTGCGAGATCATGAAGGCTTATGACATCGCCTTCTCGCTCGGCGACGGCCTGCGCCCGGGCTCGATTGCCGATGCGAATGACGAGGCGCAGTTCGCCGAGCTGGCGACCCTGGGCGAGCTTACGGAGATCGCCTGGAAGCACGACGTCCAGGTGATGATCGAAGGGCCCGGCCACGTGCCCATGCACAAGATCAAGGCCAACATGGACAAGCAGCTCGAAGCCTGCGGCGAGGCGCCCTTCTACACGCTCGGGCCGCTCACCACCGACATCGCGCCGGGCTATGATCATATCACCTCCGCGATCGGCGCGGCGATGATCGGCTGGTTCGGCACGGCGATGCTCTGCTACGTGACGCCCAAGGAGCATCTCGGCCTTCCCGACCGCGACGACGTCAAGGTTGGGGTGGTCACCTACAAGCTCGCCGCCCATGCTGCCGATCTGGCCAAGGGCCACCCCGCCGCGAAGATGCGGGACGATGCTTTGTCGCGCGCCCGGTTCGAGTTTCGCTGGCGCGACCAGTTCCACCTCAGTCTCGATCCGGATACGGCCGAGAAATATCACGACCAGACCCTTCCGGCCGAAGGCGCCAAGACGGCACATTTCTGCTCGATGTGCGGCCCGAAATTCTGCTCGATGAAGATCACGCAGGAAGTGCGCGATTTCGCGGCCAAGCAGAATGCGAGCGCCGATACCTTCCTTGCGGCAGAGAGCGGAATGGCGGCGATGAGCGAGAAATTCCGCGAGAAGGGTGGCGAAATCTACCTGCCGGCAGCGGAGTGACGATTCGCGCCGTCATTCTTCTGGCCGCGGCCCTGTCTGCATCCGCGTGCGGGCAGGGCAAGCCGGGCAACAATGACGGCACCTCGGCAGGCAGCGCTCCCGCAGCGGCGGCAACGCCGCACGGCGGCTACACGCTGAGCGGCGTCGGCATCGAGCCCGGCTTGCGTTTCGGGATGGCGCTCGAAAAGGCAAGGAGTGCCGCGGACAAGGCCTTCGGACCCTCAAGCGGCCAGAGCCGCAATGAGGAGTGCGGCGCGGGGCCCATGGAGTTCGTGGCCTATCAAGGTCTGCAACTCGCTTTCCAGGACGGCAAATTCGTCGGATGGTCGCTCGGAGGGAGGACGCCGCCTCTTCGCACTGCGGGCGGGCTGGCGATCGGCACCGCGCGGGACGAGCTCGGCGATCTCACGATTGACGAGGAATCCTCGCTCGGCCCGGAATTCTCGATCGGCGAGGTCGGCGGGGTTCTCGGCGAGGATGACAGAGTGACTGCCCTTTGGGCTGGGCTTGCCTGCCAGTTTCGCTGATCGTCGCGGCCGAGCCGTGAACAAGCCGGACTTCGGGTAAGAGGCTGTTCCGAAAAGCGTGCGCAGGTGACATCGTGCGCTGGTCGAGCAATGGAGACGGGCGTTATTCCACAGTCGCTGGCCCACATCGCGATCCTGGTCCGTGATTATGACGAGGCGATCGCCTGGTATACCGAAACCCTCGGTTTCTCCCTGGTCGCCGACGAATATCAACCTGAGCAGGACAAGAGGTGGGTGCTGGTCGCACCGCCCGGCGCCGGCCCGACTGACTCTTCGCTTCTCCTCGCCCGCGCCGGGACCCCGGAACAGGAAAGGTTCATCGGCGATCAGGCCGGCGGACGCGTCTTCCTGTTCCTCAGAACCGATGATTTCTGGCGAGATCACGCCCGCTCGCGGCCAGGAACGTGAAGTTCGTGCGCCCACCTGCCCGACAGGCTTATGGAATCATCGCCGTCTTCGAGGATCTTTACGGCAACAAATGGGATCTCGTAGAATTTGGCGGAGCGTGATCGACGATGAAGGAGCACCCGCCGAGATGACGGACACCGTCCTGCTCTTCTCTTACGGAACGCTGCAGCAGCCGGAGGTGCAGATCGCGACCTTCGGTCGGCGGCTGGAAGGCCGTGCAGACGCTCTGCCCGGCTATATGCTCTCCTCGGTCGTCATCGATGATCCGGCTGTAGCGGCGACCAGCGGCCTGGAAGTGCACAAGATCGCCCGCCGGACCGGAGATTGCGCCGATGTCGTTCCGGGCGTGGTGTTCGAAATCTCCCCAGCCGAACTGGACGGCGCCGACGATTACGAGACGGACGGTTACGTCCGCGCTGAACTGCCCCTTGCCTCGGGGCTCCGGGCCTACGTCTATGTTGCGCGGGAGTCCGGGGTTCGTTGAACGGGTGCGCCGGGCTCCCATCCTGGTGGCCCGAGCGTGAAACCGGAGAATTCGAAACCGGGCGAGACGATGCAGGAAACCAGCGTCCAGCCTCGATCGGCCTCGGCAGCCTGCCACGCCCCGGCGGCGATTCGGGCCTGAGGCTGATCGCCGTTGAGCACATCGGGGCCGAGCCGCGCCTCCTCGACCGGCCCATTCTCCGTCGCGGCGGTGCGAAGCAGGAGCGGGCTGCCGGCGTGGAACAGCCAAATCTCGGTGGCATCGACCCGGTGCCAATGCGACTTCTGTTCGTGATCGAGCAGGAACAGGATCGCCGTCGCGGACGCGCGCCGGCCCTGCGCCGCGTCGGCACGCCATGTCTCTCGATACCATCCGCCCTCAGGGTGGGGCTGAAGCTCCAAGCACTCGATGAGCTGGTTCGCCGTCGTCATGAGCGGCTTTTCGCGCGGCGCCGTTCGTTAGGCAAGCGGGGTCGGAACGGCTGGATCACCGCCGCCGACGCGCGCTAAGGCAGGCCGGAGCGTAACGACACAAGGATGGAGCATGCCGAATTCGCCGTGGGGCGCACCCTATCATCACAGCCGCAAGGCCGGCGTTTCCGACGATATCGACTTCGAGATCAAGGGTCAGGAACTGCAATTCGTCGAGGTCGAGCTCGATCCGGGCGAGAGTGCGGTCGCCGAAGCCGGTGCGATGGTGTGGAAAGACGCCTCGGTGGAAATGACCACCGTGTTCGGCAACGGGGCCGGACAGGAGAGCGGCTTCATGGGCAAATTGCTCTCGGCCGGGAAGAGATTGGTGACGGGCGAAAGCCTGTTCACCACCGTGTTCACCCACACCGGCTCCGGCAAGGCGCGGGTCGCTTTCGGCGCACCGGTGCCCGGCGCGATTCTGCCGATTCGGCTCTCGGACGTGGGCGGCACGCTAATTTGCCAGAAGGACAGTTTCCTCGCGGCGGCCAAGGGCGTCAGCATCGGCATTCATTTCCAGAAGCGCATCCTTACCGGTTTGTTCGGCGGCGAAGGCTTCATCATGCAGCGGCTGGACGGTGACGGATGGGCGTTCGTGCAGATGGGCGGCGCCGTGATCGAGCGAGAGCTCCGGCCCGGTGAGCAACTCCATGTCGACACCGGCTGCATCGCGGCCTTTACCTCCACGGTCGACTTCGACCTGATCGGAGCGGGCGGCGTCAAGAGCTCGCTCTTCGGCGGCGAAGGCCTGTTCCTGGCGCGCCTGACGGGCCCGGGCAAGGTCTGGATCCAGTCGCTTCCCTTTGCCCGGCTCGCTGGGCGGATGCTTGCGGCGGCAATGCCCGCCGGTGGCCAGAATCGGGGCGAAGGATCGATGCTGGGTCCACTTGGAGATCTCATCTCCGGCAATCGCTGAGTCTCTGCGCCATGCCGTGGCCGCGTGGCTGCGAGTTCGAGGAGGGCTGTGTCACCCGAACGGGCGTTGCAGTCTGGCTGTCCGCCCCCTCCTTTCGGGGGCGGGAGCCGACAGCCCTTCCAAGGGTTGTCGCCGAATTGCAGGAGAAGCGCATGCTCGAACATGTTCCACACTGGCTTGGCAGCGCCCTTCGCGGCGTCCGTGCCGGCGCCGACAAATTGTGCATCGTGCAGCCGGAACTCGGCGGAGAGTTTGCGCCGCTCGATCTCTCCAGCCCGGCTTTCGCCAATGGCGCCCGGTTGCCGCCGCGCTTCACCGCCGACGGCGAGGGCGTGTCGCCGCCGCTTTTGTGGGGCGCGGTTCCCGAGGGGACGCGGAGCCTTGCCCTGATCGTCGAGGATCCGGACGCGCCGTCGCCGCAGCCGCTGGTCCATGCGATCGTGTGGAACCTGCCGGCCTCGGAGGTTCGGCTTGCCGAAGGCGCGATTCGCGCCGACGGCAACGGGCTTGCCGACGGCCGCGACGTGGGACGCAACTCCTACTTCTTGGAAGGGTGGCTGCCGCCCGATCCTCCCATGGGTCATGGCGAGCATTCCTACGCCTTTCAACTTTTCGCGCTCGGCGAGATCAGCGACCCGGGCGAGACGCCGGGAAGGGCCGCGCTCGTGCGGGCGATGGCCGGCAATGTTCTCGCGGCCGGCCTGCTGACGGGCACCTATGCGCGCGCAGCCGAAGCGACGACTTCGGCGCCCGCAGTGGCAAGGCCGGCCTGAAGCCCTAGCAGGCGGGAAGCAGATCGCTGAGCACGCGCGCCGAGTGAAACAGGCGCTCGCGCTCGTCCGCCGAGATCATTTCGCAGAGCAGGCGATCGAAGGCCGGCCGATCGCCTGCAGAGGCAAAGCCGATCATTTCAGCCAGCGTCCGCTCGTCGTGGCTGAGCTGGCCGCAGCAGGGCGGGCTGACGGCGAATGGGTCGGGCCAGGCGGCGCCGATCTCCTCCAGCAGCAGATGCAGGTGGGCCGCCGCCCGAGCGCAACCGAGCTGACCGCGGAGGGCTGCCACCGGGCAGCCGCCCAAGCGGTGGGCAGCCACCCAGAAGCGCATGCCGCGAACGACGCGAAGATGGTCGCCGGGTAGGCTCTTGAGTTCAGGCGCCCGGGTAAGAAACTCCATGAGCATGCGCATCCTCCTTGCCGGAAGATAGTTATTGCAAACGCGTCGCAGTAGCAATGCACTTTACCGCTGCTTGGAATTTGGTTCGGCGCAAAGAAGAATCGTGCGCCCCGAGGCGGCACGATGTGCGCGGCGTTTCACATCGGTGCAGCTAGCCCTTTCAGCGGCTCCCCGGCATCGCTAGGCTGCCGCGGAACAGTATCCGAACGGCTGGAGAGGGTATGGAAGAGGTCGAAGTCAGAGGCTCGATCGGTAACCGCCTGCTCTGGTTGGCGGTCGCGCTGGCCGGCGCTGGTGCCCTTGCCGTCATCGCGCTTCAGCGGGGCGAAACGATTAACGCGCTCTGGATCGTCGCCGCGGCGGTCTGCGTCTATCTCTCCGCTTATCGCCTCTACGGCTTGTTCATCGCGCATCGAGTCGCCGGCATCGCCGCACTGCGCCGTACCCCCGCCGTTCGCCGCAACGACGGTCTCGATTACGTACCGACCGATCGCTATACTCTGTTCGGCCACCACTTCGCCGCCATTGCAGGCGCAGGTCCCCTCGTCGGCCCGGTGCTCGCCGCCCAAATGGGTTACCTGCCGGGCACCTTGTGGATCCTTGCGGGAGTGGTGTTCGCCGGCGCCGTCCAGGATTTCCTGATCCTGTTCATCTCGACGCGGCGCGACGGTCGCTCGCTCGGCGAGATCATCCGCGCAGAGATGGGCAACGTGCCCGGCGTGATCGCAATGTTCGGCATTCTTGCGATCATGATCATCCTGCTCGCGGTGCTTGCCCTGGTCGTCGTCAAGGCGCTCGCCGACAGCCCCTGGGGCACGTTCACCGTGTTCGCCACGATGCCGGTCGCTCTTCTGATGGGGCTGTACGGGCGCTATCTGAGGCCGGGGCGGATCCTCGAAGTGTCGCTGATCGGCTTCGTCGGCCTGATGCTGGCGATCGTGTTCGGCGGGCGGGTGGCGGCCGATCCGCTCTGGGCACCGGCCTTCACCTTCTCCGGCGAAGCGCTGGCGCTGCTCCTCATCATCTACGGCTTCGTTGCATCGGTTATCCCGGTGTGGCTTTTGCTCGCCCCGCGGGATTATCTGTCCACCTTTCTCAAGATCGGCACCATCGTCGGTCTGGCGATCGGAATCCTGATCGTCCGCCCCGATTTGCAGATGCCGGCAGTGACGCGGTTCATCGACGGCAGCGGCCCGGTCTTTGCAGGAAATCTCTTCCCCTTCCTGTTCATCACCATCGCCTGCGGCGCGGTGTCGGGCTTTCATTCTCTGATCGCCTCCGGGACGACGCCGAAGATGATCGCGAGCGAGGCCGATCTGCCGTTGATCGGCTACGGGGCCATGCTGACCGAAAGCTTCGTGGCGATCATGGCGCTCATCGCGGCGAGCGTGCTCGATCCGGGCGTCTATTTCGCCCTGAACAGCCCGGCGGCGCTGATCGGGACTTCAACTGGTGAGGCGGCAGCGGCGATATCCGGCTGGGGCTTCACGGTAACGCCCGCGATGCTCGACCAGATTGCTGCGCAGGTGGGCGAGGGAACGATCCTGTCGCGCACCGGCGGCGCGCCGACGCTGGCGGTCGGCATGGCGCACATCCTCTCCAACGTGATCGGCGGACCGGCGATGATGGCCTTCTGGTACCATTTCGCGATTCTGTTCGAGGCGCTGTTCATCTTGACCACGGTCGATGCGGGCACCCGCGTCGCCCGTTTCATGATTCAGGACCTGCTCGGCACCTTCGTGCCGAGGATGAAGGAGACCCAGAGCTGGCCGGCCAATCTGCTCGCCACCGGTCTCGCGGTCGCAGGCTGGGGCTGGTTTCTCTACCAGGGCGTCACCGATCCCCTCGGCGGCATCAACACGCTGTGGCCGCTGTTCGGGATCTCGAACCAGATGCTCGCGGCAATGGCGCTGACCCTTTGCACCGTCATCCTGTTTCGGATGAAGCGCGAACGATACGCCTGGGTGACACTCCTGCCCGTCAGCTGGCTGCTACTCTGCACCCTGACTGCGGGCTGGCAGAAGATCTTCCACGCGGATCCGAAGATCGGGTTCCTCTCACACGCGGCAGGCTATTCGGCTGCGCTGGCGGAGGGCCGGGTGCTCGCGCCGGCCAAGACCGCCGCCCAGATGCGGCAGGTCATCTTCAACGATTATGTCAACGCCGGCCTCTGCGCATTGTTCGTCGCCGTGGTCGTGGCGATCGCGGTGTACGGCATCCGCGCGGTCGCCGCAGCGCGTCGTACGGATGCGCCGACCACCCGCGAGGTCGCCGATGCCGTGGCGTGACTCCCTTGGCGCCATCGCCCGCGCGGCCCGGCTGATGGTCGGCGTGCCCGATTACGATGTCTATGCCGCGCATCGCCGGAAGGAGCATCCCGGAGCGCCGGTGATGACGCCGGCGCAATTCCATCGCGAGCGTACGGAGCGTCGCTATGGCGGCGGACCGGATCGGATCGGGCGCTGCTGCTGAGGCCTAACCTATCCTTGTCGGCAGCCACGCGTTAGAGCCCTCGCCATGACCGACGCCGCAATCGCAATTCGTGATCTGGAAAAGACCTATCAGGGGGGTAAGCGCGCGCTCGAGGGAATCACCCTCGACGTTCCCCGCGGGCAGATCTTCGGATTGCTCGGACCCAACGGGGCCGGCAAGTCGACGACGATCAACATCCTCGCCGGGCTCGTCAACAAGACGGGCGGAAGTGCCGAGATCTGGGGCTTCGACGTCGACAAGCATCCGCGCAACGCCAAGGCGTCGATCGGCATCGTGCCGCAGGAGATCGTGTTCGATCCCTTCTTCACCCCGTCGGAGACGCTGGAGATTCAGGCCGGTCTGTACGGCGTGCCCAAGAACCAGCGCAAGACCACCGAGTTGCTCCGCGCCGTGCACCTGGAGGACAAGGCGAACGCCTATTCGCGAACGCTATCGGGCGGCATGAAGCGGCGGCTCCTGGTCGCGAAGGCGATGGTCCATTCGCCGCCGATCCTGGTTCTCGACGAACCCACCGCCGGTGTCGACATCGAACTTCGCCAGCAGCTCTGGGATTACGTGCGCGAGCTCAACCGCCAGGGCGTTACCATCGTCCTCACCACCCATTATCTCGAGGAAGCAGAGCAGCTCTGCGATCGCATCGCGATCATCAACCACGGTCGGCTAATCGCCAACGAGACCACCCGAACGCTGGTCGGAATGGCGCAGGAAAAGGCGGTCGAGGTGATCGTCGATCGCGACATCGCGGCGCTCCCGGATGCCGCCTGCTTCGACAAGATCGAGCTGAAGGGCGAGCGCACCCTTGCCATCACCTACCGCAAGGACAAGGTGAATGCCGGCGAGGTGCTCGCCGCCCTGCAGCGCGACGGCCTGGGAATCGTCGACGTCTCGACCCGCGAGGCCGATCTCGAAGACGTGTTCCTGAACCTGACCCGCGCTTCCAATGCGGCCTGACCGGCAGGGCCGGATGGAGAGTGCGCGTGGCCGCTGAAGCCCATGATTACGACGTCCTCGTCATCGGTTCCGGCGCGGCCGGCCTGTCGGCCGCCTTGTCGCTGGCGCCGCACCTGCGGGTCGCGGTGCTCGCCAAGGCGGCCATCTCGGCCGGGTCGACCGCCTGGGCGCAAGGCGGTATTGCAGCGGTGCTCGAGCCCGGTGACACGTTCGAAAGCCATATCGAAGACACGATCGTCGCAGGCGCCGGACTGAACCGGCGCGACGCCGTCGAATATGTCGTCGAAAACGCGCCCGCGGCCATCGAACGGCTCGCCGCTTTGGGAGTCCCGTTCAACACCGGCGGGAACGGCGACGGCAACGAGGCGCGCTGGCACCTCACCCGCGAGGGCGGACACAGCCACCGCCGCATCGTGCATGTCGCCGACGCGACCGGCGCCGCCGTTCAGCAGGCACTCGAGAAAGCGGCCGCTACCCACCCCAACATCACCCTCATTCCGGACATGGCGGCGATCGACCTCGTCACCGACCGCCACATCGTCGGCGAGGCCGACGCGAAACGCATCTGGGGGGTCTACGCGCTCGATCGGGCGCGCGGCGGAGTGTCGTTGTTCACTGCCCGGGCGACAATTCTCGCGTCTGGCGGTGCCAGCCGCGCCTGGCTCTATTCCACCAACCCCAAGGGCTCGACGGGGGACGGCATCGCCATGGCCTGGCGCGCGGGCTGCCGGGTTGCGAACATGGAATTCAACCAATTCCATCCGACCTGCCTCTACCATCCGCAGGTCAAGAACTTCCTGATCACGGAAGCCATGCGCGGCGAGGGAGGACAGCTGAAGATCCCCGGCACCGGCCATCGCTTCATGCCCGAATTCGACGCCCGCGCGGAGCTCGCGCCGCGCGACATCGTCGCGAGGGCGATCGATCATGAACTGAAACGGCTCGGCCTCGACTACGTCCATCTCGACATCAGCCACCGCGATCCGGAGTTCGTCGTCGAGCATTTTCCGACCATCGCGGCACGCTTGGCCGAAGCCGACATCGGCATCGACATCAGCCGCGAGCCGATTCCGGTGGTTCCAGCCGCGCATTATACGTGCGGCGGCGTGGTCGTGGATCTCGACGGCCGCACGGATCTCGACGGACTCTATGCCGCCGGCGAGGTTACCATGTCGGGCCTGCACGGCGCCAATCGCTTGGCGTCCAACTCGGTGCTCGAATGCCTGGTGTTCGGAGTCGCGGCCGCGCAGCATATCAATCGCAACTGGACGTCGATGCCGCCGCCGCCGCCGATCCGCCCGTGGGACGAGAGCCGGGTTACCGATTCCGACGAGGAAGTGGTGGTCCATCACAATTGGCAGGAAATCCGCAAGTTCATGTGGGACTATGTCGGCATCGTCCGCACCACCAAGCGGCTCGAGCGGGCGCTCAACCGGGTCAATCTGCTGCGCGACGAGACCCAGGAATATTACGGCAATTTCCGGGTCACCCCGGATCTTATCGAGCTGCGGAATCTCGTAGAAGTTTCGGGCCTGATCGTCCGCTCGGCGCTGACGCGGCAGGAGAGCCGCGGGCTGCACTATACGCTCGATTATCCCGACCTGCTGCCCGAAGCGGTCGACACGGTGCTCGTGCCGAAAGGGTGAGACGCACCTAGCCTCCCAGGAAGCTCTTCAGCGCCGCTCGGAACCTGGCCGGCTGATCGTACATGATCATGTGGCCGCTATTGTCGATCCGAACCAGCCGCACACCCTGCTTCCGCGCATAGGCGACGCCATAGGTGCGGTCGAGCGCCGCACTGCTGCGTGCTTCGGGGGAGGCGTAGACGACGGTCAACGGAGCCGCGATCCTCGGGAGAGCCGGGCCGAGATCGGTCAGCGCAAGCTCGTGGGTTGCGCGCGCGACGAGGTCGGGATCGCTCGGCCGTGCATCGGAATCGGCATTGCCGAACATCCGGATCGCAGATGCGATCAACCGTCGACCGTCCTCCGAGCCGCTGAGCCCGCGGAGGGCATCGGCGAGGCCCCGCACGCCGCTGGCCGAGGAGCCGACGATCCCCGCCGGCTGCGGGAGCATATCGACGACCATCACCTTGCCGACCCGAGTGGGATAGGTGGAGGCGATCGCCATCGCCAGGGTACCGCCCATCGAGTGGCCGACGATGGCCGGCTGCCTGAGACCTTTCGCCTCGATGTAGCGTGCAATTTCGGCCGAGAGCGGCCCGACCACCGGCCCCTTAGCATTGCCGCGGACGGCGGTGCCCGCGAAGCCCGCGACCTGGACAAGATGATAGCGATAGCCGGGGACGGCAGCGACGCTTCCCCGCCACACGTCGCTCCCGGCGGTGAGCCCCGGGATCAGGATCACGTCGGGTCCGCTGCCGGTGACTTCGACGGAGATCCGATTGCTCGCAAACGGCGCCGGGACGGCCGCGTTCGCCGCATCGCCAAGGAGCCATCCCGCAGGCGGCAGGACCAGGAAGGCGGTGATGGCGATGGCGAGTGTCGTGAAGCGCATCCGGGCTTCCTGCCGCATCAGGCTTGAACCGTGCATGACTCTTCAGCCGAGGAAGCGTTTCACCTCGGCGCGGAAGAGTGCCGGCTGATCGAACATGATCATGTGGCCGCTGCGTGCGATCGGGACCAGCCTCGTTCCCAGACGGCGGGAATAGGCCTGGGCGTAGAAGCGATCGATGCGGGGCCTGCTCAGCTTGAGCGGCTCCGGACATGCATAGGCGACGGTGAGCGGTGCATGGATGCGCGGCAGATCGGCGGTAAGGTCTACCGCCATGAGCTCCTCGATCGAGCGACCGACGACGCTGCCGTTGCTGTTGCTCCCCAGCCAGTTGCTGCTGCCGAAACGGCCGACGATGGATTTCATCTGCTGCCGGAGGCGATCCGCTCCGAGAATCTCGTGACCAAGAAAGCGGGCGATCGGCCGTGCCGCCCACTGCGAGAGGCCGACCACCCGGGCAGGCGCCGGCACCATGTCGACCACCATCACCCTGCCCGGCAGATCGGGGTAGCGCGATGCCAGCATCAAGGCGATGATCCCACCCATAGAGTGACCGATCACAGCCGGCTTCCTGAGGCCGGTGGCATGGATGTAGCGTGCGATCTCGTCGGCGACGCCGGAAGCCACCCGGCCGCGGTCGTTGGCACCGACCGGTGCGCCGGCAAAGCCGCCGATTTGGACGAGATGATAGCGGTACCCGGGCAGTGCCGCGACGGTGCCGTTCCAGACGCCCCGGCCGGCAGCAAGGCCGTGCACCAGCACCACGTCGGGACCTTTGCCGACCACCCTGACCGACATCCGCTGGGGCGCGAACGTCACTGCAGCGGCGGGCTCGGAGAGGGCGGCCACGGCCGCGAGGGCGATGCACGAGCCGAGGAAGCGACGACGGTTCATGACGCCATGTTACCGCCGCGACGATTAACGCAAGATCACAGACACTTCGTCGACGCACTGCGATGTCCGGTGCGCCGGCAGGAGCGCAAAGCGCTTTCGCACGCAAGGATGAGGCTTTAGAGCCGTCCGATGCCCCATCTCTATCTCGTCGACGGCTCGAGCTACATCTTCCGCGCCTATCACCGGCTGCCGCCGCTCACCAACCGGCACGGCCTCAACGTCGGTGCCGTCTACGGCTACACCACGATGTTGTGGAAGCTGGCCGAGAGCCTGCACAAGGAAGAAGGGCCGACCCACCTTGCCGTGATCTTCGACGCGGGCTCGAAGACCTTCCGCAACGACGTCTACGATCAGTACAAGGCGCACCGTCCGCCGCCGCCGCCCGATCTCGTCCCACAGTTCCCGCTGATCCGAGACGCCACCCGCGCCTTCTCGTTGCCGTGCATCGAGGAAGACGGGCTGGAAGCGGACGACATCATCGCCTGCTACGCCAAGGCGGCGCTCGCCGCCGACTGGAAGGTGACGATCGTCTCGTCGGACAAGGATCTGATGCAGCTGATCGAGGAAGATCGGCTCGACCTCTACGACACGATGAACGACCGCAAGCTCGGCCGTGACTATGTGATCGAGAAGTTCGGCGTGCCCCCTGAGAAACTGGGCGACGTCCTGGCACTGATGGGCGACAGCGTCGACAACGTACCCGGCGTACCAGGGATTGGCCCGAAGACTGCCGCCCAGTTGATCCAGGAATATGGCGACCTTGAAACGGTGCTCGCCAATGCCGAGGCGATCAAGAAGCCGAAGCTCCGCCAGAACCTGATCGAGCATGCCGACAGCGCCAGGCTGTCGCGCCACCTCGTCACTCTGGTCTGCGATTCGCCGCTTCCCGAGCCGCTCGAAGCCCTGGAGATGAAGGGCATCCCGCCCGAACCGCTGCGCGAATTCCTGGAGGATCACGGCTTTCGCGCGCTGATCGCGCGGCTGGACGGAACCGGCGCGGCCCGTCCGACCGGAACGTCCAACGCGGCGACGTCGCCGAGCGCAACACCGACGCAGCGGGAGGTCCGGCCCGAGCCGAAGATCGATCGCGCGCTCTACGAGACGGTAACCAGCGAGGACGCGCTCGATCGCTGGCTCGCCCAAGCGCGTGCCGGCGGTCTGGTTGCGGTGGACACGGAGACGGACGGCTATGATTGCGTCACGGCCAATCTGGTCGGCATCAGCCTTGCCACCGAGTGCAACAAGGCCTGCTACATCCCGCTCGAACATGGCGGCCACGATCTGTTGTCCGAGCGACCCGAGCAGCTCGCCGCCGAGGACGTTCTGGCGAAGTTGAAGCCGCTGCTGGAGGATCCTTCGGTCCTCAAGGTCGGACACAATTTCAAGTTCGACTGGATCGTCTTCGATCGTCGGGGGATCAAGGTTGCGCCCATCGATGACAGCCTGGTGATGAGCTTCAACCTCGATGCGGGTGGGCTCAACAGCCATTCGATGGACGATCTCGCCAAGAAGCATCTCGATCACGATTGCATCGCGTACAAGGACGTCTGCGGATCGGGCCAGAAGCAGATCAAGTTCAACCAGGTGCCGCTGGATCGCGCGACCGAATATGCCGCCGAAGACGCCGACGTCACGCTCCGGCTTTGGCGGCGGTTCAAGGCGCGCATGCCGCATGAGCGGGTGACCAGGATCTACGAGATGGTCGACCGCCCGCTGGTCCCGGTGATCGCTCGGATGGAGCGGGAGGGCGTCAAGGTCGACCGCGACGAGCTCGGCCGGCTCAGCCAGGAATTTTCGACGCAGATCGCCGATCTCGAGCAGAAGATCTGCTCGGAAGCGGGCTGCACCTTTACCATCGGCAGCCCTCAGCAGCTTGGCGAGATCCTGTTCAACCGGATGGGCCTCAAAGGCGGACGGAAGGGCAAGTCCGGAACCTGGTCGACCGACGTGAACGAGCTCGAGCGGCTGTCGCGCGAGGGCGTTGCGATCGCCGCGATGATCCTCGAATGGCGCCAGCTGAGCAAGCTCAAGTCGACCTACACCGATGCGCTGCAGCAGCAGATCAACAAGGAGACCGGGCGAGTCCACACCAGCTACTCTCTCTCCGGCGCGCAGACCGGGCGGCTGTCGTCGACGGATCCCAATCTGCAGAACATTCCCATCCGAACCGAGATCGGCCGCCGCATTCGCGACGCCTTCGTCGCCGAACCCGGCCACGTCATCCTTGCCGCCGATTACAGCCAGATCGAGCTGCGCCTTGCAGCGCATATGGCGGACGTTCCGCAGCTGCGGGATGCCTTTGCACGCGGCGACGACATTCACAGCCTGACCGCGCAGGAATTGTTCGGAGAGGTCACGCGCGACACCCGAGCGAGCGCCAAGACGATCAACTTCGCAATTCTCTATGGGATCTCGCGCTGGGGCCTCGCCGGGCGCCTGTCGATCACTGCCGAAGAAGCCCAGGCGATGATCGACCGCTATTTCGAGCGCTTCCCCGGGATCCAGAATTACATTGCCGATACCCTCGGCAAGGTTCGGGACACCGGCTTCACCACCACCTTGTTCGGCCGCAAGACACACTTCCCGTCGATCCGCGCCAAGAATCAGGGCGAACGCCAGGGCGCCGAGCGTGCGGCGATCAATGCGCCGATCCAGGGTACCAGCGCGGACATCATCAAGCGCGCAATGGTGCGGATGTGCCCGCGGCTGGAGCAGGAAGGCCTCGGCACCGTACGAATGCTGATGCAGGTCCACGACGAACTCGTCTTCGAAGTGCCGAATGCCGATGTCGAACGTGCGAGCGCGGTGATCCGCGACGTGATGGAGCGTGCCGCCGAGCCCGCCGTCACCTTGAGCGTGCCGCTGGGCGTTGAGATCGGCACCGGACCGAACTGGGGCGCGGCGCATTGACCAGCCCGCCCGGTGACGGCGAGGACATCGCCGCACTCGCCCGCGGAGGGCGCACCAACTTCTTCGGGTTCCTGCTGCGGCTCGCCGCACGCCTGCCATTCCTGTTCATTGCCGGCCGGCTCTACGGCCCGGAGTTGCTTGGCCGCTTCGCCTATGCCGTGATCGTCATCGAATTCGCGGCGCAGCTCGCCACGCTCGGACTGAAGCGCGGGCTCGCCCAGCAACTGTCGACGACCGATCAGCCCCATGCCTGCATCGTCATGGATGCGATCCTGGCCGCCCTGATCGCGTCCGGTTTCGCGACGATCATCCTGATGTTTTTCCCGCAGGCGATGTTTCCGACCGGGCAGATGTACGGCGCCGAATGGCTGCTGCCCCTGGTGATCTTCGCGATTGCCGGCACCGATATCGCGCTCGCGGCGCTCGCCTATCGCCGCAACATCCGCGCGACCGTGACGGCGCGCGCGATCGTCGAGCCGTGGACGATCAGCATCGGCGCGGGCCTTCTCTACTTCGTATCGTCCCGCGACGGCCTGATCTTCGCTTATGTCTGTTCGGTCACCGGTGCGCTGATCGCCGCCGTGATCCCCCTCTACCGGAGCTACGGGCTGCCGCGAGGGTGGAAGCCGAACCCGGCCCAGCTTCTTCTGGTCGCGCGCAAGAACGTCCCGCTCGCCGCCGCCGATGCGATCGAATGGGGGTCTCGGCGTCTCGACATCGCGATCCTAGGGCTATTCGTCGCGCCCTATTTCGTCGGAGTCTATTATGTGGCGCAGCAGGTCGCCTCGCTACCGCAGAAACTGAAGACCAGCTTCGACCCGATCCTAGCACCCGTCATCACCCAGCGCCTCGCCGAGCGCGATCATCAGGCGGTCGCCCGCCAGGTACGGCAGGTCGGTTTCTGGGTGATCGCTGCGCAGGCCGGCGTGGCGCTCGCGCTCGCGATACCGGGCGAGGCCGTAATGGGACTGGTCGGCAAGGAATTCGTCGGGGGCACCGGCGCACTTGCCTTCCTGCTCGCAGCGGAAGTCATCGCAGCCACCGCCGCCGTCTCCGAGGCGGCATTGGTCTACGTCGCCCGGCACCGCAACCTGATGATCTCGCTGCTGATGATCGCCGTCCAGGCGGGTCTGACCGTGAGCGTCATCCTCGGCATGCGATCGCTCGGCTGGCCGCAGGCCTGGCAGGCCGCCGGCGCCGCGCTGTCGCTCTGCCTCGCCCTCGGCCTGTCCTCGATCCTCAAATCGCGGCTTCTCGGCCGGCTCCTCCAGGCGCCCGTTCAGGGATGGCGCTGGCCGCTGATCTGGGCAGCCGCCGGCGCGAGCCTGGTCGGGACTCTCTTTACCTGGCTGCCCCAGTCGCTCGAATGGGTCGAGCTCGCCTTCGGCGTACCCGCAATTCTCGCGACATTCGGTGCGATCGTGTGGAAGCGCGGCTTCACCCACGAGGATCGGGTGCTGTTCCGGATGAAAAAGGGTGAGGAACCCGAACTGCCGACCCCGCTCGGCGTCACCCCGCCCGGTGCCGAACCGCCGGCGCATTGACGCTCCTCCCGCGCAATGCCCGGGAGGAGCGAAAGCTCAGTGACGGAAGTGGCGCATTCCGGTGAACACCATTGCCAGACCGGCCATGTCGGCGGCGGCAATGACCTCTTCGTCACGGATCGACCCACCGGGCTGAATCACCGCGGTTGCCCCTGCTTCGACTGCCGCGAGCAGCCCGTCTGCGAAGGGAAAGAAGGCGTCGGACGCGACTGCCGAACCGATCGTCTTCGGCTCCGCCCAGCCTGCGCGCTCGGCCGCATCCTTGGCCTTCCAGGCGGCGATCCGGGCGGATTCGAGGCGGTTCATCTGGCCGGCGCCGACGCCGGCGGTAGCGCCGTCGCGTGCATAGACGATCGCATTCGACTTGACGTGCTTGGCCACCGTCCAGGCGAACAGGCAATCGGCCAGCTCACGCTCGGTCGGAGCACGCTTGGTGACGACCTTGAGCGCATCCGTTTCGACCCGCCCATTGTCGCGCGACTGCAAAAGATAGCCGCCGGCGATCGATTTCAACATGAGTCCGGCCCGGTGCGGATCGGAGAGCTCGCCGGTGAGGAGCAAGCGGAGGTTCTTCTTGCGGGCAAACACTTCCCGCGCGCCTTCATCCGCGCTTGGGGCGATCACCACTTCGGTGAAGATCGCTGCGATCGCTTCGGCCGCCTCGCGCGTCAGCGGCTCATTTAGCGCGACGATGCCGCCGAAGGCCGACACGGAGTCGCAGGCGAGCGCCGCCTGGTACGCCTCGAGCAGCGAGCCTCCCCTGGCGACGCCGCAGGGATTGGCGTGCTTGACGATGACGCAGGCCGGTCCCTTGCCCCGGAACTCGCCGACCAGTTCGAGCGCGGCGTCGGCGTCGTTGAAATTGTTGTAACTGAGTTCCTTGCCTTGCACCTGCTCCGCCTGCGCGATGCCACGGCTGTGCGGACCCGCCGGCAGATAGAGCGCCGCCTGCTGGTGCGGATTCTCGCCATAGCGCAGCGTATCGCCGCGCCGCAGAGTCAGCGGCAGCACATCCGGGAACGCCTGCCCCTGATCCGCGAAGGCGAACCATTGCGCGATCATCGAATCGTAGGAGGCCGTCGCCGCGAAGGCCTTGGCAGCCAGATATTTACGGAAGGCGAGCGCCGTCGATCCGTCATTCTCGTCGAGCGCGCGGACCAGCTCCGCATAATCGCCTGGATCGGTGACGATCGCAACGAAGGCATGGTTCTTGGCGGCCGAGCGCACCATCGACGGGCCACCGATGTCGATATTCTCGATGATCTCGTCGCGGTCCGCGCCTCGCGCCACCGTCTGGGCGAAGGGGTAAAGGTTGACCACGACCAGATCGATCGCCCCGATCTCATGCTCGGCCATCGCAGCCGCATGGGCCGCATCGTCGCGCACCGCGAGCAAGCCGCCATGCACCTTGGGATGCAGGGTCTTGACCCGGCCGTCCATCATCTCGGGGAAGCCGGTGATTTCGGAAATGTCCTTCACCGCAAGCCCGGCCTCGCGGATCGCCTTCGCCGTGCCGCCGGTCGAGACGAGCTCGACCCCGTGCCGGGCAAGGGCCTGTGCAAGCTCCGCCAAGCCGGTCTTGTCCGAAACCGACAGCAATGCACGGGTGACTTTCACCTGGTCTTTCACGAATAACTCCTCAGATCCTGATCAGGCCCGCTTGAACGTCCAGGCGATGGAGGTTCCCTCGGGCGGCATTTCCCCGGAGATGACGAGCTGAAGGCTTGCATGCGCCTTGGCCTCGCCATCGATCCAAATACTGTCTTCGATCGCGAGCTTCCCGCCGCGGCAGCGAAATTGCCAAACGGTCGCGTTGCGGATCCGCAGCAAGGCCCCCTGGCCATCCGCGGTGGTCGCCGCCTCCACCGCCGGGGCAAGATGAAAGCGCACGGCAAACGGTATGATGTCGCCCCGTCGCTTTCGCCCCTCCTGCCGAAGAATGTCCTCCCCGCTCAGCTCCTTGCCGTCGGGGCTGAGGATCAGGGTGCGCTGGTGGATAAGGCCGAAGCGACGGACGTAGCCGTCGTGGCTCGCTTCCACCGCGGTAACCCCATTGCTCTCGTCGCGCGAAAGCTCGACTTGCGTGACGCCCTTGCCGAGGGTTCCGTCCTCATGGATGGCAGTCGAGTTGCGGTCACCGAGGGTCAGCGTCGAATGGGCAGCGGTGGTGCGGAGCGCCGCAAGCAATTCGGCGGGAAGCGCCCCGTCGGCCGTGCCGACACCACCGCAATTTACAACCAGGCGGTTCGGCCCCTCGCACAGCTCAAATGCCAGGGTCGACGCGCAGGCTCCGCTCAGGCTGCGCGTCGGCGGTGGTGGCGCGGCGTCGAAGATCGTGATCGTCTGCTTGGCCTCGAGCCGTTGATAGCCCCAGCCGCGCGGCTGGCTCAGCGGACGCGCGCGAACGCCGGTTCCTTCCACCGCCGCCGCCAGGCGGCGACGCGAGAGCTGGTTCCCGCCCTGCCAGCTCGACAACGCCTCGTCTCCCAGCGTTACGCCGAGCAGGGCTGCGACCGCACCTTCGAGAGCGTCCGCGAGCAGTTCGGGCATATCGTGATCGCCGGCATAATAAACCGCGCGGAGCTGGCTGAGCAGTTCGACCAAGGCGAGTTGCTCGACCGGCGAGCGACTGACCAGCCCGCCGTCATCGTGCAGACCCGAGGTCAGCGCCCGGAGCAACCCGGCCTCGCCCTTGCTGAGCCCGGACGAACTCCCCTGGACGACCAGAGCCACTGCAATGATCCCTGCCCAGGCGGTGATCCGTGCGAGACCTGCGGGGGCTTTGTCGGCGACACGATCGAGATGCTGCGCGCTGCGGACCAGGGTCTTGAGGACGGTCGCACGGTACTCGGCATCCCGGCTGGACAGGATGTACGGAGCGTAGGCGGCCCAGAACAGGATCCGCCGCCCCGTCAGATCGGCGCGCCATGCCCGCTCCCCGGTGCCGCTGGCATAAGCGATCAGCCATTTCTGCAGCGCCTTCTCCGCGATCTTTGCGGCGCGCTCGCGGGTTGCGGCCGCGGCGAGATCGCGCAGCCACTCGAAGCTTTGCAGATAATCGGCGAAGTCGGGGGAAATCCGGGCATCGGCGAAATCGGCATCATCGACCGCGATGATCCCGCCACGATGCGCGAAATGGCCTTGCAGGATCGCCTCTCCCGCTGCCTTGTCGCCTGCAACCGGATCCTTGGGAACCGCGAGAAGCTTGAGCGGGTAGCGGCCACGCAGGCGAAAACTCTGGAAAGGGGTTCGCCACGACAGGCGATGGAAGCGCCAGGATAGGCGCTCTGCGAGCGAGACGCCGCGATCATGGCCGGCGCGGATCAATCTCTTGCCGTCGCCGATACCATCCTCGCGCCCCGTCGGGCCGGGGTCGCCGCGCCCAATCATCCCCGCAGAGCCCTGATGTTCTCCGCGTAGCGTTCCGCGCCGCCGCGGAAGGTCGCGGTACCCGCGACCAGGACGTCGGCCCCTGCATCGATCGCTTGCCGGCACGTGGTCGCATCGATCCCGCCATCCACCTCGAGATCGATCGGCCTGCCGCTCTTGTCGATCTGCTTGCGGATCGCCTCGATCTTGCGAAGCTGCGACGAGATAAAGCTCTGGCCGCCGAAACCCGGATTGACACTCATCACCAAGACGAGATCGACCTCTTCCAGGATATAGTCGAGCATCTTGGCCGGCGTTGCCGGGTTGAGCGACACGCCCGCCCGCTTGCCCAGCGCCTTGATCCGCTGAAGGGTGCGATGAAGGTGCGGCCCGGCTTCGGGATGAACGGTAATGATGTCGGCCCCCGCCTCGGCAAAGGCGTCGAGGAACAGATCGACGGGCGAGATCATCAGGTGGACGTCAAGCGGCTTCGCCGTATGCGGCCGCAGCGCTTTGACGACGCCCGGTCCGATCGTGATGTTCGGCACGAAATGGCCGTCCATGACGTCGACGTGGATCCAATCGGCGCCGGCCGCATCGACGGCCCGCACCTCCTCGCCAAGCCTGGCGAAATCGGCGGACAGGATCGAAGGCGAGATACGGACGGGCTGTTGCACGCCCGATCCGATAGACCGGGCTGCGCTTGCGCACAAGGAAGGCGCGGCCTCAATCGGCCGATCTTCTCCGGAAGCGAGCGACGAAGAACCCGTCGGCCCCGCCGGCATCGCCGAACAGGCCGGGGAGGATGCGGATCCGATTGCCCTCGACCGGGACCGACTCCGGCAGCTCGTCGGCGGTCAGCTGCGCCGCTTCATATTCGCGCCGGCCGTGCAGGAATTTCTCGACGACGTCTTCGCCTTCCTCCGGCTCGAGCGAGCAGACCGAATAGACGAGCAGACCACCGGGTTTGAGCCAACCGGCGACACGATCGAGCATCTTCGCCTGCATCGCGGCGAGTTCCGCGATCGCCTTGGGCCGAACCCGATAGAGAACATCCGGGTGGCGTCGAAAGATTCCGGTCGCGGAACAGGGTGCGTCGAGCAGGATCGCATCGACCTTCTCTGGCGGGCTCCATGTCATCAGATCTGCGGCGACCAGCTTCGCATCAAGGTTGGTGCGCGCCATATTCTCCGAAAGTCGCGCCAGACGACTTTCGGAAGAGTCGACCGCAGTCACCTGAAAACCGGCCGATGCGAGCTGCATGGTTTTGCCCCCCGGTGCCGCGCAGAGATCGAGCGCCGTGCGGCCGTTGCCCTGACCGAGCAAGCGGGCAGGCAGCGACGCGGCGACGTCCTGCACCCACCAGCGCCCCTCGCCATAGCCGGTGAGGCCGGCCACCGCGGTGCGACCGGGCAGCCGGAGATGATCGGGCAGCAGGGTCGTGCCTTCGAGATCGGCGGGTGGCACGGCATTGGGCGGAAAGATGAGATCGAGTGGCGGCGGTGCAGCCAGCAGAATCTCGGCCTGGCCGACGACCTCCGCGCCCCAGTGTCGCTCCCACCGTGCGGCGACCGCGGGCGGCAACGAGGGCGGGCTCGGCAGGGTGGCGCCGCCTCGCATCAGCGTGCCGAACACCCCATGGACGAGCTTGCGCGGACCGCCATCGACCAGCGGCAGCACCGTCGCGATCGCCGCATGCGGCGGCGTATCGAGCGCCAGAGCCTGGACCAACGCGATGCGGAGGGCGAAGCGTGCCTTGGCATCGTCGGGCAGCGCCCGTTTGGTGGCGCTGTCGATCAAGGCATCAAGATCGGTGAGGCGCCGCAGCGCTTCGGCGGCGATGGCATGGGCAAAGCCGCGATCGTCCGCACGGTCGAGATCGCGCGCGGCGACGTCGAGCGCCGCCTCCAGCGGCAAACCCTTGCGCAGCACCGCATCGAGCAAGCGTAGCGCCGCACGGCGGGTGGGCAGGCCCGCGACTTCTTCCTGGTTCCTGGTCATGTCAGACAATCGGTCACTCGGCATAGGGTGGCCGGATGCTTGCAGGCCACGTCGAAGCGCGAACCGCTAGGGACGCTTCCGCAAAGGATCAAGCGCGCTGGAGCGCGGGGAACGCGCGCGGCTCGTGGGAACACTGGTCCTTGCCGCTCGCAATGTTGCGGGGCGCTCCCCCATCTCGCCAGCCAGCTGCTGGAGCGCGGCGATGCGATTGGCGGTATCCGGATGGGTCGAGAACAGGCTGTCGCGGCCGCTGCGGCTCGGCACGATGTAGAGCGCCGCCACCGCCGGATTACGCTCGGCGATCGGACTTGGCACTCGTGCCGTGCCCTTGTGCAGTTTGGCGAGGGCGGACGCGAGCGCCCGCGGATTTCCGCAAATCTCCGCACCGGCGCGGTCGGCGCCATATTCGCGTGCGCGGCTGAGCGCGAGCTGCAGGATCATCGCGGCGAACGGAGCCAGGAAGATGGCGCCGATCATCGCCAGCGGATTACCGCGCTCGCCGTTGTTGAAGAAGAACCCGAAATTCGCGAGCATCGAGATCGCGCCGGCGATCGTCGCCGTCATCGTCATGATCAAGGTGTCGCGGTTGCGGACATGGCCAAGCTCGTGCGCCATCACAGCTGCGATCTCGTCGCGATCGAGAATGGCGAGCAGGCCCGTCGTCGCGGCCACTGCGGCATTGGCCGGATTACGCCCCGTTGCGAATGCGTTCGGATGCGGCGAATCGATCAGGTAGACCCGCGGCACCGGCAGTCCCGCGCGGATCGAGAGCTGCTCGACCATGCCGACGAATTGGGGACAATCGAATTTCGACATCTCGCGCGCATTGTGCATGCGCAGCACGATCTTGTCGGCATTCCAGAAGGTGAACAGGTTCATCGCCGCTGCCGCTACGAGGGCGATCAGGGCGCCGCCGCTGCCGCCGAGCACGTAGCCCAATCCCATGAACAGCGCAGTCAGCGCCGACAGGAGCATCAGGGTCTTCATGCTATTCATCTTGCCAGCGATCCTCTCACATCCGAAATGTGGGGTGATCCAACCCGTTGTTCAATTGGAAGCTTCTGTGACCGGCAAGCGCCCACCCCACGTCAAACCGCCCGCTTATCTCTCGAAGAGCCCACCCATCCCCGAGCCAGTGCCGGCCCGAGACATGGAAGAGAATGGCGGCCCCAAAGGGGCCGAACCGACACGCTACGGCGATTGGGAGAATAATGGTCGCGCCTGGGACTTCTGAGGTCTCAAACCCCTTCGGATCGCAGCGGCCGCGCGAGCAGTCGCTCGACGACGTCCCCGACCGACGCTTGCCCGGCGAGCAGCGCGCAAACGGCGGCCACGATCGGCATATCGATGCCGGCTTCGGCAGCGGCGCGGTGCAGCACCGGCGCGGTGAACGCCCCCTCCGCAACCGTGCGCCGGTCGGCGAGCAGATCGGCTGCACTTCGGCCCTCGCCAAGCCCCTTGCCGAGGCTGAAATTGCGTGAATCCGTCGACGAACAGGTCAGGACGAGATCGCCGAGGCCGGAAAGACCGGCGAGCGTCTCGGCGCGGGCGCCGCGCGCCAGGCCGAAGCGGGTCATCTCGGCGAAACCGCGCGAGATCAGCGCTGCGCGAGCATTGAGCCCGAGCCCGCATCCGTCGACGACGCCGCACGCGATCGCCAGCACGTTCTTCACCGCCCCGCCAATTTCTGCCCCAATGACGTCATCGGACAGATAGGGGCGGAACCATGGCCTGGCGAGGCGCGCGCGGAGCCGCTCGCCGATTGCGGCATCATCGACGGCAAGCGTCACCGCGGCGGGCTTTCGGGCGGCAACCTCATGCGCGAAGGTCGGTCCGGAGAGGACGGCAATCGGCGCATCGGGCTGCTCCTCCCGAGCGACGTCGTGCATCAGCTTGCGGGTCGAGTCTTCCATGCCCTTGGCACAGAGGATAAGCGGGCTCGACAGCCGCGGCATCGATGCGAGCACCGCCCGCATATGCTGCGCCGGAGTCACCACCAGCAGGGCCTCGCAGCCGGCCAGCGCCTCAAGATCGGCGGTCGCGCGGACCGCCGGATCGAGCGCGACCCCGGCTAGGAAGAGGCTGTTTTCGTGCCGCTCGTTGATCGATGCCACCACCTCCGGCTCGCGCGCCCACAACAGGGAGGGACCGGCCGCAGCGGCCACCTGCGCCAGCGCGGTACCCCAGGCGCCGCCGCCAATGACGCCCACCATGCCCTGCGTGCCCATCATCAGAAACGTCCTCCCAGTCCAGTCTGGCGGCGTTCGGCCGCGGAAGGAAGCCGCTTCACGCCTTCACACCCGCGCCGCGGACCTTCTCGGCATCGGGATCAAGCGGCCAGCGCGCCCGGGCAGGGGCATCGAGGCCGTCGGTCAGTCCGGCTTCGAGGCGAAGCGCACCAGCCCAACCGATCATCGCCGCGTTGTCGGTGCACAGCCATAACGGCGGCGCCACGAAGGGGAGGCCGCGCTGCTCCGCGAGCGCGGTGAGGGCGGAGCGCACCGCCTTGTTGGCAGCGACGCCGCCGGCGACGACCAGAGCGGTGGCGCCGGCTGCGCGGCCGAGCGCGCGGGCGGTGCGATCGACCAGGCAGTCGACCGTAGCCTGCTGGAACGAGGCAGCGATGTCCTCCGGTCGATAACGGCCACTGTCCCTGGCGCGGAGAACCGCGCTCTTCAGTCCCGCAAAGGAGAAATGCGGTTCGGGCGAGCCGACCAGTGGCCGAGGCAGTGGCACGGAATTTCTGTCGCCTTCCGCCGCGGCGCGCTCCACCGCCGGTCCGCCCGGGAATCCGAGGCCCAGCAGTTTCGCGGTCTTGTCGAACGCCTCGCCGGCAGCATCGTCGATCGTCGTCGCCAGCCGCCGGTAGCGGCCGAGGGCCTCGACAAACAGCAATTGGCAGTGACCGCCCGAGACGAGCAGGAGGAGGTATGGGAAAGCCAGATCGGGTTCGCTCAGCATCGGCGAGAGCGCGTGTCCTTCGAGATGATTGATCGCGATCAGCGGCTTGCCGGCCGCGAGCGCCAATCCTTTGCCGGCGACGAGCCCCACCATGACGCCACCGACGAGGCCGGGGCCTGCCGTTGCCGCGATTGCGTCGACGTCGGAGAGGCTTACCTTCGCGTCGGCAAGAGCCTCTTCGATCAGGGTCGGCAGGATCTCGACATGCGCACGGGCCGCAATCTCGGGAACCACGCCGCCATAGGGACGGTGGGCGCTCTCCTGCGTGGCGAGTCGATGCGCAAGCACCTCGCGCTCGCGCGTGACCAGCGCCACCGCGGTTTCGTCGCAGCTTGATTCAATTCCGAGGATAAGGCTCATCGGCGCTTCCCTGCCATCGCGCGACCCGCTAGCACAACCTCCCCATGATGGGCACCATCCGCATAGGTACACGAGGTTCGCCGCTTGCACTCGCGCAGGCGCGCATGGTCGCGACCGCGCTCCGGGACACCCATGATTGGGGTCCGGAGCGGATCGAGATCGTTCCGATCACCACCACCGGCGACATCGTCCGCGATCGACCGCTCGCCGAGATCGGCGGCAAGGGCCTCTGGACGAAGGAGCTCGATGCCTGCCTCGGCGATGGTCGCACCGACATCTCGGTCCATTCGATGAAGGATGTGGAGACCTTCCGGCCCGAGACGCTGCTGATCGCGGCGATGCTGCCGCGAGCAAGCGTTTGCGACCGTCTGATCGGCGCCGACAGCCTGGAGGGGCTGGCGCCAGGTGCGCGGGTCGGCACCTCGTCTCCGCGACGCGCCGCGCAAATACTGGCGCGGCGGCCCGATCTGGTGATCGTGCCGATCCGCGGCAACGTCGAGACCCGCTTGCGGAAGCTTGACCGCGGTGAGGCCGATGCCACGCTGTTGGCCTCCGCAGGACTGGAGCGCCTCAATCACCCCGAAATCGGAGTCGTCTTAGACGACTTCCTGCCGGCGCCGGCACAGGGCGCTGTGGGCATCGAGGTTCGCACCGGCGATCGGCGCACGCGTAACCTGATCGCAGCAATCGACGACCGCGCCACCCATCTCTGCGTCGCCGCGGAGCGGCGCCTGCTGGAAGGCCTTGGCGGCACCTGCCGATCACCGATCGCGGCGCTGGCGCGGCTCGACGGCGACGAGATTCACCTGCGTGCCGAAATCATCAGCCCAGATGGAAGCGAGATCGTACGCTGCGAAGAACGGTTTGCAGTAGACGACCGGGAAACGCCGCTGACGCTCGCAAGCGCCTTGCTGAGCAGGGCGTCGCCGGGTCTGCGGGCGCTCTTCGCGGGGTGACGCGGCTGCTGATTTTGCGGCCTGAGCCCGGCGCGAGCGAGACAGCCGAGCGCGCCGTCTCGATGGGCATGGAGCCGATCGTCGCCCCTTTGTTCCAGGTTCGTCCAGTCGCCTGGGCTCTGCCGGAGGGCAGCTTCGATGCGTTGTTGCTGACCAGCGCCAATGCGGCGCGCCACGGCGGACCGTTGCCGAACCTCCCCACCTACACCGTGGGCGACGCGACTGCGGCGGCGGCGCGAGAAGCAGGAGCGGTCAAGGTCGTGACTGGTCCGTCGGATGGGCTCGCGGCCCTTGCTCTGGCGGCCGGGGACGGGTGCGACCGCGTCCTGCATCTGTGCGGCCGCGACCACGTCGCCCTCCACTGGCCCGGCGTTCACCTCGAGCGGCGGATCGTTTATGCAGCGGAAACGGTGCCGGGCCTTCCGGCCGAAGCCGAATGCGCGATCGCCGGCGGCGCACTCATTCTCCTCCATTCTCCGCGCGCGGCACGCCGCCTCGCCGGCTTGGTGTCCGATAAGACTCCTATCCGGATCGCCGCGATCAGCAGGGCCACGGCCGATGCGGCGGGCGGCGGCTGGGCCGGGCTCTCGGTCGCTGCCGCCCCGCGTGACGAGGCATTGCTGGAACTCGCGGCGCAGCTGTGCAAGGCTGGATCGTCGCAGATGACGGGACGGGATCGGTGAGCATGGAGTACAGCCCTGGCGATGATCTCGCCGCCGCACGGCCGAGGCGCCGTATCGTCCAATTGCTGATCGGCTTGCTGCTCGCCTTTCTCGCCGGCGTGGCTGCGATGGCCTGGCTGCTGTCTCGCTGGAACGAAGGTGCTGCCATGCTCGGCATCGTCCCGCCCGCACCGGTCGTTGCAGACCGCCCGGTACAACAGGCGCCGCAGCCGGCGGCGCCTGTCCTCGCGCCGCTCCAGCCCGGCCAGATGGCCGGCGATCCGGAGACCAGCCTTCGTGTGGCACGGCTCGAGCAGCGTGTGTCGCAGCTCGACGTTCAATCCCGCGCGGCGGTCGGCAATGCCGATCGCGCCGAGGGATTGCTGGTCGCCTTCGCCGCGCGCCGCGCGCTCGATCGGGGGGTGGCGCTCGGCTATATCGAGGGCCTTCTCCAGCAACGCTTCGCCGCCACTCAGCCGCAGGCAGTCGCCACGATCATTACGGCGTCCCGCGATCCCATCACCCTCCAGAAGCTTCAGGAGGAGCTTCGCCAGGTGCAGCCGTTCCTGGTCAGCGGCGGCCCGGATCAGAGCTGGTGGGCGGCGTTCCAGACCGAACTCGGCAGCCTGGTTTCGATCCGCAAGGAGGGTACACAGTCGACGCTCGCGTCCGAACGGCTGCGGCGGGCAATCTCCAGCCTGGAAGGGGGCCAGGTGGAAGTGGCGTTGGCCGAAGTCACCCGGCTTCCTGGACGCGACCGCGCGGCGAGTTGGGTGGCCAAGGCACGCCGCTATCTCGGCGCCCGCCGGGCGCTCGACGAGATCGAGACCGCCGCCCTGCTTGAAACCCGGCCGGCGCCGCAGGTCATTCGCCAGCCGCGCCCTCAACCGACCCCGGCTCCTCCGCCGGCCCGTCCTGCCGAGCCCGCCTGAGCCTAGATTTCGAGCAAGGCGTAGGGACGGCCGAACGCCGGCTCGACCACGAATTGCGCGACGTTGAACACCGGCACGCCGCGAGGGGTGCGGCCGGAATAGGCACCGCGATGCGCGTGGCCATGGACCACCGCCTTGACGTTGTCGAAGCGATCGATCGCGTTGGCGAGCCTGGAGGAACCGAGAAACGGAAAGATCTCCAGCGGCTCTCCCTCCACCGTCTCCGGCACCGGCGCATAATGCAGCACCGCGACGGCGCGGTCGGTGCGCAGCGAGCGCAAGGCATTTTCGAGCTTGCGCGCTTCGTTGCGCGACTCGTCGACGAACACCTTCACCGAATCCTCGCCGAACGCGCCGAGCTCGCCACGCCCGAAGCCGCCGAGAAAGCCCTTCACGCCGGCGAAGCCGACATCCTTGATCACGCAGGCCTGCTCGTCGAGAATGGTGAGACCCGCCTGCTGGAGGATCTTGACCACCTCGTCGGCCTGGCCGGCCTCGTAATCGTGGTTGCCGAGCACGCCGACCATCGGGATGGTACAGGCGCGCATATCCTCGGCGAGGATCTCCGCTTCGCTGACCTTGCCGAAATTGGTGAGATCGCCGGCGAGCGCGACGACGTCGGCCTTCTCGGACATTTCCGCGAACAGATCGCGGTAGCGGTTGTGGTTGGTATCGGTGACGTGGAGGTCGCCGATCGCGGCGACGGTGATCGTATCAGTGTTTTCGCTCATGCCGTTCCTCGAGGCCTTTGCCGACCACGTCGGCGAAACCCCATTCTCCGATGTCGGTGATGTAGTCGCGGGGGCTGAGCAGCCGTCCGCGGCAGATGTCGATGCCCCCAGGCGGGAGCTCCGCCTGGGCCTGGATCCGCTCCAGCAGCTCGTCGAACACCCAGCGGGGGATGTGATCGCGCTTGGTCGGGTAGATGAAGCGGAAGTTGAGGATGTGGATGAACAGCAGCTCCCAATAGAGCTCCATCGCCGTCATCAGGCGATGCCAGTCGATCTCGTCATGCTTCTTGAGGATGACATGGACGACATCGGCACCGTCGTAGCGGTAGCGATCCTGGATGAAGAGCTTCGAGAGGATGAACTCGGTCGGCGGTGTGATCCGCACGGTCGATCCGTAGACTTCAACCTCGTAGACTTCCCGAAACCAGTCGTCGTTGACCGGCAGACTTGCGGAAGAGATGTTGAAGATGACGTCGAAGAAATGCTCGCCGCGCCACACCTTTCCGATCCAGCGTTCGTCCTCGACCTCGATCTCGTATCCCTTGGCCTTGAAGAAGGCGAGGATACGAGGCGCATCGCTGACCTTGCAGAAGATGTCGAGATCCTTGGTCGGGCGGGTGATGCCGGTGTAGCAGCCGAGCGCATAGGTGCCCGAAAGCAGGAACGGAATTCCCGATTCGTTGAGGAGGCGCAGGCTCTCGACATAGAAGTCGACCGCCTCGGCCGGCGGTTCGAAGACGGAAGCGTCGATACTGTCCAGTCTGTTACTCACCGACGCTCCTGTTCCTGGCTTGAGATCGGCTGAACAACGGAACCGCGCTCAAAGCGTTCCGGTTCGAGCTCAAGCGGAAGGAGGAAGCGCCATCGAGGTTCCCGAAGACTGGCAGCATGCGGTCGCAACGCTGGCGCGCGGCCCGGCGTCGCGGATCGCGGTGATCGGGCCCACCGATGCCGGCAAGAGCAGCTTCATCCGGATGCTGGCCTGGCAGCGGCGCTTCGCCTTGCTCGATCTCGATCCCGGGCAGAAGATGGTCGGCCCTCCGGGCACCGTCAGCCGCGGCCGCTTCGTGGGCGAACAACCCGTTTGCGACCGCTTCGCCTTCATCGGCAGCACCAATGCTCTCGCGATCGCCAGGATCGTTGGTGCGGCCGCGAAGCTTTCGGAGACTGCGCCGTTCGTGGTCAATACCTCGGGCTTCGTCTCCGGCCCCGGCGGACGGCTGCAGGCGGCGAGCATCGCTGCAGTCGACGCCGACATCGTGGTCGCGATCGGGATGGAGACACCACCGGTGCCGAGGAGCTGGTCGCGGCCGATCATCGTCTTGCCGCGCTCGCCTTTCGCCCGCCGGAAATCCGCGGCGCGACGCCGCCATCTTCGCGAGCAGGCGCTCGACCGCTCACTCGGCTTGGAAACGATCGCCCTTTCGGGTGTGACCTTCGAGCCTGCGTTGCCGGTGGACTTCACCGGCGCGGATCGGCCGGTTTGCGCCTTGGCGGACGCCAGCGGGGAAGACATGGCCATCGCTATCCTGTGCGCCGCCGATCCGCAGCGGGTGCTGGTGTGCTGCAAAGCCCCGCCGCAGCGCGTGGCGACCGTCAGGCTCGGCCACCTCTGGGCATCCCCGACGAGGTCGGGCTGGCGGCTGCGGGAGCGGCTCGAGCCGGCGTGGAGGGGCTAGCCCAGCGCGTTGATCGCCGCATGCACTGCCGCTTCGGCCTCCTTGCGGGGCAGGCCGGCGGGGATCGTCTCGCCGACCCGGATCGTGACCGTCCCGGGATGCTTTACGAAGCGGCCGCGCGGCAGCAGCCGCCCGCTGTCGAGCGCGATCGGCACCACCGGCAGGCGAAGCGCCCGGTACAGCCCGGCGAAACCCGGCTGAAGCGGCGGGGCATCGCCCGGCGCCACCCGCGTTCCTTCCGGGAAGATGACGATCGGTCGGCCGGCCTCCACCGCCTCTTCGGCGGCGCGCAGCATGCGCCTCAGCGCCGCGGCGCCGCCCTCGCGATCGACCGGGATCAGGCCGTAGGCGCGCGCGAGCCGGCCCCAGAGCGGAAGATCGGACAATTCCCGCTTCATCACGATCGCCGGAGTGTCGAGGATGACGACCAGTTCCATCGTCTCGTACATCGCCTGGTGCTTGGCGGCGACGAGCGCCGGCCCAGGCGGGAAATGTCCTTCGATGCGGGTTCGGATCCCGAGGAGATGCACGGCGCACCAACGATGGAAGCGGGTCCAGATGTGGGCGGCGGCACGCGCGCCCCGGCGCCGCCAGATCAGGGTCGCGGGCAGCGCGACCAGGATCATCAGCACGGTGACCAGATAGAAGATGGCGGCGAACAGGACGGAACGAAGCAACGCCATCACACCCCCACCAGCACCGCTGCACGGCGAAGCAGATATTTGTTGTATTCGGTGAAGAGCTGGCGGAAGCTCGGATTGCTCTCGACCGCATCGCCGATCACTTCGACGTCTCCGCCCAGACGACGCGAAAGCTCGAACCCGGCGCGGGGCATGTGCCAGTCGGTGGTGACCAGCCGCAGGCTCTTCAGCTTGTTCTTGGTCATCCAGCGGGAGACTTCCTCGGCGTTGGAGCGCGTATCGACCGCCTCCCGGCCGAGATCGATGCAGCAGTCGAACAGACTGTCGTGGCCAGGGTAACGGATGGCGAGCTCGGCGGGACGCACCGTCCGAGCGACACCCGAGACCAGCATCCGTTTCGCACGACCCCGCTTCAGCAGATCGAGTCCGCGTTCCATCCGGTTGGCACCGCCGGTCAGCACGACGACGGCATCCGTTTTCTCGTCGCCCGCCGGCCGCGGCAGCAACACCGCGAACAGTGCGTAGCCGAGCAGATAGGCGAGAACCAGGAAGGAGAGAATGCGCGCGATCACAACATCCGTCCCAATGCACGAAGAATGGTGGCCCGCGCCACCACCATTGCGAGCGCCACGCCGCAGACCGGCAGCGCGACCAGGATCGCCCAGCTCAGGATCGGCAGATGCGCGGAGCCGAGCAGATCAGACCCGAGCGCACCGACCCGGTTGCCGATGAGGAGGAGGACACCGGCCGCAGCGGCAAGGCCGACGATGCCGCCGAACAGCGCATCGAGCGCGATCCGGCGCTGAAAGAGCCGGGCAACCTGGACATCGGTCGCGCCCATCAGGTGCAGCACTTCGATGGTGCCGCGATGCGTGTCGAGCGAGGCCCGCGCGGCGAGCACCACCGTTGCCGCCGTCGCGCCGATCATCAGCACGACGAGGCCGGCGGCGAGCAGCCGCAGCGAACCGATCAGCGAGGCGAGCGGCGCAAGCCACTGGGCATTGTCGTCGACCCTGGCCGAGGGTGCCGCCTCGACGATCGCCGCGCGCAGGCTGTCGAGGCGGGCATAGGCGTCGGGCGACAGATCGAGCTCGATCATCACCGGGATCGGCAAATCCCCTTCCAGGCCGCCGGCGCCGAGCCACGGCTCCAGCAGTTCCTCCATCTCGCTTTCGCGAACGCGGCGAACCGACTGGATCCCCGACTGCTGCTCGATCGCCGCCATCGCCGCCTGCGCCTGCGCTTCGCGGCGGTCGGGATTGGCTTCGACGATCTGGATGGTGGCCCGGGTACCGGTGTCGCGATCGAGGCTCGCCGCGGCGCTGCCGAGACCGAGGCCCGCCGCCGCCGCGAGCACGGTCAGGAACATCATGATCGCGATCACCCACGGCATCGGCCCCGACAGTCGGCCCTCGGGCAGCAGGCGGCGATCGGCCGCGCCGAACCTGCGGACGCCGCCCTTCATCCGTGCGATCTCGGCGGATGGCGAAGCGCGCCGGTGGGATCGAGCAATTGCCCGCGATCGAGCCGCAGCATCTCCGCGCGGGCGATGCTGGAGAGCAGGTGGAGATCGTGGGTGGCGACGACGATCGTCGTGCCGAGCTTGTTCAGACTGTCGAACAGGTGGAGCAGGCGCTTGGCCATTTCCGGATCGACGTTCCCGGTTGGCTCGTCGGCGACGAGGAGTTCGGGCCGCGCGATCACCGCGCGCGCGATCGCAACCCTTTGCTGCTCGCCACCCGACAGGGTCGCAGGCCGCGCGGACGCGCGGTGACCGAGGCCGACCCAGGCCAGCATCTCCTTCACCGGCGTCTCGAGATCATGTTCTTCGACCCCCGCCACCCGCAGCGGCAGGGCCACGTTGTCGTAGGCGGAGAGATGGGAGACCAGCCGAAAATCCTGGAAGACCACGCCGATCCGTCGGCGGAAGCCCGGCAGGCGGTTGCGCGGCATCGTCACGATGTCCTCGCCGAACAGCCGGATGAGGCCGCGGCTCGGCCTTTGCGCCAGATAGAGCAGCCTGAGCAGCGACGTCTTGCCCGCGCCCGAAGGCCCGGTCAGGAAGTAGAAGCCGCCGTGACGAAGCGAAAAGGTGAGGTCGGACAGGGTTTCAGCGCCCGTGCCGTAGCGCAGGCCGACATTGTCGAACTGAACGATGCTGCCGGGGCTGTTCAGGCCCGCCTCCGCTCCAAATCTTGCCATGCTGCGCGTCATCTGCCCCTTGCAGCGTCAATGGCACGCCGCAAGGCGGGCCGTAAACCTCCGAAAAAGGCGCATTCGCTTGCATGGGCGGTACAACATGTGCTTGGATTCTGAACGAGCACCTGAGAGCGGGCCTTCCTGAACACATGATCCTGAGCTGTCCTGCCTGCAAAACCCGTTATGTCGTTCCCGACAGCGCCGTCGGAACGTCCGGGCGCCAGGTGCGGTGCGCCAATTGCCGTCATAGCTGGTTCCAGGACCCGCCGCCGCCGCGCGCCTCGACGAGCCATGCCCAGCCCGCCGCGGCCCCGCCGCCGCCGCCGCCTCCCCGGGAGCCGGGATATGCGGGGCCGCAGCCCGTCGCCGCCCGTGCGGCCGCGCCTCCGGTGGAGGAAGCGCCGATCGCTCGGCCGCAGCCCACGCCGACCGAGCCCGTTTACGCCAAGCAACACGAGGTGCCGCGTGCCGCGCCCCGGCCCCCTTCCTCGATCCTCGGCCCTGAAGAGCCCGATATTGCCCCCCAGCAATTCGATGCCTTCGCGCACGAGCCGCCGTTCCGCCCGCGCCGCAATCGCGCGCGGCTGCTGACCATCCTGGCAGTCGTCGCCGCCGCGCTGATGCTGTCGGCAACGGCTGCGATCCTTTATTATGGCGTGCCGGGTACGGCCGGACGGCTGGGTCTCAAAGCGCCGAGCGGCAGCCCGCTTAAGATCGACCTCAAGCCGCATCGAAGCACGCTCGCGAGCGGAAACGAATTCTTCTCGGTGGCCGGCACGATCAGCAATCCGACGAGGATCGTGCAACGCGTTCCTCCGGTGAAGGTCGAAGTGCGGAATGCACAAGGTCGCGCGATCTACGCCTTCTTCATCTCGGCCCCGGTGCCGGAGCTGCAGCCGGGCGCGAGCACCACGATCAACGGCAGCGATATGGATGTGCCGCGAGACGCCGCGTCCATAGCGGTCAGCTTCGGGCCGACGGCCTGAGCCGCGGCGGCTGATGCGGATCGGGATCCTTACCGGCGGCGGCGACGTACCCGGTCTCAATCCGTGCATCCGTTCGATCATGATGTCCGCGGACGATCTCGGCTGGGAGGTGGTGGGCTTCCGCCGCGGCTGGGAGGGGGTGCTGGGCATCGATCCCGATGATCCCGAAAGCATCGCCAGCGGCAGCGTGCCGCTGACCCGTGACGGGGTGCGCGGTATCGATCGGACGGGCGGCACGATCCTCCACACCTCTCGGCTGGATCCGAGAACGCTCAAGACGGGAGATCAAACCGCGAAGGTGCTCCACGTGCTGGACGCGCTGGGCATCGATGCGATGATTACCCTTGGCGGTGACGGGACCCTGCGTTTCTCCGCGCATCTTGCCGATCAAGGCGTGCCGGTCATCTCGATCCCGAAGACGATGGACAATGACGTCTACGGCACCGATTACTGCATCGGCTTCTCCACGGCGGTAAGCCGGTCGGTCGAGGCGATCAACGCGCTTCGGACCACGGTCGAAAGCCACGAGCGGATCGGGGTGATCGAGCTGTTCGGACGCCGCAGCGGCGAGACCGCCTTGCTCGCCGGTTTCCTCGCCCAGGTCGATCGCACCGTCATCTCGGAAGTGCCTGCGGATCTCGGCCGCCTGTTGCCGTTGCTGGCCGAGGACAAGGCGTCCAATCCGGCGCATTATGCCATGTGCGTGATCTCGGAGGGCGCGAGCATCCATGGCGAGACCAGCGAGACTGGCGCGGAGCTTTCCAAGCCGGCGAGCGAGCGTGACGATGTCGGCATCGGCCATCGCCTCGGCCGCGCGATCCAGAAGCAGCTCGGTTGCGGGATCGTCCACCAGGAGCTCGCCTATCTCATGCGCGCCGGCGAGCCCGATGCGATGGACCGGATGGTCGGCCTGGCCTTCGGCGGCCTTGCGATCCAGCTTCTGCAGCGCGGCGAGAAGGGCCGGATGGTGACCTTGAAAGGCGGCAATTACGGGCATGTGCCTGCCGGCACCTTGCTCGAGGGTACCAAGAGCGTCGACGTCGGCGGGCTCTACGATCCGATCGCCTATCGCGCCAAGCTGATGCGCATCGAGGGAATGCCGATGTTCCTCTACTGATCAGGAGAAATACCAGCCTTCCAAAAAGCGCATTGCGCGTCTTCGGACCCTTTGCTAGAGGCGCGCTCCTACCAGCCACCGGGGTAGCTTGCTCCGGCGGTAATCACGTGCGGTCGTGGCGGAATTGGTAGACGCGCAGCGTTGAGGTCGCTGTGTCCGAAAGGACGTGGAAGTTCGAGTCTTCTCGACCGCACCAGGATTTCGCGGAAGGCGTCCAGAGACGCTGCCGCAGGGGCTTCAGGCCATTTCGTCTTTGACGTTCCGGTCGCGCCATTCGGTGCAGACTACATCGTAGCGCCTGCACCTCCAGCCGCGGCGATCTATACGGGCTAATCGGGCAGCCGCACCTCACCAGCGATGACGGCCTGTTCGATGACGGAGCCGGCGCCATGCGTGGACCAGATCCATAAGTCGGCGACATTGACGGCGTGCCACGGCGGCGTATTCGCGGATACGGAGAAGCCGACGTGCGGATCGATCTGGGTCGCGTCGCTCGACATCGAAGGACGTGCCTGCGGGGTTGAGAGCTTCCCGCTGGATTCGCCCCTTCCGGGCCGATAGGCCCGTTTCATGTCCTCCGCCTCTCCCCAGACACGCGTTTTCGGCTTCTGGATCTGCCTCGCCCTGGTCATCGGCAACATGATCGGCTCGGGCGTGTTTCTGATGCCCCGTCAGCTGGCGCCTTATGGATGGAACGCGATCTTCGGCTGGATGGTGACGATCGGCGGAGCGTTGTGCCTAGCCTACGTGTTCGCGATGCTCGCCCGTCGGTTCCCGCGCGCCGGCGGTCCTTACGCCTTTTGCCGTGAGGCGTTCGGACCCGCACCCGGCTTTGCGGTGGCCTGGAGCTACTGGATCTCGGTGTGGACCGCGGTCGCGACGATCGCGCTTGCGGCGGTCAGCTACCTCAGCCACTTCCTGCCGGCACTCGCGGCCCAGCCGGTGCTGCCGGCGATCGGTTTCGTCTGGACCTTCACCCTGATCAACTGCCTCAGCTTGCGCGGCGCCGGCGGCGTGCAGCTGGTCACCACGATCCTCAAGGTGCTGCCGCTTGCGGCGGCGATCTTACTCACCCTCGTGGTCGGCGTCGGCGCCAGCGCCACCCCCGCACCGAGCGTGCCGTTCCGGGCCGAGGACATCAGCTTCGCCTCGGTCACCGCAACGGCCGCGCTCACCTTGTGGGCCATGGTCGGCTTCGAATCGGCAACGATCCCCGCCGGACATGTCGAGACTCCCGAGCGGACGATCCCGCGCGCGACGATCATCGGCACGCTCACCGCGGGCATCATCTATCTCGTCGCCTGCTCGGGCGTCGCGCTGCTGCTCCCGGCCGACCAAGCGGCGCAGTCGAACGCGCCGTTCGCCGATTTCATCGGCCGCTATTGGGGCGAGGGACCGGCCTCCCTCGTCGCGCTGTTCGCGACCATCAGCGCGCTGGGAGCGGTCAACGGCTGGGTACTGATTCAGGGAGAGATGCCGCCCGCGCTCGCTCGGGACGGCGTGTTTCCGGCCTGGATCGGGCGCGCAAGCCGTGCCGGCGTCCCTGTTCGCGCCCATCTCGTCTCGAGCGGACTGGTCACGCTCTTGATCCTCAGCAATGCGACGCGTTCGATGGGCGATCTGTTCGTCTTCATGGCGTTGGTTTCGACCCTCGCCTCGCTCGTCGCCTATCTCGCCTGCGCCCTGGCGGCGCTGCGGCTTCAGGGCACCGGCCGCATGGATCGCTCTCCCTTGCTGGTGGTGACCGCGATCGTCGGCACTTTCTACGCGCTGTGGGCGATCTATGGCGCGGGGGCGGAGCCGACCGCGTGGGGTGCGGGGCTGCTCGCCAGCGGATTCCCCGTCTACCTGCTGATGCGGCGAAATCGGCGTGCCGCAGCGCCGGCCGTATAATCCCTTACCGCGTGCGGCTTGTTCGCCGCGTTGCGAGGCCCTATCCCTAGCGCTCAATCGTCCCGAGCCGGATCCGGCCCGGGTGTGAATCAGGATCGAGCGAACGGCCCTGATTTGCGTAACGGCGACCGCGGCTGTCACGGTCGCCTCAACCTGGGTCAAGGGCGAGAATGGCCACTGAAGCTCCTAAGCGCTCGCGGTTCAAGCGCACGCTGGTCACCATCTTCAAAGTCGGACTGTACGGCAGCCTGCTGGGTCTGATCGCCCTTGTGGTGGCAGTCGGGATCGCGATGAGCCAGTTGCCGACCTATCAGGAACTGGTGCGGCGCGACAATCTCGGCCAGATGATCCGGGTGCGCGCCGCCGACGGCTCGACGCTGGTGTCGCTCGGGCCGAGCTTCGGTCGCTGGCTGACGTCCGACCAAATTCCCGAGATCATGAAGAAGGCGATGATCGCCGTTGAGGATCGACGTTTCCACTACCATCCTGGCGTCGATCCGGTCGGCATCCTGCGCGGGATACAGGTCAGCTTCCAGCGCGATGACAAGGTTCGCGGCGTCTCGACGATCAGTCAGCAGCTGGCCCGCAACATCTTCCTGACCAGCGACCGCAGCTACGGCCGCAAGGTTCGCGAAGGCATCCTGGCGCTCGCGCTCGAGCGGAAGTTCTCCAAGGAACAGATCCTCGAACTCTATCTCAACCGCGTTTATTTCGGCGGCGGCGCCTATGGCATCGATGCGGCGTCCCGGCGCTTCTTCGGCCACTCCGCGGACACGCTTTCGCTTGCCGAAGCGGCGATCATCGCCGGCCTCGTCAAGGCCCCCTCCAATTACTCCCCTACCGCCGATGCCGAGGCTGCGCGCAGCCGCGCCAGCGTGGTGATCGAGCTGATGCGGAAGAATGGCGAAATCACCGATTCGGAGGCGTTCGCCGCCGAGCCGGCGGACGTCCGCATCGTGCCGACGCCCAAGCAGAACAGCGTCCGCTATTTCACCGACTGGGTACTGCCGCAGCTCGATACGCTGATTGAGGAGAATATCGAGCCGATCGAAGTCTGGACGACGCTCGATCCCAACATGCAGCGCCTTGCCGACCAGGTGATCAACGCCAACACACCGAAGGGTGCGCAAGGCGCCTTGGTGGCGCTCGACCGCGACGGCTCGGTGCGCGCGATGGTCGGCGGCCGCGACTACGTCCAGTCGATCTACAACCGTGCGACCCAGGCCAATCGTCAGCCCGGCTCGGCATTCAAGCTGTTCGTCTATCTCTCCGCGCTGGAATTCGGATACAAGCCGGATTCGATGGTGGAGGACAAGCCGGTGACCATCGGCGGCTGGAGCCCCCGCAACAGCAATCGGGGATTCGCCGGCGCGATCCCGCTCCGCCAGGCCTTCGCCCAATCGATCAACACCGTCTCCGCCCAGCTTGCCCAGGAAGTCGGATTCCGCACAGTCGCCGACATGGCCCAGCGCTTCGGCATCACGACCAAGGTCAGCACCCATCCCTCGATCGCGCTCGGCAGCTCCGAAGTGCGTCTGATCGACATGACCCGCGCCTTCGCCGCAGTGGCCGCCAAGGGGGTCGCGGTGGTACCGTACGGGATCCGGAGGGTGACCACGGCCGAAGGCGAACTCCTGTACCAGCACGAAACCAACGAGAATCGCGTGCTGGTCGCGCCCCACGTCGCCGCCCAGATGACCGATCTGATGCAGGCCGCGGTCCTCACCGGTACCGGCCGTGCCGCGCAGATCGGCCGCCCGGTGGCCGGCAAGACCGGAACCACGAGCTCGAACAAGGACGGCTGGTTCCTTGGCTTCTCGAGCGGTCTCACCACCGGCGTGTGGATGGGCCGCGACGACAACAAGGCGATACCGGGCCTGCAGGGTGGTCGCGCGCCCGCCCAGGCCTTTCACGACTTCATGATCCGAGCGGTCGCCAGCCGTCCGATCGAGCAGTTCGAAACCCAGGTGGCGCCGCCGGATTGGGCGGAGACGGAGCCCGACGAAGAAGTCTGGTATGACGCGCCCGCCAATCAGGGGCAGATGGTCGACGCCGACGGCAATCCGATCAACCCGCCACCGGCCGGAGAGGCACCGATCACGGGAACCGAGCTGCCTCGACGTCCGCAGGAGCAGGAGACGCTCGAGGATCTCGTCGAGCGCGCGACCGATCCGGACCGGCGTGAGCCGCCGCCGGCTCCTATCCGTCCGCAAGAGCGGACGGCGCCGCCGCGTGAGCGCTCCTCGGAGTTCGACCGTCCACGGCTGAACTGATCGCGGTTCCGGTCAGCCGCCGATGCGGTGAAGGGCGGCGCCGTGGCGCCGCAGCCACGCACGCGCGGCCGCCGGATCGTAACCCAGCAGCGTTTCCACCAAAGCGTGGAATTGCGGTCCGTGGTTCATGTGCACCCGATGGGCGACCTCATGGGCGACGGTAGCGCGCCGCACCGTGGCTGGTGCCAGGATGAGCCGCCAGCTGTAGCGGATTGCGCCGGTCGAGGAGCAGCTGCCCCAACGGGATCGAGGGTCGCCGACCGCGACCCTGGTGACCACGACGCTCGCCTTCGCGGCGAATTCGGCGGTCTCGGCACTCAGCAGATCCAAAGCATGGCGATGCAGCCAGCGAGTCACCCGGGCTTCGACGGTCTCCGGCGGCCCGCCGGTGACGATCGCCTCGTCCTCCAGCCTCACCACTCTCGATGCGTCCGCCGTCCAGACGATAGGATGCGGGCGATCATAAAGGGGAATGGTGTCGCCGGGCCCGAGCCGCGCGGCCGGGACGATCGCCTCAAGCTGCTTCTCGATCCAGGGACGATGCTCCACCGCCCAAGCCAGCGCCCTGGCGCGCGAGACCCTGCGGGGAATGGTCAGCAACACTTCGGCACTGCGCGGATCGACGCGAAGGCGCATCACCTTGGCTCTCGCCGAGACGGTCAGCTTCAGCGCCGTTTCGATGCTGCCGCCGCGGAAGACCAGCCTCTCTTCGGTCGGTGCCGGCGGACTCCGCCGCAGGAAGCCCGGCCGCACCGGATCAGACCTCGCGTTCGACGATGTGGTATTCGAGGTCACCGGCATCGTCCTCGCTGATCGTCCAGCCGCGTACCGACGCACCGGCACGGTGCACCGCCTCGCGATCGCCGCAAATCAGATAGTGCCAGTCCGGGAGCGGCTTGCCCGCGTCGCGCAGGCGGTAGGCGCAGGTCGATGGCAACCAGCCAAGGCCGCCGACCATATCGGAGTTCAAGCGGATGCAATCGGGAACGAAGGCACGGCGCCCCCGATAGTTGCTGCACTGGCCGCTGCGCCGATCGAGCAGCTTGCACGCCACGTTGGTCGGAAAGACCTCGCCGGTTTCCTCATCTTCCAGCTTGTGGAGGCAGCATTTCCCACAGCCGTCGCACAGCGATTCCCATTCGGCGCGGCTGAGTTTCGACAGCGGCTTCTCCCAGAAGCGATCGTCGGTCATCGTACCCAGCGTTTGAGTTCGGCGGCGATCGCCTCCGCGCCATTTTCGTGCGGCAACATCGCGATCGGCGCGCCGTCCGGGCCCATCAAGAAGAGGATGCGGCCATGGTTCATCGTGTAGCTCCCGTCGGGAGTCGGCTCCTTGGCATAATAGACCGCGTAGCGCTTCGCCGCATCCGCAATCTGCTGGGGGCTCCCGGTCAGGCCGATCAGCCTCGGGTGGAATGCAGCGACATAGTCCTTGAGCACCGCCGGCGTATCCCGTTCCGGATCGACGGTGATGAAAATCGGCTGGATCTTCGCGGCAAGGGCAGGATCGCTCTTCTCCATGCTGCGCAGTGCCTGGCCGATCTGGGCAAGGTCGGTCGGGCAGACGTCGGGGCAGTGTGCGAATCCGAAATAGACGATGCGATACTTGCCCGCGAAATCCTGATCGCGGACCTGCTTGCCGTTCTGGTCGATCAACGTGAACGGTCCGCCGATCGCCGCACCCTTGAGCGGCGGATCCTGCTGCGGCCCCTGGCTGCAGGACGCTACCAGGAAGCCTAAGAGCAGCGAAAGCAGCAGGAAAAAGCGGGACTTGGCGGTTTCGTTCATGGCGCTGCCAGCCTTGCTTTGGTATAGGCCCGCGATCAAGTCGAGAGTGACGGGGAAGACGAGTGGGCAAGGCTTTGGGCCGCGCGATTGCGGCGGTTGCGTTTCTGTTCGCGATGCCGGTGACAGCGCAGAGCTATTCGGACGGCTACACCTTTCTGAAGGCGGTCAAGGACCGTGACGTCGAAAAGCTCAACGGCGTGATCTCGCAACCGGGCAGCGTCGTCATCAACAGCAAGGAACGGGGCTCCGGCGACGGGGCGGTCCACATCGTCTCGCGCGGCCGCGATCTCGCCTGGCTGAACTATCTGCTGCAGAAGGGTGCACGCGCAGACCTTCAGAATGCCGAGGGGAATACCGCGCTTGCGATCGCCGCCCAGCTTGGGTGGGTCGACGGCGCGCAGCTGCTGCTCGCCCGCCGCGCGAGCGTCGATCTTGCCAATTCGCGCGGCGAGACCCCGCTGATCCTCGCCGTCCAGCGTCGCGACATTCAGATGGTACGCCTGCTGCTCGCCGGCGGCGCCAACCCGAAAAAGACGGACAGCGTCACCGGTTATTCGGCGCTTGATTACGCCAAACAGGATGCGCGCGCCGCCCCGGTGCTGAAGCTGCTGGAGGCGCCCATCGAGAAGCCGAAGGCGGTCGCCGGTCCAAAATTCTGAACGACGGGCGTCAGCCGAGCGGACTCGATAAACCAGCCAGCGCGGGGTCGAGATCTCCGACCAGGCGGCGGGCCGCGCGGCGGGCGAAACGGAGCGTTTCCGACTTCCGCCGTGCCGGCGCGAGCTTGCGCAATGCCGCTTCACGCACCACCGCTGCGTCGTAGCGATCCGCAACGATCAGGCCGCACAGATGCGGGTGGAAGTCGTCGGTTTCGAACGGTGAGAGATCGAACCTGGCCGGCACCGCCCAGAAGAAGCGGTCACAATAATCGAGATAGTCCGGCCACTTGCAATCACCCAGCAGGTCGGCGCGCGATACCTTGATCTCGACGATGGTGATCAATCCGCCGGCGTCGAGCGCCATCATGTCGGCGCGCCGACCGTTCGGGAGTGGCACTTCACACAAAGCGAAGCTGTCCTGATTGAAAAACAGGCGTGTAACCCCGCGGGCCACATCCTGTGCGACGAGCGGAGCCTCCTGGAAGCAGGGTGCCTGGCGGGGATTCGTAGCCATGGCCCGGCATAGAATGAAACGAGAACGAAGGCGAGTCTGACTGACGATCAACGATAGAAGATGTGATTGCCGACCGATCCCACCCGATGCAGCCCGCGCCAGGCCGGTTTCACCCGCTTCGCGTGGAAGAAGAGCGCCTTTGGGGTCTTGCCGTCGGCGAGATCCTCCAGGGCGATGTGGGCAATGGCCACAGCCTTGCGCCAGGCAGCAGACGCACGTGGCGCGGACGGCAGACGGCCGCCGCGAACGAACGAGAATTGGCCGCGCTGCTTGACGACGCCGCACACGCTCGCCGGGAAGCGACCGGATCGCGTGCGGTTCACCACCACTTCCGCGACACTAAGCTGTCCTTGAAGCGGCTCGCCCTTGGACTCGAAATAGACGGCATTGGCGAGGCACTCATGCTCGCTGTCGAGCGTCCGGGAAGTCGCGTGATCGCTGACCAGATCGGCGAGGCTGAGCGTTGCGGAGGGAGTTTCGCTTGATGGAGAGGGTTCGGGCGCGGCGTCCGGCGCGGCCTCGGACCCCAGGTTGCTCGGCTCTGAACCGGAAGGCCCCATCTCCTGCTGCGGGGAGGTCGGGACAGAAAGTTGGGACGATGTCACCGGCGGCGTGTCGAACTCCCAGGCGCGGGAAGGGCCGGCGTAGAGGGTACCAAAAGCGGCAACAGCCATGGCCGCGGCAAAGCCCACGGCCCGATCGAAACGACTCATCTGATCTCAGATCATTGCGGCTGGCTCGCCCGAAATGCAGGGTGCGGCAAATTCATTGCACCCAGGGGCTACCATCCGTCTCGCGTGATCGGCACCCTCCCTACCCCGGGCATTGGCCGACCCCCGCTCCTCGCGAAAGAACGTGCGCCGCCTAGAGGACCGGGCGTTCCGCGGTCAACCGAAAGCGTTCATATCGGCGGCGAACCGTTCGGCAGACGCGATATCCAGTTCCAGAACCCACAAATCCGGGTCGAACCGACCCCGGCGTTCGACGAACCGAGCAACCTCATCAACATTCTCGAAACCTGCCGGTACAGGAGAATGCCAGGCGTAGCCCCCATCGGGCTGCAGGATTCGTTCCAGCAGCCGCGGTATCGCCCCGCGTTCGGTCAGCAGGACCAGCACCGCGCCGGAAATGCCATCCCCCTTGCGAAGCACCGCGCCGAAGCCGCCGTCCGCCTCTGCCATGCGGATCAGGGCACCGACCAGGACACTGGACGCGACCCGGGGGGTCATTGCGCCCTGGGCATTACGTAGCCGGGCAGGGTGGACAAAGGGATATGGGATCGCATGAAGGTGCCGGTGCCCCGCGCCGCCTCCTCGCCGTCGGCGTCGATCAGACGGCCTTCCCCGACCATCACCCGCCGGCGACCGCTTGCCCATCGTCCTTCGGCGATGATCGGGCCTGCGCGCAGCGGACGGGTGAAGAGGAGGTTGAAGGCGGTGGTCAGCAGGAAGCGATCGGTGACGAGGCTGTTGCAGGCATAGAAGGCCGCATCATCCAGCATCTTGAAGTAGGTGGTGCCGTGCGCGGCGCCGGCTGCGTGGAAGACCTCCTCGCGCACGTCGAAGCGGATGCGTGCGAAACCTTCTTCGATGATCTCCAGCTCGGACTCGAAGAAACGGTTGATCGGGGCGTGGCGATACAGAGATTCAAGCGCCCGGTAATGTGCCTCCGCACCGGCAAACGCCGGCGCGCCGGCGCCCGGCTCAGGCGGCATGGAGGCTCTCGACCCCTGCGAGCAAGGCGAACAGAGCATCGCGGGAGCGTGCACCGCGCAGCTTTGCCAGCGTGGCCCGGTCCCGGAGGGTTCGACTGACGCTGGCGAGCGCCTTCAGATGATCGGCGCCGGAATCGGGGGGAGAGAGGATCAGGAACACGAGGTCAACGGGCAGATTGTCGACCGATTGGAAATCGATCGGCGCGGTCAGCCGCGCGAAAAAGCCGAAGACCCGCTCCAGCCCTCCGATTTTGCCATGCGGAATGGCGATGCCGTTTCCGAAACCTGTCGAACCCAGCTTCTCGCGTTCGCTGAGTGCGCTGACGATGTCACGCGCCGAGATCCCGGTCAGTCGGCTGGCCGACGTGCCGAGCTGCTGAAACAGGGCCTTCTTGTTGGCGACGGTCAGGGCGGCATCGATGCCGTCCACCGTCAGCATGTGAGACAGGTCGCTCATCAGGGCACCGGTTGCTGGGGGACTCTCCCCAGCCCCCGTGTCAGATAAGGTCGCAAAGGCGTGTGCACGCCATTCGACTCATTGCGCTTTCGGCTCCACCCAACCGATGGTTCCGTCCTCACGGCGGTAGACCATGTTGAAGCTGCCGGTGCCGCTGTTGCGAAACATCAGCGCATTGGTGTTGCGCAGATCGAGCATCATCACCGCGTCGGACACGCTGGCATCGGGAATGTCGACCCGCGTCTCAGCGACGATCGGCGGATGTTCGCCGATATCCTCGTCCTCACCGTCGGCATTGGAGAAGACCCGATATTCGGCATTAGCAAGATCGTCGAGCGCCTGCGCCGGGCTCGGTGCCTGGCGGTCCTTGAGGCGCCGCGTGTAACGCCTGAGCTGCTTTTCGATCTTGTCGGCCGCCGCATCGAAGGCGGGATTCGCATCGGCTGCCCGATCGCTCGCCTTCAGAACCACGCCGGCGGGGACGTAGGCGACGATTTCGCAGGTGAAGCCGTGATCGTGCGGCCCCTTGCCGAACGTCACCTGCGCCGAAATGGCGCGGGAGAAATATTTGTCGGCAATCGCGTTGAGGCGCTCTTCGACGCGGCTCCGAAGCGCCTCGCCTGTGTCGACCTGATGGCCCGAGACCCGAATGTCCATTCTTCACTCCACCAGAGGATTTGGCGGCGGATTAGGCCTCGTGCCCGGCTGGCGTCAACCGCGGCCGTCCAGCCGAGCCCAGATCGGATCGGAGATGGTGGCCAGAAATGCGGAATGTGCTGCAAGCTCTTCCTCGGTGGGGGCATGAGGCCGGGGCGGCCGCACTTCGACAACGATCCGCTCCGCGACAAGTGCCTCGGCCGGTTGCGATTCCTTTTGCTCGACGATGATCGTGTCGGCGAGCGAGAAGCCGATCTGGCGGCCACCGGTCAGTTCGACGTAACATTGTGCGAGCAGCTGGGCGTCGATGAGCGCACCATGCTTGATCCGCAGACTTCGATCGACGCCGTAGCGCGTACAAAGCGCATCGAGACTGTGCTTCGCGCCCGGATGCTTGGCGCGCGCCAGCACCAGCGTGTCGACCATGCGGGTCATGCAGACAAGCGGCCGGCCGCAGGTGTTGAGCTCGTGATTGAGAAAGCCGAAGTCGAAACTGGCGTTGTGCGCGACCAGCGGGCAATCGCCCAGAAAGTCGATCAGTTCGTCGACCAGCTCGTGGAAGCACGGCTTGTCGGACAGAAAGGCCTCTGAAAGCCCATGCACCGCCTCGGCGCCCGCCGGCATCGATCGCTGTGGATTGAAATAGGCATGATAGGTGCGGCCGGTTTCGACCTTGTTGATGAGCTCGACACAGCCGATCTCGACCATGCGATCCCCGGTAAGCGGATTGAGGCCGGTGGTTTCGGTGTCGAAGACGATTTCACGCATGTTCGGGCTTATGCGGTTGCCTCGGCGCGGAGACAAGCGGCGATGCGCCGAACCGAGTCTCGCGTCCGATCCAGCGAACCTGCTGTATCGATGACGAAATCCGCCCGCGCGCGCTTTTCGGCATCGGGCAGCTGCTGGCGCAGGATCTGCGCGAACTTTTCAGCGGTCATGCCGGGCCTCGCGAGCACTCGGCTGCGCTGGACATCGGCAGGAGCGGAGACGACGAGGATCTTGGCGACGGCGCGCCAGCCCTCCTTCTCGAACAGGAGCGGGATGTCGAGCAGGACGATCGGATCGGCGGCATGCTTCGCCAGAAACGCCTCCCGGGCGCGTGCGACCGCGGGGTGAATCAGCGCTTCGAGCTGCCGCAACGCTTCCGGTGCAGCGAGGACCCGCTCGGCCAATGCGCCACGATCGACTCCGGCCTGTCCGGTGGTGCCCGGAAACGACGCCTCGATCGCTTCGACGAGGGCGCCCTCGCGTCCCTGCAGCCGATGGACCTCCGCATCGGCGTCGAACACCGGGATGCCTTCGTCGGCGAACATCTTCGACACTGTCGATTTGCCCATGCCGATCGAGCCGGTGAGGCCGACCACCATCATGACGTCAGAATCGCACGAAGCTCCGTATCGCCCTCTTCGGGAGGAGTTTCGCCGAAGAAGAGGCGAAAGGCGGATCGCGCCTGGCCGATCAGCATCGCCAGGCCATCGACTGCCGAGAAGCCGAGATCCGTTGCGCGACGGAGAAGAGGCGTCTCAATCGGCGCATAGACCATGTCGAGCACGAAGCTGCCGGCACGCAGCCGGGGCAGGGCGTTGAGCACGTCTTCCGGCATCGAGGCGAAACCGTTCATCCCCATCGGCGTAGCGTTAAGGATACCTATCGCCCCCTGCATCGCATCCGCCGCCGAGGAATAATCGTAGATCTCGCCCTGGCAGCCAAACTCCGCGAGCAGCTCCTCGGCCTTGCGCCGGTCACGCGCGACCAAACGGAGATCCGCGTATCTCTCGCTCTTGACCCAGGCCACGGCGGCGCGCGCAGCGCCACCGGTCCCGAGGAGCAGGACGGGACCCCGCGCGACGCACCGGGAGAGCGCCTCGGCGAGGCCGAGCACGTCGGTGTTGAGGCCGCGCAACCCGCTTGCGCCGGGTATGATGCAGTTGACCGCACCGACTTCGGCCGCGTCGATCGCGTCGAGGTGCTGCATGATCGAAATCTTGTGGGGTATGGTGACGTTGCAGCCGCGCCAGCCTTCGTCCTCCCGACGGCGTCCGAGATAGTACGACAGCTGGTCGGCCGGGACGTGCGTGCGCCGATATTCCCCCGCGAGCCCAAGCTTTTGCAGCCAAAAATTGTGGATGAGCGGCGATTTGGAATGGGCGATCGGATCCCCGATCACCTCCGCATAGGGAATGGTCATCAGCTTGCGATCAGTCCACGCTCGCGCAGGTAGGAGAGAAGGGGCAGAAGCGGCATGCCGAGGATGGCGAAGTGGCTGCCCTGAATGCGTTCGAACAATTGTACACCCATATCCTCGATCCGGTAGCCGCCGACGCTCCAGCGTATCGCCTCATATTCGACGTCCAGATATCGTTCGAGGAAGGCGTCGCTCAAGGGCCGCACCGTCATCTCGACGGTTTCGCAATGCCACCAGACCGCTTCCCCGGCCTCGGCAACGACCGCCGCGGAATGAAGCCGGTGCGTGGCCCCGGACAGGAAACGGAGTTGCGCGAGGGCGTCTCCGCGCGAGGCCGGTTTGCTGAGCATCGTTCCGTCCGCGGCCTCGAGGGTCTGGTCGGACCCGAGGACGAGATCGCCGTCACCGAAGTCGACCGAGAGTGCCTTCAGCTGGGCCAGCTCTTCGGCGATGCCGCGGGGATCGAAGCCGGCACCCTCCAGGCCTGCTTTCGCCGCGGCTTCGTCGACCTCCGCATCGACGGCTTCGAACGAGATGCCGGCGGCTTCGAGCATCGAACGGCGCGCATTGCTCTTCGAGGCGAGGAGCAATCTCATCTCGCGCCCGCTTCCGCCGCGGCGTCGATCCGCTCGTTGCACAATTTGACGATCGCGTAAGCCGTTTCCTCGATCGACCGCCTGGTGACGTCGATCACCGGCCAGCCATTGTCGGCGAAGATCCGGCGCGAGAAAGCAAGTTCGGCAGCGACCGCATCGGTGTCGACATAATCCGTCTCGGGTGCCTGGTTGAGCGAGAGCAGCCGGTTGCGGCGGATCTGGATCAGCCGGTCCGGGTTGGTGGTGAGTCCGACCACCAGCGGATGCTTGAGCGAGAACAAACTCGCCGGCGGCGGTGATTCCGGGACGAGGGGGATGTTGGCGACCTTGTAGCCGCGATTGGCGAGATAGATCGACGTCGGGGTCTTGGACGTGCGTGACACGCCGGCGAGAACGATGTCCGCCTCCTCCCAATTTTCCCACCCGATGCCGTCGTCGTGGGCGATGCTGAACTGGATCGCGTCGACGCGCGCGAAATAGGCGGCATCGAGTGCATGTTGGCGGCCCGGCCGGGCCTTTGCCTGCTGGTTGAGCACGGCGGAGAGGGCGTCGACCACCGGATCGAGTGCGGAAACGGTGTGGATGCCGCGGCGGCGTGTCTTCTGCTCGAGCTCGCGGCGGATGTTGCTGTTGACCAGCGTGTACAAAACGAGGCCGGGCCGGCGTTCGATGTCGTCGAGCACACGGTCGAGATGCCCTTCAGAGCGCACCATCGGCCAGAGATGCCGCACCACATCGACCTCGTCGAACTGCGCCAGGCACGCTTTGGCGATGAGCTCGAGCGTTTCGCCCGTGGAATCCGACAGCAGGTGCAGGTGAAGCGTCACGTCGAAATCACCCCTGTGGATAAGCGTGTTGAAATCGCTAGCGGAACCCTCGGGACGGTTGCAAGCATAGGATTCGCGCCCGCAATCCGGATTTGATCCACAGAGTCGCACAGATTGGATAAAATCGGAGATCGCATTGTGGATAGTGGGGATGGTTCGTGCGAATCCGCAGGCTTCTGCGGGCGCGCCGGAGTCAAGCTGTTTGCAAAATCGGGTGGAGCGAATAAACCCCAGCATCCGCCGACCAACAACCTTCATCAGACTCTCTTTTAAAGGACTCTTTGAGAGAGAGTAGAGCGGAGCCCCGCCCGACTTATGCCACCTGCAAACAAACTTCTGCTCAGCGTCCTGAACGGGAAAAAGCCTGAAAAAACACCGCTTTGGCTCATGCGCCAGGCCGGCCGCTACCTTCCCGAATACCGCGCGCTACGAGCCGAAAAGGGCGGCTTCCTCGATCTCGCCACCGATCCTGACGCTGCCGCCGAAGTGACCCTGCAGCCGATCCGGCGCTTCGGCTTCGACGGTGCGATCCTGTTCTCCGACATCCTTATGATCCCCCATGCGATCGGTCAGGACCTCCGCTTCGAGGCCGGTGAAGGGCCTCGGCTGTCGCCACCGCTCGTCGACAGCCTGCTCGCCTCCTTGGAACCGGCCACAGAGCGCCTGGAGCCGGTCTACAGGACTGTGGAGAAAGTCGCGGCTGCCCTCCCTGCCGAGACCACCTTCCTGGGCTTTGGTGGCAGTCCTTGGACCGTTTCGACCTACATGGTGGCGGGACGGGGCAGCAAGGATCAGGGCGAGACCAGGCGCAAGGCCTATTCGGATCCAGCCGCATTCGCGGAGATCATCGACGCGGTCGGAGCGATGACGATCGACTATCTCTCCGCACAGATCGAAGCCGGCGTCGAGGCTGTCCAGCTGTTCGACAGCTGGGCAGGATCGCTGGCTCCGGCGCAATTCGAACAATGGGTGATCGCCCCGACCGCAAGGATCGTCGCCGGACTGAAGGTGCGCCACCCGAACGTTCCGGTGATCGGCTTTCCAAAGGGTGCGGGCGGCAAGCTCCCGGCTTATGCGCGGGAGACCGGGGTCGACGCGATCGGCATCGACGAGACCGTCGATCCGCAATGGGCAGCGGCTGTTCTGCCTGAGAACATGCCCGTGCAGGGCAATCTCGATCCGCTTGCGCTCATTGCCGGCGGCGAGGCGCTTGCCAGCGCGGTAGACCGCATCCTATCTAGCTTCGCGAACCGACCGCATGTCTTCAACCTGGGACACGGAATTTTGCCGGACACGCCGATCCAGCACGTCGAGCAGCTCATCGCCTTGGTGCGTCGGTGATCGATGGCATCGAAAGCGCCCTCAGCTTGACCTATGCGTGGCTCAAGGCCGGCCACCTCATTTTCGTGATCTTCTGGATCGCGGGGATGTTCATGCTGCCGCGTTACTACGTTTATCATCAGGAATCCGCCCCCGGATCGGAGGAGGAGAAACGCTGGATCGATCGGGAGAGCAAGCTCCGCAAGATCATCATCACGCCGTCGATGATCTTGGTGTGGGTGCTCGGCCTCACCCTCGCCTGGACCACCGGCGCGTGGCAGGAGGGCTGGTTTCACGCCAAGTTCGCGATCGTGCTCGCATTGTCGGCTTATCACGGCTGGCTGGTCGGCTACGGCCGCAAACTTGCGGGCGGACAACGGCCGTTGAGCGGTAAGACGCTGAGACTGATGAACGAGCTTCCGGGCCTCGCCACCGTGCTGATCGTGATCCTCGTCATCGTGAAGCCCTTCTGAGAAGCGACGTCCGCGGCTGCTTGACTTGAATCGGGGCCGCGCCTAACTCCGCAAGAGTCGTTGGCCCGCCGTCCGCGTGGGCAATCACCACCTCACATCGTGATCTTGTCTCGCGACCCGCACGACACCCCCAATCCCACCTGCCCGAGTTCTCCGATGCACCTCAAGGATCTGAAGCTTAAATCCCCCGCCGACCTCGTCGCGATGGCCGAGGCGATCGGCATCGAGGGCGCGTCGACGCTCCGCAAGCAGGAGCTGATGTTCTCCATCCTCAAGGTCCAGGCCGAGAACGGCCAAGAGATCATGGGCATGGGCACGATCGAGGTGCTTCCCGACGGCTTCGGCTTTCTGCGCTCGCCGGAAGCCAATTATCTCGCCGGACCGGACGACATTTACGTGGCGCCGAACCAGGTGCGGAAGTTCGGGCTGCGCACCGGCGACACGGTCGAGGGCGAGATCCGCGGGCCCAAGGAGGGCGAGCGCTATTTCAGCCTCGTTCGCGTCAGCCAGATCAATTACGACGATCCCGATGCGGTCCGCCACCGGGTGAATTTCGACAATCTGACGCCGCTCTACCCGAACCAGAAGCTGACGCTCGACACGCTCGATCCGACGGTGAAGGACAAATCGGCGCGAGTGATCGACATCATCTCGCCGCAGGGCAAGGGCCAGCGCGCGCTGATCGTCGCGCCGCCGCGCACCGGTAAGACCGTTCTCCTCCAGAATATCGCCAAGGCGATTACCGACAACCATCCCGAGGTGTTCCTGATCGTCCTGCTGATTGACGAGCGACCCGAGGAAGTCACCGACATGCAGCGCTCGGTGCGCGGCGAGGTCGTCTCCTCGACGTTCGACGAGCCGGCGCAGCGCCACGTCCAGGTTGCCGAAATGGTTATCGAGAAGGCCAAGCGCCTCGTCGAGCACAAGAAGGATGTCGTCATCCTGCTCGATTCGATCACCCGCCTCGGCCGCGCCTACAACACCGTGGTGCCGTCGTCGGGCAAGGTTCTGACCGGCGGCGTCGATGCCAATGCATTGCAGCGTCCCAAGCGCTTCTTCGGTGCGGCCCGCAACATCGAGGAGGGCGGTTCGCTCTCGATCATCGCAACCGCGCTGATCGACACCGGCTCCAAGATGGACGAGGTCATCTTCGAGGAATTCAAGGGCACGGGCAATTCCGAGATCGTGCTGGACCGCAAGGTCGCCGACAAGCGCATCTTCCCGTCGCTTGACGTCGGCCGCTCCGGCACCCGCAAGGAGGAGCTGCTCGTCGATCAGGCGACGCTCTCCAAGATGTGGGTCCTGCGCCGCATCCTGATGCAGATGGGCACCGTCGATGCGATGCAGTTCCTGCTCGACAAGATGAAGGACGCCAAGTCCAACGAGGATTTCTTCGCTTCGATGAACTCGTAAGACCCGGCTCGAGCGATCGAGCTCGACCGTGTTCGTACGCGTACGCCAGGCTTGAACGTCTCATTCGGGGCAGGCTGATCAGCCGCCCCGCCCCCAGGCTTTACGGAAGCAGCACGGTCGATCCCGTCGTCGACCGGCTCTCGATCGCGCGATGCGCCTCGGCGGCATCGCGCAATGCGAATCGGGCCCCGATCCGAACCTGCACCACCCGTTTTTCGATCATTTCGAACAGCCGGGCCGCCGACGCGCGCATTTCCTGCGGGGTCTGGCAATAGTCGCCAAGCGTGGGGCGGGTCACGAAGACCGAGCCGGCGCTCAGCAGGTCAAGCGCCGTGAACGGCGGCACCGGGCCTGAGGCGTTGCCGTAGGTGACGATCATGCCGCGCCGCGCAACGGACGCGAGCGACGCTTTCCAGCTTGAGGCGCCCACCCCGTCCAGAACGACGGCAACGCCTTTGCCTGCGGTCAGCGCGCGGACCTCGGCGGCAAGGTCCTCCATCGGGCAGCAGAAGACATGATCAGCGCCGAGCGCGCTGGCGACCGCGACTTTGCTCGTGTCGCCGACATGGGCGATCACCAGGGCACCGATCGCCTTGAGCCAGGGCAGCAGGATGGAGCCGACGCCGCCTGCGGCGGCATGGACCAACACCCAGTCGCCGCTGCGAACTTCCGCGCATCGCTCGATCAGATATTCGGCGGTGCAGCCCTTCAGCATCGTTGCGGCGGCGTCTTCGAAAGCGAGCGCCTCGGGCAGCGGCACCAGCCGGTCTGCGTCGACGACGCGGTGTGTCGCATAGGCACCGAGCGGACCCGTGAAGTAGCCGACCCGGTTCCCCTCGCGAAAGCCCGAGACGTCGTCTCCGACGGCTTCGATGACGCCCGAGGCTTCGTTGCCGATGCCCGACGGAAGGGGGAGAGGGTAGAGGCCGGATCGGTGGTAGGTGTCGATGAAATTGAGGCCGATGGCCTCGTGTCGGATGAGCACTTGGCCCGCTTCAGGTCGCGGGATCGCGATCCGTTCGGCTTCGAGTTTCTCCGGTCCCCCCGTCTCACGGAGCAGGAATGCAAAGGGATCGCTCACCCGATGTGCTCCTGGAAGAAGGTTGCCGTCCGGGCATCGGCTTGATGGGCAGCCTTCTCGCTGCGCCGATTGCCCATTTCGGCGGCGAAGCCATGATCCTCTCCGGGATAGTCGACCAGGGTGACGCGCGGATGATCGTCCAGGCCGGCATGCATCGCCTGCTGCTGATCGGGGGTAACGAAATGGTCGGCGCCCGCGACGTGGAGAAGGAGCGGGCGCGCGATCGCATGCTTCTCATGCAGGAGATCGGGGAGGCCGACGGCATAATAGCCGACGCTCGCATCGACATCGGTTCGCGCGGCGGTCATGTAAGCGAGCCGGCCACCAAGGCAGTAGCCGACGCAGCCGACCTTGCCCCCCTCCGGTAGCCGTGCGCGGGCTGCCCGGATGGTGGCTTCGATATCGCTAATGCCCTGATCCTGGTCGAAGCGCTTCATCAGCCCGAAGGCTTGCTGAAGTTGGTCCTCCTGATCAGGATCGAGTTCCACGCCCGGTTCGAGCCGCCAGAACAGATCGGGCGCAACCGCAAGATAGCCCTGCTCTGCCAGGCGATCGCATTTGCGCCGGATGCCTTGGTTGACTCCGAATATCTCCTGAATGACGACAATGGCCGCACGCGGGGTACCTTCGGGCGTGGCGAGATAGGCATCGAAGCTGCCGTCGCCCTCGAGCGTGTCGATCCGGATCATCGTCTCTTCTCCTTGTGCGGACGCCTGCTTCTATTCACATAGTCGGCATAAGCGGCAAGAACCGGGAGACGGAAAGATGAAAATCACGGTGGATGTTGATTGCACGCCAGAGGAAGCGCGTCGCTTCATGGGCCTGCCCGATCTCGCGCCGGTCCATGCCGCCTATGTGGAGCGGATGACCAAGGCGGTAAGTGAGGGCGTCACCCCCGACGCGGTGGGCGAGATGATGAAGAATTGGGGGCCGATGAGCGAAGCGGGTATGTCGATGTGGCGCTCGATGCTCGAGGGTATGAGCGGACGGCGTGACGGCTGAGCCTCTCGCGGACACGATCTTCGCGTTGTCGTCCGGCGCGCCGCCGGCAGCGATTGCAATCGTTCGGGTCAGCGGGCCGAGCGCCGACGCAGCGCTTTCGAAACTGAGCGGGCTGGTCCCCGCACCGCGGCAGGCGCGGCTCGCAACGCTTCGCCGCAATGGAGAAATACTCGACCGGGCGATCGTCATCCGGTTTCCCGGTCCGGCCAGCGTCACTGGTGAGGACCTGGTCGAGCTTCATCTGCATGGCGGACGCGCCATCGTCAGCGCGATCCTGGCCGCGCTGAGCGAGATCCCCGGCCTGCGCGAAGCTCAACCCGGCGAGTTCACGCGGCGGGCGTTCGAGAATGGACGGATCGATCTCGCCGAAGCGGAAGGGCTCGCCGACCTCCTGGCCGCCGAGACCCAATCCCAGCGCCGCGCGGCACAGGCGCTCGCCGGCGGGCTGCTGAGCCGTCAGGTGGAGGGATGGCAAAAGACCCTCCTGGGTCTTGCCGCGCAGCTGGAGGCCAGCCTCGATTTCTCGGACGAGGGTGACGTCGACAATTCTCTGCCGCTGGCTTGGACGGCCGATCTTGAGCGTTTGGTGCGCACGCTGGAGGCGAGTCTGGCGAGGCCTTCCGTAGAGCGGCTGCGGGACGGGGTGAGAGTGGTCATCGCTGGGCCGCCCAACGCCGGCAAGTCGAGCCTATTGAACTGGCTCGTAGGGCGACAGGCAGCGATCACGTCGGCGATTGCCGGAACGACCCGTGACCTCGTCGAGGCCCCGACTTCGATGGCGGGAACGCCGTTCGTCCTGATCGATACTGCCGGGCTTCGGGAAAGTAGTGACGAAGTCGAAACGATCGGGATCGCGCGGGCGAATGCCAGTATGCAGTCTGCTGACCTGATCTTGTGGTTGGGTTCCGCATGCGATTGTCCCGACCGGTCTCGCTCGATCGTCGTTCGATCGAAGATAGATCTAGGACCGTGGGCGGAGCCGGCTGGCGAAAATATCGGCGTTTCGGCCGAGACGGGGGAGGGAATTCCGGCGCTGATTGAGATGCTGATTGCCCGAGCCCGTGAACTGCTGCCGACGGACGGGGAGGTTGCGCTGAACGCGCGTCACCGCGCTGCACTTGTTCAAGTCAGGGATCAGTTGGGAGAGGCGCGGCATGTGGGTGACCCGTTGATTGTCGCTGAATGTCTTCGTGTCGCAAGACTGGCACTCGACTCCATCACGGGTCGCGCCGGGGTGGAGGACATGCTCGACGCACTGTTCGGGCGGTTCTGCATCGGGAAGTGAATGTTCCACGTGGAACGTGGCGCTTGTTCGGTCTTCGCGTTGCGGGTCGAATGCGCTAAGGCACGCGCGTGACCCAACAATATGATGTCATCGTTGTCGGCGGCGGCCATGCCGGCGTCGAAGCCGCCATGGCCGCCGCACGGATGGGCGCGCGTGTGGCCCTCGTAACGTTTACCCGCGCCGGGATCGGAGCGATGTCGTGCAACCCGGCGATCGGCGGGTTGGGCAAGGGGCATCTCGTGCGTGAAGTGGATGCCTTCGATGGCGTTATCGCTCGCGCTGCTGACATCGCCGGCGTCCATTATCGCATGCTCAATGCGAGCAAAGGCGCCGCGGTTCGTGGCCCCCGCGTCCAGGCAGACCGGCAGCTGTTCAGATCTGCAGTTCAGTTCTTTGTGGATGCGCAACCGGGCTTGCACGTCATTGAAGGGGAGACCGCTACCCTGCGTCTAGACGGGCGTTCCGTAACCGGTGTTGCGCTGGCCGGCGGCGCGACGCTCGCAGCGGGGGCAGTCGTTCTCGCCACCGGGACGTTCCTGGGCGGCAAGCTCCATTTCGGTATGACCAGCTGTGCTGGCGGGCGGGTAGGGGAACGTGCCGCCACGGCCTTGGCAGGTCAGCTCCGTGACCTTGACCTGCCGCTCGCACGATTGAAGACCGGCACGCCGCCACGGCTGGATGGGCGCACGATCGACTGGGCCGCGCTGGAGCGGCAGGAGAGCGACGGTGCCCATTGGACCATGTCACCGATGAGTGAAGGCCGACCGGCACCCCAGCTCTTTTGCGCGATTACGCGGACAACGGCGGCAACGCACGAGATCATCCGGGATGGGCTAGACCGATCGCCGCTATTTGCCGGTGAGATTGTCGGTGTTGGACCGCGTTACTGTCCTTCGATCGAGGACAAGGTTCATCGCTTCGCGGACCGTGACTCGCACCAGATATTTCTCGAGCCGGAAGGCCTTGGCGATGCACTGGTCTATCCCAACGGCATCTCCACGTCACTCCCGGAGGACATCCAGCTGGCGATGGTTCGATCGATGCCGGGCCTTGGGAAGGCCGTGATCGCCCAACCCGGCTATGCGGTCGAATATGACCATGTCGACCCGCGCATCCTCGATGCGGGTTTGGGCGTCCGCGGTCTGACCGGTCTTTATCTCGCCGGGCAGATCAATGGCACAACCGGCTATGAGGAAGCTGCTGCCCAGGGGCTGGTGGCAGGTCTTAATGCGGCCGCTTTCGCTGGTGGCAAAGGCCCGGTCCATTTCAGCCGGAGCAATTCCTATATTGGGGTGATGATCGACGATCTGGTGCTGCAGGGAGTCACCGAGCCCTACCGGATGCTCACCGCGCGCGCCGAATATCGACTGCGGTTGCGTGCCGACAACGCGGAGGCGCGGCTGACGGCGCAGGCGATCGATGTCGGAGCGGTCACGGCGGGCCGCCGCCAGCATTTCGCCAGCAGAACTGCCGAGCGGCTTCACGCCGAAGAGTATCTTACGCCGACCTTTAGCGGAACGGACCTGAACCGCGCCGGAATTCCCGTGCGGGACGACGGGGTCCGTCGCAGCCTCGGCGAATGGCTCCGCTTCCCTGTCGTGGATCTCCAGGGGTTGCTTCGGCTCCAACCCGAGCTTGGCTCTGTTCCCGCCGCCATCCTCGACGAGGCGATCGAGGATCATCGATACGCGCCCTATGTTGCTCGGCAAGATGCCGAGGTTGTTCGCCTTCGTGCCGATGAGGCTGTCCGCATACCGGCAGATCTTAACTATTCCGGGATAGCCGGGCTCTCGAATGAAATGGTCGAACGTCTCTCTCGTGCGTCCCCTGCAACGATCGGCGCCGCTAGCCGGATACGAGGGATCACGCCGGCCGCGCTCGCCGCAATCCTGGTCCACGCCCGGCGACGCAGGGCAGCCTGAATGACCGAGGATGACGCTCGTGCCGCGCTCGATGTTCCACGTGAAACACTTGAGCGACTAGACGCCTTCGTTGCTTATCTTACGGAGGAGAATAACCGCCAAAACCTCGTGTCTCGGCCGTCCCTCGACACGGTTTGGTCTCGCCACATTCTCGATTCCGCTCAGCTCCTCAGATTTGGGCCAACGTCCGAACCCGAATGGCTCGACCTCGGAACAGGCGCCGGATTCCCGGGCCTCATCGCGGCCGTGCTAAGTCCAGGCCGCTTCACTCTGGTGGAGGCGCGGCGGCTCCGGGTCGACTTTCTGTCACGCGGCGCTGAGTTGCTTGGGGTGAGCGACCGCACAACCATTCTCCTCGGGAAGGTCGAGGCGGTGCAGACGAGGGCGTACGACGTGATCAGCGCACGGGCCTTCGCGCCTCTGGAGAAGTTGCTCGCACTCGCGGAGCGGTTTTCCACAAAAGATACGCTTTGGCTGCTCCCGAAGGGACGAAACGCGAAGTCTGAACTCGACGCGATTCGCTCTTCATGGCAGGGTGATTTCCGTCTCGAGCCGAGCCTCACCGATCCCGACGCCCATATCATCGTCGCACGCGAGGTTCGCCGCAAGCCTGGGGGGAAACGTTCCCGATGATCCGCATAGCCGTAGCCAATCAAAAGGGTGGGGTCGGCAAGACCACGACGGCGATCAACATCGCGACTGCGCTGGCCGCCACCGGATGGCGCGTCCTGCTCGTCGACCTCGATCCGCAGGGCAATGCCTCGACGGGACTCGGAGTCGGTCATGCTCAGCGCGATCTGTCGAGCTATGATCTGCTTACCGCCGGATGCACTGTTGAGGAATCGGTCGTTCCTACCCGCGTTCCGAGACTCGACATCATCCCGGCTACCGTGGATTTATCCGGCGCCGAGATCGAGCTCGTCGAGCTGCCGGAGCGCACCCATCGCTTGGACAATGCGTTGGCGTCGACCCCGCAAGGGCGCTGGGACGTTTGCCTAATCGATTGCCCGCCGTCGCTCGGCCTGCTCACCATCAATGCTCTGGTCGCCGCCAATTCGATCCTGGTGCCGCTGCAGACCGAGTTCTTCGCTCTGGAGGGGCTGAGCCAGTTGCTCCAGACGATCGAACGCATCCGTGCGCGCTTCAATCCCGAGCTGTCGATCCTCGGTGTCGCACTCACCATGTTCGATCGCCGCAACAACCTGTCGGCCCAGGTCGCGGACGATGTTCGTGCCTGTCTTGGCAAGGTCGTGTTCGAAACCGTCATTCCCCGCAACGTCCGCCTCTCGGAGGCGCCAAGCCACGGCATTCCCGCATTGATCTACGACCATCGCTGTTCCGGATCTGAGGCTTACATCGCCCTCGCACGTGAACTGATCGCCCGCATTCCCAAGCCGGCCGTTGCGGCATGAGCGACGAGACGCCCGCACGCCGTCGACCGTCGGGGCTCGGTCGCGGACTGTCGTCCCTGCTCGGCGAAGTCGCCCAGGAGGCGCCGATCGCTGCTGGCGGGGCGAGCGCTGCGCGCGGCGGTGTGCAGATGATGCCGGTGTCCAGCATCGAGCCGCATCTCGATCAGCCTCGGCGCCATTTCGACGAGACCGCCCTAGCGGAACTCGCCGAGAGCATTCAGACCCGTGGCCTGATCCAGCCGATCGTCGTTCGCCCGCACGGGCATCGCTACCAGATCGTCGCCGGCGAGCGTCGCTGGCGCGCTGCCCAGAAAGCACGGCTACACGAAGTCCCGGTCATCGTCCGCGAGTTCAATGACGCGGAGACGCTCGAAGTCGCGCTGCTCGAGAACATCCAGCGGCAGGACCTCAACGCGATCGAAGAAGCCGACGGTTACAAACGGCTGATCGACGAATATGGCCACACGCAGGAAGAACTTGGCAAGATCGTCAACAAGTCGCGCAGCCACGTTGCCAACCTGTTGAGATTGCTGGAACTTCCGGAAACCGTTCGCACTATGGTTGTGGAAGGCGCACTCAGCATGGGTCATGCTCGTGCACTCGTCACAGCCCCCGATCCGGAGACGATCGCCCGCGACGTCGTCGACCGCGGACTGTCCGTTCGGGATACCGAAAAGCTGGCCCGCTTCGGCAAGCCGGGTCGGGAGCGTCAGCCGCGGCTCGATTATCAAACCGGATCCAGCGCCGACATCGATGCTCTCGAGCGTCAATTGGGCGACATGCTCGGCCTCAAGGTGCAGATCAAGCACGGTCCGACGGGCGGCACGGTCGCGCTCCATTACTCCACCCTCGATCAGCTCGACATGATCTGCCAGCGGCTGAGCGGCGAGAAGATCTAAGGCCCGTCGGCCGAGCGGCGTCTGCGATCAGCGCAGACGCGCCGCCTGGCGGCAGATCGCGAACAATTCCTCGTCGACCGCTGCCGCGCCGAGTCCCCCGGACGCCTTGGCCTGCCGTTCGGCTTCAACAAGGCGGCTGACGCTCTTCGCGAGAAGCTCCGAGCGCCAGCGGCCGACCTGCGTGGCGACCGAGCCCTTCTCCTTCCAGAACAGCGCCTTTCCGGCCGTCGCCATCACCGAATCGACGCTGCTGCCGGTCTCGACCGCAGCACGCAGCTTGGCGAGCAGACTCATCCGGCGCAGCACGGCCCGTATCAACGGAATGCCCTCGATGCCTTCGCTCGCCAGCCGCGCCAGCTCGGCACCGAGCTGATCCGGCTTCCCCCCGCTGACGCTGTCGACCAGGCGGCTGAGATCCCCTTCCTCGGCGCTGGCGCCGATCGCATCCAGAGCATCGTGATCGACGGGCTGAGGCTGCGCCGGATCGGCATCGACGAACAAGGCGAGCTTGTTCAGCTCCTGGGCCAGGACCGCACGATTGCCGTTGCACGCGTCGGCAAGCCGCCGAGCCAGATCGGGCCGCACGATCAGGCCATGCTCGCGTGCCATCTCGGCAACGAGGCGGTCGGCTTCCTGGCCCTCCGGCGCATAGCTTGCAAAGGCGAGCGCCGCCGGCTCCGCCAGAGCGAGCTTGAGCAATTTAGAGCTGGGCTTCAACGCGCCGGCGATCAGCACCACCGGATTGCCCGCGGCGGGTGCCTGCAGGAGCGCTTCGACCGCCGCCAGGCTCTCGTCTCCGGCAGGTTCGACGATGATGTAGCGGGCGCCGCCGAACAGGGAGATCGAGGCCGCTTCATCGGCTAGGCGCGCAGGATCCGCCTTGAGCTCGGCGCCGCTGAGCTCGATCCGCTCGGCATCGGCACCAGCCGCCGCCTTTACGTGCCGGACCAGTGCTCGGGATCCGGCATCGTCAGGGCCGTAGAGAAGGAAAAAGCGCCATTCGGCCGGGGCCTTGAGCGCGCGGTCGATCTGCCCCTTGGCGGCCTTCACCGCTCCGGGCCGCCGCGCGAGGCGAACTGGGCGAGCCGCGCCACGATCTGGTCTGCGACTTCGCTGGAGAGCCGTTCGAGCGCCGTCTGCTCGGCCGCGACGGTGGCATATTCGGAGCTGACCACGTCGATGCCCGCATCAGAGCCTGCAGTTGCGTCGAGCACGACAGTGCCTTTGTCGGCCTCGACCAGCCGGTAGCGGGCACGCAACGTCCGCCGCTCGCGCGTCTCGGCATCGTCGCGGCGCACACCGAAGCCGATGATCTGATCGTCCAGAGTGACTTCGAGCCGGTAGCGGTGTGCTTCGCCTTCTTTCGTGCCGAGGCGGTCTTCCAGCGCCGTCCGCACCAGCCAGCCGCCGCGGCCGCCGATCGGTGCGACGTCCACCGATTGCAGGGCCTGGGCCACCGGGCCGGTGCTCCCTCCTCCGTAGAGCGGCCGCAGGCCGCACCCCGAGACACCCAGCGCCAGCGCAACGAGCAAGGCGGCCCGGCCGCTCATGCGACGATGTTGACCAGACGGTCTGGCACGACGATGACCTTGCGGGGCGGCTTGCCGTCGAGCAGCCGCGCGATCTTTTCCGATCCCAGCGCCATTTCCTCGAGCATGTCCTTGGCCGCGCCCTTGGGTGCCGTCAGCGTGTCGCGCAGCTTGCCGTTGACCTGCACGGCGATCGTGACCTCGTCCTCAATCAGCAGCGCCGGATCCACGGCGGGCCATGCCGCATCGGCAATCAGCCCTTCGCGGCCAAGCCCGGTCCATGCCTGTTCGGCAAGGTGCGGTACCATCGGCGCAACCAGCAGCAGCAGGGTCTCGATCGCTTGCGCGCGGGCAGGGGAAGGGGCTGCCTTCTCGATCGCATTGGCGAGCTCGTAGATGTTGGCCACCGCCTTGTTGAAGGACAGCGATTCGACGTTGGCGGCAACTGCGGCGATGGTCTGGTGGAGCTTGCGTACCAGCGCCTTGTCAGCCGCCGACTCTTCGTTGTTGCCGAGCCAGGTCGATCCGCCTTGCTCGGCCAGTTCGGACGCAAGCCGCCAAAGCCGCTGAACGAACCGCCAGCTGCCCTCGATGCCCGCCTCGCTCCACGGCAGATCGCGCTCGGGCGGGCTGTCGGACAGCATGAACCAGCGCACTGCGTCCGCACCATATTGATCGAGGATCGGCTCCGGATCGACGGTGTTGCGCTTGGACTTGGACATCTTCTCGACCCGGCCGACGGTAACGGACTCGCCGCTCTCCTCGACGACCAGGCCGCCGTCACGTGACACCACCTCCCCGGGGCTGAGCCAGCGGCCGTCGGGCGCCTTGTAGGTCTCGTGCGTCACCATGCCCTGAGTGAACAGACCCTGGAACGGCTCGTCGACGTCGATGCGGCCTATCCGCTTCAGCGCACGGGTCCAAAAGCGTGCATAGAGCAAGTGCAGGATCGCATGCTCGACACCGCCGATATATTGATCGACCGGAAGCCAGCTCTCGGCCACCGCGCGGTCGAACGGCTGGTCTGCCGGCTGGCTGGCGAACCGGATGAAATACCAGCTCGAATCGACGAACGTGTCGAGAGTGTCGGTCTCGCGCCGTGCAGCCGCGCCGCACGTCGGGCAGTCGACCTTGGACCAGGTCGGATGTCGATCGAGCGGATTGCCGGGAATGTCGAAGCTGACATCTTCCGGCAGCACGACCGGCAGCTGGTTCATCGGCACCGGCACGGCGCCGCAGCGCTCGCAGTGGATGATCGGGATCGGCGTGCCCCAGTAACGCTGACGCGAAACGCCCCAGTCGCGCAGGCGCCACACCGTCGTGCCTTCGCCCCAGCCACCTTCCTCGGCGCGGGCGATCACTGCGCGAATGCCGTCCTGGGCGGTGAGCCCGTCGAGGAAGGCGCTGTTCACCAGCCGGCCGGGCCCGGTATAGGCTTCGTCGCCGATCGGCTCGTCAGCCTCTTCCGGCGTCGGCGCCACCACCCGGGTCACCGGCAGATCGTATTTGCGGGCGAAATCCAGATCGCGCTGGTCGTGCGCGGGACAGCCGAAGACGGCGCCGGTGCCATATTCCTTCAGCACGAAGTTGGCGACGTAGACGGGAAGCGTCCACTCCGGATCCAGCGGATGGTGGACCCGCAGGCCGGTGTCGAAGCCCTTCTTCTCCGCGGTCTCGAGTTCGGCGGCGGTGGTGCCGCCCTTCTTGCAATCCTCGATGAACGCGGCGAGATCCGCATTGCTCTGCGCCAACGCCGTCGCGATCGGATGATCGGCCGCGATCGCTGCGAAGCTGGCGCCGAAGATGGTGTCGGGCCGGGTCGTGAACACCTCGAACCCGTCTTCGCCGCCGGCGGGCGCCGTCAGCGTGAAGCGGAACCGCAGGCCCTGGCTCCTGCCGATCCAATTCTCCTGCATCAGCCGGACCTTCTCCGGCCAATGGTCGAGCGTGCCGAGGCCGTCGAGCAATTCCTCTGCGAAGTCGGTGATCTTGAGGAACCACTGGCTGAGCTTGCGGCGTTCCACCAGCGCGCCTGATCGCCAGCCGCGGCCGTCGATCACCTGTTCGTTGGCGAGCACGGTCATGTCGACCGGGTCCCAATTGACCTCGCTCTGCTTGCGGTAGACGAGACCTGCCTCGAACAGATCAAGGAACAGCGCCTGTTCCTGGCCGTAATAAGCCGGATCGCAGGTGGCGAGTTCCCGACTCCAGTCGAGCGCGAAGCCGATCCGCTTCAGCTGCGCCCGCATCGCCGCGATATTGTCCCAGGTCCACGCTCCCGGATGGACCTTCTTCTCCATCGCGGCATTCTCCGCGGGCATCCCGAACGCGTCCCATCCCATCGGATGAAGCACTTCGAAGCCGTTCATCCGACGGTAGCGCGCAAGCACGTCACCCATCGTGTAATTGCGCACATGACCCATGTGGATGCGCCCCGACGGATAGGGGAACATCTCGAGGATATAGGCCTTCGGCTTGTCGCTCGCGTCGGAGGCGTGGAAGGTTCCCCGCTCTTCCCAGACTTTCTGCCAATGGGCATCGGCCTCGAGCGGATTGAAACGCGCCGCCATGTAAGAACTCCTTTAGCCGGCGATCGCGTTCCGGCGCAGGTCGCGAGCCTTGGTGAGGATGACTTCCTCCAATTTCTGCACGGTGGCGGCGGTGACGGGTGCGTCGACCCACTGACCGTTGCGCAGCACCTGCCGCGAGGCGGCGACGCGCAGCGCGTCGGCGCGCAGATCGCGATCGAGAATGGTTGCGGTGACTTTGACCCGGTCGCCCTGCGTGTTCGGATTCTGATACCAATCGGTGACGATCACGCCGCTGTTCGCATCGGCCTGCACCAGCGGCGCGAACGAAAGCGTGTCGAGCGCAGCGCGCCACAGATAGGCATTCACCCCGATCGTGGTGACGTTCGACGCCGCGAGATCGGCCGCCCGCACCCGATCCGGTTCTCCCTTGCCAAGCGTCTTGTTGATGTCCTTCTGAATGAAATCGCAGGCGCTCAGCGAGAAGGCCAGCCCGATCGAAAGGGCGAGAGTGGCGGCGCGTACCATCAGGGCGGTTCCTTGGAAACTACAGGGGGTCAGGCGCCGTTATAGATAAGCGGACGCGGGCGGCAAGCGTCTTGGCCCGCGCGATTCAGGCGCTATGCAGGACAGCGGTGTCATGGAAGTGCAACCTCGATTGTGGACAACGTGCAACAGCCGATAGGATTCGTTTCGGACCGACTTCTGATTGCTGGTTTGAAGCGTTCCATCGCTCTACATCACATCGACAGGGAGAGTCGTAAGGCGTGTTGAAGATCGTTGGCATAAGTGCGGCAGGGACCGTGGCGCTGGCAGCGCTTGCGCTCGTGCTCACGCCTGCGCTCGCAGCACCCTCGAAATCCCCGCCGGCGGCGCGTTACCGTCTGACACCGTCCCGCACCGATGTGTTCACGCCGGCCGCCGCCGATCCGCGCTTGGCAGCCGAACTTGCACGTCGCGGTCTCAACGGCGGCAATTTCCGATTCACGCCGTCCAATTCGACGAGTGTCAGCAGCCGCAACATCCGGGTCGCTGTGCGTGCACGCGCCGCGACTCCGGCCCAGGCGATCCGCGCGGCGGAGAGCTCGTCAACACCGGTAACGGCGATCACGCCGAGCGCCTACAATCTCGGCGTGTCGGTCGGCTGGCGCAATTTCGCGCTGTCCGGAGACGTTGCAGAGGTCAAGGGCGGCACTCTTCCCGGCGGCCGCAAGAATGCCGAAGTCGGCGTCAGCTATTCGGGCAAGCGCTTCACCGGCCGAATCGAGGCCGGCGTCGACAAGTCCGATCCGACGACCCCGCGGATCATTCCCATCGAGAATGGCTATTCGCTTGGTGTCGGCGGCTCGTACCAGATCACCCGCAACATCGACGTCACCGGCGGCGTCCGGTACAAGTTCCAGCGCGATCGCCTGGAGCCGGTGAGCGATCAACGGCGTGACAGCCAGGCCGTCTACATCGGAACCGCCTTCCGCTTCTGATCGCGTCGCGGCATGGCCCCGCACCCGCACCCCACGCGTCGATCGCCGCCCAGCCAAAGGCGCCGAGCGCTTTCAGCCCGTCTGCAAGCCGCGGCGTGACGCCGCCGAGCGCGATGACCGGCACTCGACATTGACGCGCGAGCAGACCGAAGCGCACCCGGCCAAGGGCAGGTCGGCCGGGATGAGATCGGGTCGGGAATACCGGCGACAGGAAGACGAGGTCCGCACCGCCGCGTTCCGCCGCCCGGATCTGCTTCAGATCATGGGCGGGCGCGGTGCGCAGGCCGTGACCCCGCCGACCATGATTGCCGTCGCCGCGGAGCGGCAGCGGACCTGCCACGACCAGAATCAGGCGCCGACGACGTGCCACCCCCCGGACGGCCAGGAACAGGCGTCGCCGCGCCTCGACGGGCAGTCCATAATGGCGGAATATGACGCCGGCGCCGCGTGGCAGATGCTCGAGCGCGTCCCAGAGAGTCTCTCCTTGCCTCTCATCGGTCATCAGCCAGAGGCGTGGCAGAGGCTGGCGGCGGCGCATGGCGCTTCCTATAGCAGCCGCCATGATTGGTGCAGCAGAGGAACGACTGGGCGAGATCCGGTCGCGGATCGACAAGGCGGCGCGCCTGGCGCAGCGCAAGCCCGGCGAGGTGACCCTGATCGCGGTCTCCAAAACCCACGTACCCGAAGCGATCCGGCCGCTGCTCGTAGCCGGTCAGCGCGTTTTCGGCGAAAATCGCGTCCAGGAAGCGGAGGCGAAATGGCCGGCGCTGAAGGCCGAGTTTCCCGACGCCGTGCTGCACCTGATCGGGCAGCTGCAATCCAACAAGGCAGAGGAGGCGGTCGATCTTTTCGATGCCATTCACGGCGTCGACCGACCATCGCTCGTCACGGCGCTCAGCAAGGCGATGGAAAAAAGCGGCCGCCGGCCCGACTGTTTCCTCCAGGTCAACATCGGTGACGAGCCGCAGAAAGGTGGCTGCGCGGTCGCCGAGCTTCCGGCCCTGATCGAGGCGGCACGCACCGCCGATCTGCCCGTGGTCGGGCTGATGTGCATCCCGCCCGCCGATGTCGAACCCGCGCCCTATTTCGCGCTGCTGGCGGAGCTCGCCCGGCGCAACGCTCTCGCGGGCCTCAGCATGGGGATGTCGGGCGATTTCGAGACGGCGGTCACCATCGGCGCCACGCACGTCCGGGTCGGGACAGCCTTGTTCGGAGCGCGCGCGTGACCGTTCGCGGACTGATCTTCGACTTCGACGGCGTCCTTCTCGAAAGCGAATATGCCGGCAACCTCCAGATTGCCGACTATCTGACCCGGATCGGCCATCCGACCACACCCGAGCATTCGATGGCGCATTTCATGGGTCTCTCCGGACCCGCCTTCCTCGCGGCGATCGAGAATTGGATCGGGCGGCCGCTGCCCGACGACTTCCACGCCGCACGTGCCGAAGAGGATGCGCTCGTCCTTGCGCAAGGCCTCGAGGCGGTGGCCGGAGCGGTCGCGTTTATCGAGGCGCTACCGCCGACGCTGCCGAAAGCGATCGCCTCGTCCAGTTCGAGCCACTGGATCACCACCCATCTCGATCACCTCAAGCTTCGCCACCATTTTGGCGACAGGATCTTCAGCGGCGCCGAGCATGTCGCACGCGGCAAGCCTGCGCCCGATCTCTACCTGCTCGCTGCCGATAAAATTGGCGTGAACATCGAGGATTGCGCGATCATCGAGGACAGCCCGGTCGGCGTGACCGGCGCCGTCGTCTCGGGTGCGAAGGTCATCGGCCTTTGCGCGGGACGTCACTGCGGCGCCGATCACGCGCAGCGGCTGCGGGAGCTCGGTGTACGCCATATCGCAGCGAGCTTCGACGATGTCGCGGCGCTTCTGTTCGGAGACGTGTCGAAGCCGGGGTGAGCGGCGTCCGCACCGCCATGGGCGGATCCAGGATCGTCTGGGCAGGCGGCGACTTCGGCGACACCCCGTTCGCATCGGGCGCCGGCACGCGTCGCGGCTCAGAGCATGTGGCCGCTACGGGTCCGCTTGGTTTCGAGATAGGCCGCGTTGTGCGGATTGATGCCACGCTGCAGCGGCACCCGCTCGACCACCTTGATGCCCGCAGCTTCGAGTCCTGACGCCTTGCGTGGATTGTTGGTGAGCAGCCGCACCTCGGTCTGGCCGAGCGCGGCGAGCATCCGCGCGGCGACGGTGAATCGGCGCTCGTCGTCGCCGAAGCCGAGCCGAAGATTGGCGTCGACGGTGTCGAACCCCTGATCCTGCAAGGCATAAGCGCGCAGCTTGTTGATCAGGCCGATGCCGCGGCCTTCCTGGCGGAGGTAGAGCAGGATCCCCCATCCTGCGGCGGCGATCGCCTCCAGCGCACCGTCGAGTTGCGGACCGCAATCGCATTTCAGCGATCCAAGCACGTCGCCGGTGAGGCATTCGCTGTGCAGGCGAACCAGAGGCGGAACGCCGGTCGGCTGGCCGATCAGCAGCGCGATGTGCTCCGCGGGATCGCCGGCGGTCCGGAACGCGACGATCTCGCCTTTCTCGCTATGTTCGGTCGGCAGCCGCGCTCGGGACGCGATCGTCACCGTGGGATGCTCCACCGCCGCGAGGATATCCGCGCTGGAAAGCCGAACCGAATCGTCGCTGGCGGTGCCGCCGGCGAACAGCGCCGGCAGCAGGCCGGCGACGCGGGTGAGCTGTATCGCGGCCTCCGCCCCGGCCGGAGCAATACCGGCGCGAAACGGACCTTTCAGCGGATTGGAAAGATCCCGCGCCGGATCGGCGATCGCGATGGCTTCGGCAAGATCGATCCATGGCGCCCGCTGAATCAGTACGGGGCCGGTCGGAACGGCCTCGCGCTGGTTGGCGAGCTTGAGCGTCACGGCACGGGGGCCCGAGATCAGCAGATCGGCCGCTCGCGGCGTATCGAACCCTGAAAGCGCAGCGTCGTCAGCGGTCTCGACGCCGAGAAAGGCCGTGCCGTCGATCGTCACGGTCCAGCCGCGCCGAAGCGCGTCGATGCCGCGGGCGACGTCACGGCGTGCGGTCACAGGACGAACTCTGTCACCAGGGGCACGTGATCGGACGGCTTGATCCAGCTCCGACAGGGCTCGTGGACGTGGTGACCCGTCGCCTGCGCCGCGACGTCTTTGGTCGCCCACATGTGATCGAGTCGCCGACCGCGATCGTTCTTGGTGAAATCGGGTGAGCGATAGCTCCACCAGGTGTGCAGCCGTTTCGGCGCTGGATGGAAGTGGCGCCCGAGATCCACCCAGTCGTTGCTCGCCTGCAATCTGCTCAGCGCCTCGACCTCGATCGGCGTGTGGCTGACGACGTTGACCAACTGCTTGTGGCTCCAGACGTCGCACTCGAGCGGCGCCACGTTGAAGTCGCCGACCAGGATCGTCGGGCAGTCGCATTCTTCCGACCAGCGCGTCATTCGCTCGATGAAATCGAGCTTCTGCCCGAACTTGGAGTTCACCTCACGGTCCGGAACGTCACCACCGGCCGGAATGTAGACATTCTCGAGGCGAATGCCGCAATCCAGGCGGGCGCCGATGTGCCGAGCCTCGCCATTCGCCTGCCAATCGTGCTGCTGATCTTCATGCAGGGGAATGCGCGAAAGAATGGCGACGCCATGGTGCATTCGCTGGCCGCGGATCATCTGATGCGTGTAGCCGAGCTGATGAAAGGCATCGGCCGGAAAGTCGGCATCGATCACCTTTGTCTCCTGAAGGCAGAGAATGTCAGGAGATTCGGACCGAAGGAACTGCTCAACGATGCCGATCCGCGCGCGCACCGAATTGATGTTCCAGGAAGCGATTTTCAGAGATGAGGACATGCGGGGCATGTAGCGACGGGAAGACCGATCCGCCACCACACTCGACCCGCGCACGGTTCTTGAAATGGAAAGGCCCCCGCTCCGGGGGCGTGGAGCGGGGGCCAACCTAGCGGTTTACGCGAGGCGGATTGCACTTTCCGGCTGGGCAACAGGGGGAAAACCCGAACCGTTCTGTCGCAATCGCAGTCTGTTGTTTAGACCCGCCTACCTGTCGCTTGGATGAATGATTCCTCGGTTCTCAAACAAAACTGAATTATTTCGGCCGCTGGAACGTGAACGCGCTGTCGGCAACGGGAACGTTGAATCGCTGGTTGGTGAGCTTGACGGTGGTGCGATTGTTCTGCGCGTCGATCACGGTCCACCCCTGGAGCAGCAGGCCCGCCGGTGCCGACCGCACCCGGGCGAAGCCGAGCGTGACCGTGCCATATTGCGGCCGCTTCGGATCCTTCGCCTGGACCAGCAGGGTCTGCGAATCGCTGCGGACGACCTTCGCGATTCGCGCCAGATCGGGATTGGGATCGAGCAGGACACCGAGCGGAGAATTGCCGATCGGCCAACTGTCGGGCCTTTTGGTCTCATAGTCGATCATGTGAAGCCTCTTGCCGTCCGCCACGATCAGCATCGGCACGTCCGGCTGGTACTGAAAGCGGATCTTGCCGGGCCGTTTCAGCGTGAAGGTTCCGGTGAGCGTCTGGCCGCGCCGATCCGTCTGGCTGAAGCTCGCCGTCATCGTGTTGACGGCCTTGAGATGAGCGGTGACCGCCGCCAGCGGCGAGGTCGCCTGCGCCTGCACCGCCGCCTGCGGCACCATCACCGCCGCGGCGGCGACGGCCGGCGCCATGGCCAGCGCGAGCGCTTTCGAACGCAACATCATGTGTCTCCTGAGATCATCATTTGCGGGAGCGATAGGGTCGCCGCGTTGAATGCCCACTGAACCTGCCGGTTCCCGCAAGGGGAGCTGCGTCGGCCGCCTTCCTGACGTCACCGGTCAGATCGGGCGCCCCTCGGGGTCGACGAGAACCTCACGCCGGCCGACATGATCGGGCGTGCTGACGATCCCGTCTTTCTCCATCCGCTCGATCAGGCGGGCGGCATTGTTGTAGCCGATGCGGAGCTGGCGCTGAATGTACGAGGTCGACGCCTTCTGGCTTTCCGCCACCGTCTGTACGGCCTTGCGGTAGAGCTGGGTCTCCGCATCGTCGTCGCCGGTCGGCTGGCCTTCGAACATGTAGCCGCCGTCCTCGGGCTCTTCGGTCACCGCCTGGATGTAATCGGGTGTTCCCTGGCCGCGCCAATGATCGGCGATCGCGCGCACCTCCTCGTCGGACACGAACGGGCCGTGGACGCGGGCGATCTGCTTGCCGCCGGGCATGTAGAGCATGTCGCCCTTGCCGAGCAGCTGTTCCGCGCCCTGCTCGCCAAGAATGGTGCGGGAATCGATCTTCGAGGTCACCGCAAAGGAGATTCGGGTGGGCAGGTTGGCCTTGATCACGCCGGTGATGACGTCGACCGACGGCCGCTGGGTGGCCATGATCAGGTGGATGCCGGCGGCACGCGCCTTCTGGGCGAGGCGCTGGATCAGGAACTCGACCTCCTTGCCGGCGGTCATCATCAGGTCGGCGAGTTCGTCGACGACCACCACGATCTGGGGGAGGACCTCATATTCGAGCTCCTCCATCTCGTATTTCGGCTGCCCCGTCTCGGCATCGTATCCGGTCTGCACCCGGCGCCCGAGCGGCTGGCCCTTGCTCTTCGCTTCACGAACCTTGGCGTTGAAGCTGGAGAGCTGGCGGACGCCGACGGACGCCATCATCCGGTAGCGCTCTTCCATCTGTTCGACCGTCCACTTGAGCGCGCGGATCGCCTTGGCAGGCTCGGTGACGACCGGCGCCAGCAGATGGGGGATGTCGTCGTAGATGCTGAGTTCGAGCATCTTCGGATCGATCATGATCATTTTGCACTGCTCGGGCGTCAAACGGTAGAGCAGCGACAGGATCATGCAGTTGAGGCCGACCGACTTGCCGGAGCCGGTGGTGCCGGCAACGAGCAGGTGGGGCATCGGCGCGAGGTCGGCGACGACCGGGTCGCCCGCGATGTTCTTGCCGAGCACGATCGGCAGCTGCGCGACCTGATCCTCGAATGCCTGGCTGGCGATCAGCTCCGAAAGGGCGACGATTTCCCGCTTCACGTTGGGAAGCTCGATGCCGATCACCGTGCGGCCGGGAATGGTGGCGACGCGGGCCGAGAGCGCCGACATGTTTCGGGCGATATCGTCGGCGAGCTGGATCACCCGGCTCGCCTTGATTCCGCTGGCCGGCTCGAGTTCGTACATGGTGACGACGGGCCCGGGTCGAACCTCGACGATCTCGCCCTTCACCGAAAAGTCTTCGAGCACGGTCTCGAGCAGCCGTGCATTGCGCTCGAGCGCCGCCTTGTCGAGCGTGCCTGCGGAACTGGGCGGCGGCGGCGCGAGCAGCTCGAGTGGCGGCAGCTGGTAGGAATCGCCGAGCGCGAGCTGCGCCTGCCGTTCCTTGTTGGGCCGGCGCGTGTCGGGGGTCGGTGCTGCGGGCCGGTCCTTGATGACGGTTCGTGATTGCTCCGGCTGGTTGATCACCGGCGCGCGGGCGGGCCGCTCGGACGCGGCAGGAAGATCGTCGTCTTCATACTCCGCGTCGTCGTCGTGATCGGCATAATCTCCTTCATCGGCGCGCGCACCGCGCAGCCGGCCCAGCCGCCGCGATGCGATCCAGCTCAGCTCCTCCGATCGGGGGGCGAGACCCATCCAGAGCAGCACCAGCCCGGCGAGGCCGAACACGCCCATCAGAGCGATTCGGAACGGCTCGGTGACGCCGGAATCTCCGATCGCCGCCAGGCCGACACCGACCAGCTTGGCGATGGACAGGCCGAACGCTCCGCCCCAGCCGGCGGGAAGGCCGTTCACGGCCTCTCCCGACAGCAATGCCGCGCCGGTCCCGACCAGGGCGAGCCCAGCGAGGCTGAGCAGCAGGCCTTTGCCCCATCGACCCACGCCGCTGCCGCTCGCGATCCGCACGCCGAGGAGGAACGGCAACGGCAGGATCAGGACGACTGCGACGCCCCACAGGGTGAGCAGCAGATCTGCAGCCCACGCCCCTGGTGCGCCAAGCCAGTTCGAAACCGGACCGGCAGCCGCAGTGTTCAAGGCGGGATCGGTGGTGTGATAGGTCGCGAGGGCCAGCGCCGACAGCAAAGCCGCCGCGACGAGGGCGCCGCCTCCGGCAAGCGCGCCCGTTCGCCGGGCGCCGCGCCTGACGCCGTCCCGCCAATGTGCCATGCGCTCCTGACGAGCGCCCTGCGCTGCCCTTGTCGCCATTCCCGTGCCCCGTATGTTCCGTCTGCCGTTCATGCGCTTCGGGAGAGTCCCGGGTCAAGCGCCCGCCCATTTCGAGCTGCGCTTTGCACCCGACATGAGACCGTTTGCGCACATCTTAAGGATTTGTAGACGATTTAGACACTGTCACGTTGTCCGATCGTGACGAACGGTATCGATAGCCGGCGCGAATGATGGGCAATGGTCGGGGTCGGCATTGCAAAGCGCTTCCCCGTCCAACATCGAAGGGCTAGGGGCAGAGCCATGGATCGCGCGGACGTCATCATCCTCGGCGGCGGCCTCGTCGGCCTCACCACCGCCATCGCCCTTGATCGCCACGGTCTGTCGAGCATCGTCGTCGACCCGGCCGATCCGGAGCTCACTCTGGCGCCGGCTCATGACGGCCGCGCCACCGCGGTGTCGAGTGCCTCCTGGCGGATGCTGGAAGCCATCGGAGTCGGTGCCAGGCTTGAGGGCGAAGGCTGCCCGATCCGCTCGATTCGGGTCAGCGAAGGGCTGGAGCCGGGCGGTATCGTCTTCGATCCCGAGGAGGGCGACGATCCGCTCGGCATCATGTACGAGAATCGCCGGCTTCGTCAGGCGCTGCGCGAGACTGCGGCCGAGGCAGCCAACATCCAGTTGCTGATGCCGGCAGCGGCGGCGGATGTCGTTCGGGACGGCACCGGCGTGCGCGTCGCGCTGCAGGACGGCCGGATGATTGCCGCCCCGCTGCTGATCGCGGCCGAAGGGCGCAATTCGCCGACGCGCGACGCGGCGGGAATCGCGATGGCCCGGTGGAGCTACGATCACCATGCGATCGTGCTGACGATCCGCCACGAATATGTTCACGAAAGCACCGCCTACGAAATCTTCTATCCGAGCGGACCGTTCGCGATCCTGCCGATGCTGCCCGGGACACGCTCCGCGATCGTGTGGTCGGTCCCCGCGGCCGACGCGGCCGCGATCGTCGATCTGCCCGCGCGGGCGATCGCTGCCGAGATCGAGAAGAGGATGGGCGGTTTTCTCGGCCGGATTGAAATCGCCGGACCGCGGTGGAGCTATCCGCTCGGCTTCCATCATGCGGCCACCATTACCGGCCAGCGGCTCGCCCTCGTCGGCGACGCCGCGCATGGCATCCATCCGATCGCGGGTCAGGGCCTCAACCTCGGCTTTCGTGACGCCGCTGCGCTTGCTCAAGTGCTCGTCGAGGGTGCCCGGCTGGGGTTGGACCTCGGCGATGCGCAGTTGCTCACCCGCTATGAGAAGTGGCGAAGCCTAGACACATTCATGGTTGCGGCCGCGACCGACGGCCTGACCCGGATCTATGGCGTTCCCGGTCGTACGGCTTCGGCGATTCGCCGCTTCGGCATGGGCATCGTTCAGCGCATCGGGCCCTTGCGTGCGCAGCTCATGGCGGAGGCCCGCGGGGAGACGGGCGATCTACCGTTGCTGTTGCGCGGGCTCCAGATCTGAATTCAGGAGATCGCAGCACCAACCCGATGACGGCGCTGGATCACGAAGCTTCGTCCAAGTGCCGAGCCTCTTCGACGATCAGGACGGGCACGCCATCGCGGATCGGGTAAGCGAGGCTCGCGGCATCCGAAATCAAGAAATCCTTGTTTTCGTTCAGCCGCAACCGCCCGCGGGTGACCGGGCAGACCAGGCGGGCGATCAGATCCGGGCTCACTGCATCGTCTCCGGTCCGTCGGCGCCGCCGGGGATCATGCGCTGAAACTGCATGAACTGGACGAGCAATTCACAGCGATCCGAGATCGCCGGTGCTTCCAGCAGCGCTTGCTTCGAGCCGACGTCGAGCGGCGCGATCTGCGCGATCCCGTTGACCAGCATCTCGTCGTCGAGCCGCGAGACCGCCTCCCAATCGACGGCGTAGCCGAGCGCATCGGCGTACCGCCGGGCTTCCTGCTCGAGCTCGGCCCTTTGCGCGATGCCGAGCGGATCGTCCTCCTCATGGTCGGCGAAGGGACTTCGATCCGCCTCGACCTGTCGATAGAGCGTCTCCGCCCGTATCTCGCGCGTGACACGAAAGCGGGTCAGGCCCTCGAGGACGATGTTGAACCGTCCGTCGTCCAGCTCTTCCGCGGTTTCGATCCGGCCGAGACAGCCGGTCTCAAACAGAGCCGGAATGTCCTGCTGATCGCGAGGCTGGATCATGCCGATCAGGCGATCCCCTGCCAGGGCATCCCGGATCATCGCCCGATAGCGCGGCTCGAAGATGTGCAGCGGAAGCTGCGTACGGGGGAACAGCAAAGCGCCCGCCAGTGGGAAGATCGGGATTCGCAGCGGGTCGGCCATCAGGTGAACAGAATGGCCGAGAGCTTGCGGCGCTGATCGCCGGCCCAGGAATCCTCGAGCCCGACCACTTCGATGAACTGGAGCAGCCGCTTGCGCGCGGCGCCTTCGTTCCAATCGCGGTCCCTGCGGATGCTCTCCAGCAAGTGGTCCGCGGCGGCGTCGCGCTGGCCTGCCGCCATCAGCAATCCGGCAAGCTCGTAGCGTGCGTCGTGATCGTCGGCATTGGCGGCGATCCGCTGCTCGAGCGCACGTGTGTCCTCGCCGGCCGGAGCGATCTCGGACAGGGCGATCGCCGAACGGGCGCGGGCGATCGCCGGGTTGTTCGCGTCCTTCTCGGGCACGCCATCGAGCAAAGTGCGCGCTTCGTCGGCGCGTCCGGCGGCTGCCAGGGCACGGGCAAGGCCGGCAATCACGTCGACATTGTCGGGCGCCATTTCCAGGATCTGGCCGAAGATGCTGGCGGCCCGCTCACCGTCGCCGTCCGCGAGCACCTGCTCGCCCATCGCAATCAGCGGCTCGATTTCGGCCTCGAGTTGCTGGGCCTCGCCTTCGATCGGCAGCTGCTGCAGAATCTGGTCTAGGATTCGGGTGAGCTGGCCCTCCGTCCGCGCCGGCGTCAGATCGGCGACGAGCTGCCCCTGGAAGATCGCGTAAACGGTCGGGATCGACTGCACTCGGAATTGTGCCGCGACGAGGCGATTCTCGTCGACATTGACCTTGACCAGCTTGACGCCGCGATCGGCATATTCACCCGCAACCTTTTCGAGGATCGGGGTCAGCTGTTTGCACGGGCCGCACCATTCCGCCCAGAAATCGAGAATGATGAGGGCGCTCATCGACGGATCGATGACGTCGCGCTTGAAGGCGTCCAGCGCTTCCTTCTCCGCCGCGCTCATGCCCAATGTCGCCACGTTCGTCTCTCCAAGATCGTTGAGTTCCTGCCCTATGTGGGATTCCGCACCTGTCTGCCAACCCTTTCGCATTCGGGGTTGCGCACCCCGAAAGGCGGCGCTATCAGCCCCGCACCCCAGCCGTTCATCACGAGCGGTGCAGCGTCGAGCGGGCGTAGCTCAGGGGTAGAGCACAACCTTGCCAAGGTTGGGGTCGAGGGTTCGAATCCCTTCGCCCGCTCCAATTTCTTGCAGCATCCGAGACCTTCCCTTCGGGGGCATCCGCGCTTGCGCGCGGGCGAGGGTCGCCGCCCGCACGAATCAGGTCAAAAGCGTCGGACGATGCTTGCCGTCACCACCCGCCGCGTACCGAAGAAGCAATTTGTGTTGCTGTAGCAGCGAGCGACATAATCCTTGTCGAACAGGTTGCTCGCGGTCAGCGCGAATCGCCAGCTCGCGCGATCATAATGGAGCGAACCGTCGAACAGGGTCGCCGCCGGATTCACGAACACCGTCGGCGCGAATGCCGACGTGAGGTTGCCGGCGCTCTTCGCAAGATGCCGCATGCCGAAGCTCGCGCCGAGACCGGCCAGCGTGCCGTCCTGAAAGGTGTAATCGGCGAGAGCGGAGAGCTTGTGGTGCGGTGTCACCGGGAGCTGATCGCCGAGATCCGGACCATTGCTCTTCGTCACCTCCGAATCGGTGTAGGTGTAGGAGGCATTGAGGCTGAGGCGTTCGTTGAAGCGCGCGACGAGCTCGGCCTCGACTCCCTTCACCGTCACTTCACCGGTCTGCACCTGAAAGGCCTCCCCGCCGACGTTGGCAGCGTCCGGCGTGAGCACGTTCTGCTGGGCGAGATGATAGGCGGCAAGGGTCGCGAACAGCTTGGTGCCCTCGGGCGCATTGCGAGCGTCGAACTTGAGACCGGCTTCGATCTGCCGGCCGGTGGTCGGATCGAACGGGGTGCCGTTGCGAGTCGCCCCCGCCACCGGCTCGAACGAACGGGCGAAGGACAGATAGGGTGAGATGCCGTTGGCAGAGACGTATGAGAGGCCGGCGCGGTAGGTGAAGTCACCGAAGTTGCGGCGTGTGTCGGAGAGCTTTTCCCGATCGCGCACCCAATCGTGGCGTCCGGCGACGGTCAGGATCAGACCGCCGACCCGAAGCTGGTCTTGCGCGTAGAGGCCGATCTGCCTCTGCTGCTGATCGGAGAAGGGCAGCGGGGGCAGCGGCGGAATGGCAGTGCCATAATCGGGGGTGTAGACGTCGATCGGCGGGATGCCGAAGCCGAACGCGCTCGAGCCGAGATAATCGTAGTCGCGATAGTCTATTCCGACCACAAGATCATGCCGAACGGCACCGGTTCGCACGTCGGCGTTGAGCCGAGTGTCGACGGCGAAGGTGTCGACATTCTCTCGGAACGAGAAACTGTAGCGGGCGACGCTGCGATAGTCATCGGGAATGCCGTCGAAATCGTCATCGACGAAGCCGTTGCCGCCGACGCCCCGCTGATCCGAATAGAGATGGGTATATTTGAGGTTCTGGCGCAGCGAGAGGCTGTCGCTGAAATCGTGACGGACGTCGTAGCCGATGCCCCAATGCCGCCGAAGAAAGCGATTGTAGCCGGGCTCGCCCAGATTCGCCGTGCTCGAGATACGCCCGTTCGGGTTGGGCGACAGAGTCCCCGCGGCCGGCAGAAAGCCGCCGCCGTCGCCGGTGACCTCATCGCGCTGGAAATAAGAGAGCAAGGTCAGGCGCGTGTCGGGGCCTGGACGAAGCGTCAGCGCCGGCGCGACGAAGAGCCGCTCCGAATCGACTTTGCGGGTCTGCGTGCCGCGATCACGATACAACGCCGTCAGGCGGGCGCTCACCCTGTCGGCGAGGGGGCCGGTCACGTCGCCGTTGACCTGCCAGTGGTCGCGGTTGCCGAGCTGCGCCTCGATCTCGCCGCCGAATTCGTGTCGGGGGCGACGGCTGGTGACGTTGACGATCCCGCCAGGGGGCGCGAGCCCGTACAGAACGGAGGACGGCCCCTTCAGGATCTCGACCGACTCCGCACCATAGAGATCGAGGCCGGTGTTGGCGATTGAGCCGATCGACGCCTGCAGCCCGTCGACGAACTGCACGGGTTCGAAGCCCCGCATCGTCAGCCAGTCGACCCGCTCGTCGGGGCCGTAATTCTCGCCGGTGACGCCGGCGACGTAGCGCACCGTCTGAGCGAGGTTCGACCAGTCGAGCAGATCGATCTGATCGCGGCTGATCACCGTTACCGACTGCGGCGTCTCGATCAGCGGGATCTCGCCCTTGTTGGCCGCTTCGCTGCCCGCCGGCACATAATTGGGGGCAGTGACGATGATCGCTTCGTCGGCCGGCCCGGACGTTTGCGCTCCGGCTGGTGCGGCCAGGGCCGCGCAGGCGAGGAGCGGGACGGAGGAAAGGGAGGGGGGCATCAGACGTTCGATCCTTTGATCAATGACGGCGGGCAAAGGCCCGGACGAAGGCGCCGATCGGCAGGGCCAGCGCTGCCAGGCGGCAATGTCGCCAGCCGTCGCCGCACCATTCACGCTGCGCATAAATTGATAATCAGTCGCAATAGCAGGGTGAAGGGCGAGCGCAAGGACCGGATTGACGCAGGGGGCTGCTCCCGAAAGCGCAGAGCGGGTCCGGCCGGTTAGGCGGACGGGATCATGGGCTACCGACTGGCGCCGTCATAGGGGACGACTTCCAGCCGCTCGACATCGAGCCCATCGACGCAGCGCAGGTTGATCTCGATGATCGGCTCTCCGTAGGAGCCAAGTCCTTCGGCGAACGGCGCACAACCGCAGGTTTTGCAGAATTGATGGCGAACGGCGTGCGTCTTGAACGAATAGACCTGAATGTCGTCACGGCTGCAGTTCAGCGTGAAACGTGCCGGGATGGTGAAGTGGTGGAGATACCCCTTTCGCCGGCAAATTGAGCAATTACATGCCATCGCACGTGCAGGTGGACCCTCGGCAAGGCTGAAGGCGACTTTTCCGCAGTGACAGCTGCCCTGTATCGGCATGACTTTCCTCTCCCCCGTTTCCGAGGAACTTCCGCGAGAGAAGCCCAGCGGTCAACTGGGGATAATCCGGGGTGACGGCGCGCGTTTGTATCGATCCGGCGCCCAGTCCCATGATTGGACACGGATCCGTCTTCAGCGCCGGCGCGCAATGGAGCGATTGCGAGTGGAGACGAACGGGGGCGCTTCGTCGTGAAGCGCACCCCCGCCAATCCTGATCAATCTCTCAGCCGGGCACCGGCCTTGGCAGCGGCCGCAACGATGCGGTCCGAGATCGCCTTCAGTTCGTCGTCGGTGAAGCTCTTTTCGTTCGGCTGCAAGGTCACTTCGAAGGCGAGTGACTTCTCACCCTCCATAACGCCCTGGCCGGTGAAGAGGTCGAACAGGGCAACCGATGTAATCGCCTGTTTGTCCGCGCCGCGTATCGCGCGCAGCAGCGCTTCCGCTTGAACCGATTCGCCCACCAGGAAGGCGAAATCACGCTTCACCGCCTGCAGTGCCGGCGGGCGATACGCGTCGCGCATATGACCGGCGGCGCCGCGTTTCTGGGGAATGGCGTCGAGGAAGATTTCGGCCGCCACCACCGGCCCCTGCAGGTCGAACGCCTTGAGGGAGGCGGGGTGGAGTTCGCCGAACTCCGCCAGCACGTTCTTCGGGCCCAGGCTGAGGCGCGCCGAGCGGCCGGGATGGTAGACCGCCGAAGCTCCTGCCAGCGCCTGCAGATTGTCGACGGGAGCGCCGATCGCAGCGAGAATGGCGAGCGCCTCCGCTTTGGCGTCATAAGCGTCGAAGGCTTGGACCTTGCCGCCGCGCCAGTGGCGTGGTCCGCGATTGCCGGCGAGGACGAAGGCCAGCGTCGGGCGCTCGCCCTCGACCAGGTAGCGCCGTCCGATCTCGAACAAGCGGATGGTCTCGGCACCTCGTGCGGTGTTCCGGCGCGCCGCCGCGAGCAGACCGGGCAGCAGAGACGGACGCATGGCCTTCAGCTCTTCGCTGATCGGGTTGGCGAGCGTCCAGGCACTGCCGCCGAACGGCGCCGCTTCCTCTTCGGCGATGAAGCTCCATGTGACCGCCTCGTTGAGCCCGCGCGCGGCCGCGGTTCGCCGGGCTTTGCGCTCCAGCAGCTGTTCCGCCGTCGCCGTCGGACGGGCGACGCCGGCGGCTCGCGGCAGCGGCATGGAAGCGACTTTGTCGAGCCCCTCGATGCGGATCACTTCCTCGACGATGTCCGCGGCGCCGTCGACGTCACGGCGCCAGCTCGGAACCGCGATGCGCCAGGTCTCGCCGGCCTCGACCGTGAAGCCGAGGCGTGTCAGGATCTCCTGCTGGCGCCCCTCCGCGACATCGAGCCCGCCGAGCGTGCGAGCGCGTTCCGGCCGGTAGGCCACGATCTTCTGCGGGATCGGCGGCGTGCCGACGCGGACGACTTCTGAGGCTTCGCCGCCGACGAGCTCGATTGCCATTGCGGTCGCGAGCGCAAGGCCGGTGTCGAGGAAAGCCGGATCGACACCGCGCTCGAACCGCGAACGGGCATCCGAGGTCAAGGTAAGTTTCTGTCCGGTTCGGGCGATCGCCTCCGGATCGAAGAAGGCGCATTCGATCAGGATGTCGGTCGTCGTCTCCGTCACCCCGCTATGCTCCCCGCCCATGATGCCGCCGATGTCGTGCACACCGGCGTCGTCGGCGATCACGGTCATCGTCGGGTCGAGGCGGTAGCTCTTGCCGTTGAGCGCAAGCACTTCCTCGCCATCTCGGGCCTTGCGGGCAGCGATCGCGCCGGTCAGCGCGGCGAGATCGTAGACATGGAGTGGGCGGCCGTAGCTCAGCATGATGTAGTTCGTCATGTCGACGAGGGCGCTGATCGGACGTTGGCCGACCGCCTTCAGCCGCTGCTGCAGCCAGGTGGGGGAAGGGCGATTGCGCACGCCCCGAACGACGCGGCCGAAAAAGGCCGGGCAGCCTTCGGGATCGTCGATCCGGATCGCGATCGGGCAGGGGAAGCCGCCTTCGACAGGTGCGACCGCGATGGGCTTCAGCGTACCGAGGCCAGCGGCGGCGAGATCACGCGCGATGCCGTAGACGCCCATGCAATCCTGCCGGTTGGGCGTCACCGACACGTCGATCACGGGATCGTCGAGGCCGGCCCAGGCGGCATAATTGGCGCCCACCGGAGCGTCATCGGGAAGGGTTATGATGCCGTCATGCTCGTCACCAAGTTCGAGCTCCCGGACCGAGCACATCATGCCGCGGCTCTCGACGCCGCGCACCGGCTTGATCCCGAGCGTGAAGCCGCTTCCGGGGACGTAGGCTCCGGGCGGTCCGAGTACACCCTTCATTCCAGCGCGCGCATTGGGCGCGCCGCAGACGACCTGCAATGTGTCGCCGCTGCCGGCGTCGACGGTCAGCACCTGCAATTTGTCAGCCTGGGGATGGGGCGCGGCGGTAAGCACATGGGCGACCACGAACGGAGCAAGCTTCTCGGCCGGGTTGTCGACGCTCTCGACCTCCAGGCCGATCGCGGTCAGGGTCTCGACGATCGTCTCGACGGACGCCTCGGTCTCGAGATGGTCCTTCAGCCAGGAAAGGGTGAACTTCACGCGCCGACTCCTCCCGAGAGCGTCGGCACGTCGAGCGCCGAAAAGCCGTAATGTTTGAGCCAGCGCAGGTCGCCGTCGAAGAAGGCGCGCAAATCGTCCATTCCGTATTTCAGCATGGCAAGACGGTCGATGCCGCAGCCGAAGGCAAAGCCCTGCCATTCCTCCGGATCGAGGCCGCAGGCGGCGATCACTTTGGGATGCACCATCCCGGAGCCGAGCACCTCCATCCAGCCCTCGGAGCCGCCGATGACTCGTTTGCCCTTCTCCATCGAAAAGCCGACATCGACTTCGGCGCCGGGCTCGGTGAACGGAAAATAGCTGGGCCGCAGCCGCAGGACGATGTCCTCACGTTCGAAGAAGGCCTTGAGGAAGGTCTCGAGCGTCCACTTGAGGTGGCCCATATGGATGCCGCGATCGATCACCAGGCCTTCGACCTGGTGGAACATCGGCGTGTGGGTGGCGTCGCTGTCGGAGCGATAGGTCCGTCCCGGCGCGATGATGTAGATCGGCGGCTTCTGCTGCACCATCGTGCGGATCTGCACCGGCGAAGTGTGGGTGCGCAGCAGCATCTTGCGCTCGCCGCTCTCGCCGTCCGGGAAATAGAAGGTGTCGTGCATCGCCCGGGCGGGATGGCTCTCGGGAATGTTGAGCGCCGTGAAATTGTGCCAGTCGTCCTCGATTTCGGGACCGGTCGCGACTGAGAAGCCGAGGTCGGCGAAGATTTCGGCAAGTTCGTCCATCACCTGGCTGACCGGGTGCACGCTGCCCTGCAGCCGCGGCTCCGCCGGCAAGGTCATGTCCAGCATCTCGGTGGCGAGTTTCCGTTCCAGTGCCTCCGCCTCGAGCGCGGCCTTGCGATCGGCGAGCGCGGTCGTCACGCGCTCGCGCAGACCGTGGATGCGCGGCCCTTCGACCTGGCGCTGTTCCGGGGTCATCTGACCCATCGTCTTCAGCAACGCGGTGATCGTGCCTTGCTTGCCGAGCGCCGCAACGCGTTCGGCTTCGAGCGCCTGCAGATCGGGCGCGGTGCCGATGCGCGCCAGCAGGGCGCCTTCTTCAGTCTCTGGTGTATCGCTTGCCATGCCGCGCGCCGTAACCGAGTTCGCCCGCAGATTGAAGACGCCAGGCGTGGGGCCGCGGCGCAGCAACGGGGAAGGCTCGTGGCTACCCGCATCAGCCGAGGAAAGGATAAGGCGAGATCGTCTTCTGGAGCTCGTTGATCGCTAGCGTGCGGCCGGCCGGCGCCGCGGCGCGCTGTGGGCATCGCATGCGCGGGCAAATCGTACAGGCGGGACCGATCGGGGTGACCAGCGGTTTGGCCAGGTCCTGCCCGTCCGCATAGACGATCCGGGCCGCATGTTTGACGTCGCAGCCGAGACCGATCGCAAGTTGCGACGATTCCCGCGGATCGAGGCGGACGGCGCGGTCGATGGTGCGGGCCATGGTGAAGAAGCGCTGGCCGTCGGGCGTCTCGACGATCTGTGTCGCGACACGCCCGGGGGTCTGGAAGGCCGCGTGGAGGTTCCAGCGGGGGCAGGTGCCTCCGAAGCGCGAGAAGGGGAAGCTTTCCCCGGCGAAGCGCTTGGAGATATTCCCGGCGGCGTCGACCCGAAGCATGAAGAAGGGAATGCCGCGCGCGCCCGCGCGCGCCAACGTCGTCAGCCGATGGGAGACCTGCTCGACGCTTGCGCCGAATTCCGCGCAGAGGCGATCGACGTCATAGCGTTGCGCTTCGGCGGCTGCCGCGAACCGGCCGTAGGGCATCAGCATGGCCGCCGCGGCGTAATTGGCCAGCGCCATATGCAGCAGGCGCCGGGTCGGTGTGTCCGGTGCCCCGGCCATATCGACCATACGCTTCAAAATCGGGGCGAATTCGAACAAGGCGAGCTGATAGGCTGCACCGAAGCTTCGGCTTTCGGCTCGAAGCAGCGAGGACAGCATCAACCGCTTGCGATGGACGTCATAGGCCTGGCTGGCGAAGTCGAGCACTTCCGGAGGAACGACCCGCAACCCGATTCCGTACGCCTCCTGCAGCCGACGACGGACTGCTTCGAACAGCAAAGCGGGTTCGCTCAGCGCGCCCGCCAAGGTCTCGGCCGCTTCCTCCAGATAGGGGAAGTAATTGCGCTGCGCCTGAATATGGTCGCGGACCCAGGCTTCGGGCGTGACGAGGGATGTCTCGTCCTGTGCACCGCCGTCGGGATGCTGCCGCCGTTCGATCAGAGCGGCGTATAGCCGCGCGATCGCGTCCGCCACGGAGGGAGCATTGTCGGTGACTTCGAGCAATTCGTAGCGGGGAATGCCAAGGTCGGCGAACAGGGGATCGGAGAAGATTTCCGCCAGTTGATCGAGTCCGGTGCCGTCGGATCCCTCGGCCGCGAAGGTCTTGAGATCGACGTCGTACAGCTCGGCGAGCCGGAGCAGAACCTGGGCGGTAACCGGCCGCTGGTTCCGCTCCAGGTGGTTCAAGTAGCTAGGTGAGATGCCAAGCTCGGCGGCCATGGCGCTCTGGTTCAGACCGAGTTCGCGGCGCAGTCGTCTGAGACGACCGCCAAGAAAGAGCTTCCGTTCTGCACTCGGCATCTCAGAAGACTGTCAAAGATTTACAGCTGTCGCAAGACACAAGATGACACGCCGACCTCTTTCGAAGGGACATGCCTCGGTGCGTGCGCTTACCCAGGGTGCGCTTGGAGGTTAGATCATGTCCAATTTCGCTACGCTCGTTCACGCCCCACCTGGCCGCTTCGACGGCATCTCCCGGCCCTACGACGCTAACGATGTCGAGCGGCTGCGCGGGTCGCTTGCGGTCGAACACAGCCTAGCCCGGTATGGAGCCGACCGTCTGTGGTCGCTGCTCCGTGACCGGCCGTACGTCCATGCCCTTGGCGCGGTCACTGGCAACCAGGCGATGCAGATGGTTCGTGCCGGGCTCGAGGCCATCTACCTGTCGGGCTGGCAGGTCGCCGCGGACGCGAACACCGCCGGCGCCATGTACCCGGACCAGTCTCTCTACCCGGCCAATGCCGGACCGGAGCTCTGCCGCCGGATCAATCGCACGCTGCACCGCGCCGACCAGGTCGAGCATGCCGAGGGCGGCGCCCGGCGGAACTGGTTCGCGCCGATTGTCGCCGATGCGGAAGCCGGTTTCGGCGGACCGCTCAACTGCTTCGAGATCATGAAAGCCTATATCGAGGCCGGGGCCGCCGGAGTCCATTTCGAGGATCAGCTCGCCTCCGAGAAGAAATGCGGACATCTTGGCGGCAAGGTGCTGATCCCGACCCAGGCGCACATTCGCAACCTCGATGCTGCGCGCCTCGCCGCGGACGTGTGCGGCGTCCCGACAGTCCTGATTGCGCGCACCGATGCGGAGAGCGCCAGACTGATCACGTCAGATGTCGACGAACGCGATCACGAGTTCCTGACGGGCGAGCGGACGCCGGAAGGATTCTTCCGGCTACGGGAGGGAACGGGTGTCGATCACTGCATCAAGCGCGGGATCGCATTCGCCGAACATGCGGATCTCTTGTGGTGGGAAACAAGCCACCCGAACCTCGAGGAAGCGAAACGGTTCGCCGAGGCGGTGCAGGAAGCGCATCCCGGCAAGATGATGGCGTATAACTGCTCGCCCAGCTTCAATTGGGAGGCCAAGCTCGATGCCGAGACGATCGCCCGCTTCCAGCGCGAGCTGGGCGCGATGGGCTACAAATTCCAGTTCGTGACCCTGGCTGGCTTCCACAGCCTCAACCACGGCATGTTCACTCTTGCCAGCGCCTATCGCAGCCGCGGGATGGCGGCCTATTCCGCGCTTCAGCAAGCCGAATTTGCTTCGGAAGCGGAAGGCTACACCGCCACCCGTCATCAGCGCGAAGTCGGAACCGGCTATTTCGATCTGGTTGCCGAGACTGTCGCCGGCGGGTCTGCGTCGACCACCGCACTCGCCCAGTCGACCGAAGCCGAACAGTTCGCCGCCGCCGCCGCGGAATGACCCTCACCACACCCGAAAGGACTGACGTCATGACTGAACCGCAACGCCCCCGCGCCGTCTTCTCGAACGAGGATTTCCGGCTGATCCGCAGCGCGATCGAGCATTATCTGCCGATCGTCCGCGATCAGCCGGACTCGACGAAATTCGCCAATCTTTACCATCGGCTCGGGCGCCTGAGCTGAGTACGGCTTCCTCTGCGGTCAGAAGCCGCCGAGGAAGCTGGCGACATTGGCACCCAGCGCATCGACCGCATAGCCGCCTTCCATGATGATCAGGGTCGGCAGCCCGGCGGCCGCAATCCGGCGGGAAACCGCTGCGTAATCCTCCGTACGCAGTTCGAAGAAGCTGATCGGATCGCCCGCGAAGGTATCAGCGCCGAAAGAGCAGACGATCAGCTCCGCGCCGAAGCCGGCGATGGCTGCCAAGGCGCGATCGAGACCGGCCTCGAACGCGTCGATGCCGGTGCCGCGCGGCAGCGGCAGGTTCAAGGTCGTGCCCTCTCCTGCGCCGACGCCCACCTCGTCGGCATGGCCCCAATAGAAGGGATAGTCGGTGCGCGGGTCGGCATGGATCGAAGCGAAGAAGACGTCGCCCCGGTCGAGGAAGATGTCCTGAGTGCCGTTGCCATGATGATAGTCGACGTCGAGGATCGCCACGCGCTTCCGCCCGGCATCGATCGCTGCCTGGGCCGCCACCGCCGCCGCATTGAGATAGCAATAGCCGCCGGCATAATCCGCTCCGGCGTGGTGGCCGGGCGGCCGGCACAAAGCGAAGGCGGCAGGTTCGCCGCCGAGAACGGCATCCAGGCCCGACAGCGCGGATTGCGCCGACCAATAGGTTGCCTGCCAGGTTCCGGCAGCAATCGGAGTCGAGGCGTCGTAGCTATACTGCCCGAGCTTGGCATCGATCCGGCTGAGATGGAGCGGTCGACGGCCGACGATCGGCCACACATAGCCCGCGGCATCGCCGGGCCGTCCCGCGGCCCGCCACTCGTCGAAAGCCGTCTTCAGGAAGGCGACGTAGGCACGGCCGTGGACTCGCAGGATCGGCGCTTCGCCATGGTCGACCGGCTCCTCGGTCCGGCCGACTGCCGCGAGAATCGCATCCACGCGTCCGGGATGTTCGGCGAACGGAACGAAGGCGCCATTGTGCAGCTCCTTCTCGGGCGCGTGCGCCCGCTGACGGGGGGAATGGAAGATTCGCATCAATCGGCCACCAGATCACTCGGCAGGGTCGGCTCGGACAGGATACGCGCCATCGCCGCCCAGCGTTCCTCGGCGCCTGGCCCTGCCGCCTCGACATGGGCGCGCACCAAATCCTGCCCGAGTCCGTAATTGATCACGTAGGATCGATATTGCTCGGTGAAGGCGAGCGATTGCTCGGCGCGCGGACGGGAGACGAGCTGGTATTTCTGAATGAGGGCGATCGCGGCTTCGCGATCGATCCGGCCCTCCAGGAACTCGGCCGCGATCGTGAAGCGCGCGCCCGCGAGGTCGCGCATCGCCTCCAGCAGAGCGTGGTGATGGTCCGCCTCCGCCGCCGGCAGGCCGGCAAGCGGGTAGAGGCGGCTCGTCTCGAACGCGACCGCGTCCTTGCCTGGAAAGGCGAGGTCGATGCCGTAATTGGCGGATCCTTCGGCGAGCAGGGATTGGGGCGAATAAAGCGGGTAGATTGTATATTCGACCCAGCCACGCGCCCGCGCCAGCTCGCGCTCCAGCAGCATGTTGTAAACGTGATGGCCCGGATAACCCTCGTGGCACCCGAGATCGATCGCCCGGCTGATCCGGATGGGAAGATCGGTATTGACCTGGATCAGGCTGGTGGCGCCGCCCTGGTACCAATTGTAGCCACCCCAGCTCTTGCCGGTGACAAACTCCAGGGTGAACTTCTCCTCGGCGGGAACCTTGATGTGGGCCAGCGTTCGCCTGCGGCATTCGGCGATGGCGGCGCGGAACACGGGTTCGAGGCGGTCTTTCGGGATGACGAAACGATCCTGGAAGGCGTCGACCCGCTCGGCCAGTGTCCCGCTGCCGGGCACCAGCGCCTCGATTTTGCCAAGAATGGGATCGTAGGCGGCGAGCGGTTTGAGCGCGGGCCGCACCCCGAACAGCCCTTCGGCCTCGTCGGCGAAAGCGAGCTTCTCGCCCCGCAGCATCCGAAGCCGCGTTGCCGCGGCCTTGAGCTGCGCGACCAGGAAGGCGCGGCGGCGCTGCTCCATGCGTTCCAATCGGCCGTCGTCGATCGCCTCGGCGCGCCGGGAGAGGTCGTCGGCGGCGATGGCGAGCTCGGCTAGCGATCGCGGCGCCGATTTCGCCGCAGCCTGCCATTCGGCGGGGCCGTAATAGGCGTCGATATAGCCCGGCTCCCGCTCCCCAATCTCGAGCTGAAGCTGGACATAGTCCTTGGCGATCTCGTCGAGCCCGTCGCCGGAGGGGCTGCGGGTTACGCACCCCGCCAGCATCACGGCCGCGAGCAGCCATGTCGCGAGCGTGTTCGGCCAGCTCCTCATGATATCTTCATCCGCTCCGTGTCTCCCCCTGGCGGCGCCTCCGCCATCCTGACGAGGGATCGGCGCGGGGGCAAGCCGCACCGCAGCTTGGTCCGGCTTGATCTTCTCCTGCCGATCCGCTTCACTCCGAGCACATGGAATATACCGGCAACGTCTCGCAGATCGCGCACCTCATCCAGCTGGCGATCGCGCCGGTATTCCTGCTGGCCGGTGTCGGCGCGATCCTCAACGTCCTCGCGCAGCGTCTTGCCCGCGTGGTCGATCGCGCGCGCGCCCTGGAGGCAGACTTCAAGGGCTTCGACGAGGATCAACGGGTTCGCGCGTCCAACGAGCTCGTCCTGCTCGATCGGCGGATGCACGTGGTCAATCACGCGATCAGCGCCTGCACCGCCAGCGCGCTCTTCGTCTGCCTGGTCGTCGCCCTGCTGTTCGTCGCCGATCTGGCGGCGATCAAGTTCGGCACCGCCGTTGCCGTCTTGTTCATCCTGGCGATGCTGTTCCTGATCATCGGCCTGTGCCTTTTTCTGTGGGAGGTCCGGCTGGCGATGCGTTCGATCCGGATCCGCCGCGAGCACCTGCCGATCACGCAGCGTTGATCAGGTCTCGACGTCACTCCGGCCTTCGATCTGCAGGGCGTCGCTCTCCGACTCGGTCAGGTCGCCGCCCGCCCCTGCGAAGGCCGCGCGCAGGCGGGCGAGGTCGACCGCGCCTTCCCAGCGCGCGACCACGATCGTCGCCACCGCGTTGCCCACGAAATTGGTGAGCGCCCGGCATTCGCTCATGAAGCGGTCGACGCCGAGGATCAGCGCCATGCCCGCGACCGGCACCGAAGGAACCACCGACAGGGTTGCGGCGAGCACGATGAAGCCCGATCCGGTTACGCCGGCGGCACCCTTGGACGACAAGATCGCGACTGCCATCAGCAGCATCTGCTCTCCGAAGCTCAAATGGGTGTTGGTGGCCTGGGCGATGAACAAAGTTGCCAGCGACATGTAGATGTTGGTGCCATCGAGGTTGAACGAATAACCGGTCGGCACGACCAGGCCGACGATCGGCTTGGGGCAACCGGCCCGTTCCAGCTTCTCCATCAGCAGCGGCATCGCGCTTTCCGAGGAGGACGTGCCGAGCACCAGCAACAACTCGTCCTTGATGTAGCGTATCAGGCCGAACAGCGAGAATCCGGCGAAGCGGGCGACGAGCCCGAGCACCGCCACGACGAACAACAGGGACGTCAGATAGAAGGTCGCGATCAGCCCGGCCAGGTTGGCGAGGGTGCCGATCCCGTAGGTGCCGATCGTGAACGCCATCGCCCCGAACGCACCGATCGGCGCCGCGTACATGACGATGTGAACCATCCGAAACACGACCGCCGTGATCGTCTTCAAGGTCACGAGGAATCGCTCGCCGCGTTCCCCGATCATGGCAAGCGCGATCCCGAACAGGATCGCGACAAACAGCACCTGCAGGATCTCGCCCGAGGTGAAGGCGCTGACGACGGTGTCGGGAATGATATGGAGCACGAAGCCGGTGACGCTCTGCTCCCTGGCCTTGCCGACATAGGTGGCGACCGAATGCGGATCGAGCGTCGTCGGATCGATGTTCAGCCCGGCACCCGGCTGGGCGATGTTGCCGACGATCAGCCCGACCGCGAGCGCAAGCGTCGAAAAGGTCAGGAAATATGCCATCGCCTTGGCGCCGACCCGGCCGAACGCCTTGAGATCGGACATTCCGGCGATGCCGGTGACGACGGTGAGAAAGATCACCGGCGAGATGATCATCTTCACCAGCTTGATGAAGCCGTCGCCCAGCGGCTTCAGCGCCTGGCCGAAGGCGGGGAACAGCCAGCCGGTGAGGATACCGAGGGCGATCCCGATCAGGACCTGGAAGTAGAGCGTTCGGTAGAAAGGTTTGCCGGCTGCGGCCATGACGCCGCGATCAGCGCCGGAACCGAATGGCGCGACCGTCTGGTGCGATGATCGAGACGCTGCCGGATCCGTAGACGCTGTAGCTTTCGGCCGCATCGAGGATCGCGAAGTAGCGGCTTTCCTGCTCCATCACTGCGGGTTCGCAGGCCATGCGGGTGCTGGCAATCGGCCCGAAGCTGATGCGTTCACCGGAAGCGAGTTCGAAGCGCGTGCTGAAGCTGTTGCACCCGCCATGGCCGCTTGCCTGACCGTCCTTGTCGAGACGCAGGGTGAGCGGCTTTCCGCCGGTCACCGGGGCGCCGTTGACGTCGAGCGCGGTGAAATCACCCATCCCGATGCGCGGGATGCCGGTGCTTGCACAGGCCGAGAGGATGAAGAGGGCGAGAAGAGGAAGGGTGGCACGCATTGCGGTATCTTCTGCGAAACCGGTGCGTCCCGCAAGCCGCTTGGCGCCCGACGCTCAGCCGTTCGGCTGGGTCCGGTTCGCCGCGGCGCGGCGGGTGCCGGCAGCCGGATTGGCGAGGAAGAGTTGGAGGCGTTTCATCCAGGCGCGGTAGATCACGTCCATCGTCTGTCTCCTGGGGTGGGCGATCGCGGCGATCAAGCCTTGGGGGCGATCAGACCGGCGATCAGGTAGAGCGGGATGGTCACGCCGCTGACGACCAGGGTCGCGGCCACGGCGATCAGGCGGATGATGGTGACGTCGGTTCCGGTCAGCCGGGCGATGCCGGCGCAGACACCCATCATCTTGCCGTTGTTCGTGTCGAGGGTGAAGGTGGACATTGCAGTGATCCGTCGTTGAAGGATTGAAGGTGTGAAGGTCAGGCCAGCGGACCGGCGGAGCCGGCGGCGGAGATGAAGACCGAAGCGGTGAACAGCGCCGCGAGGGCGGAGACCGCGACACGCTGAAAGCTGGAGAAATCGAAGGTCATGGCAGTAGCTCCTTTGAAAGGGGTGGATCAGATCAGCTGGCCGACGGGGCCGGCAGCGGCGGAAATGAAGAGCGAGGCCGCGAAGAGCGCGCCGAATGCGGAGATTGCGACACGCTGCAGGTCGGAGAGAGCGAAGGTCATGTCAGTCGTCCTTTGAGAGAGTGGGGAAGGGAGCGGATCAGCCGACAAGCGGACCGGCGGCGGCCGAGATGAACAGCGAAGCGACGAAGAGGGCGCCGAAAGCCGAGACTGCGAAGCGCTGAAGATCGGAAAGCTCGAAGGTCATTGTCTGTCTCCTGTTGGGCACCGCCGGGGATCGTCGGTGCATGCAAACGTCATTGCAGACCGCGTGCCAAGTCGCAGAAACGGCGGAAAACAGCCAATTCCTGGATCGGGATCGCTCGACTGCCCGAACTGCAATCCCAACGAACGGTGAGAATCACCAAGCCTTGGTGTCCGATTCCGGCCGGTCGCGCCGGACCTGTCCGGATATGCAGCCGTTGCGATCGCCCGGCCTCGTACCTAGGTCGGGGTTCAGACGATAAGGAGAGCGATATGGTGACCCGATCCGGACCGATGGCCTGTCCCGTCGACGGCACGCCGCTGGTGATGAGCGAGCGGCAGAGTATCGAAATCGATTATTGTCCGAACTGCCGCGGCGTGTGGCTCGATCGCGGCGAGCTCGACAAGATCATCGAGCGGAGCGGCGCCGCCACACCGGCACCTCCCTCGGCCCCGCAACAGAGCTCTCCGCAATATCCGCCCCAGCAGCCGCCGTCGCAGGCTCCCTGGGGACAGCCGCATCAGGGCTACGGCCACGGATACGGCCATCAGAAACCCTATAAGCGCCGCAAGAGCTGGCTCGAAGAGATCTTCGATTGAAGGTGGGGGCGATGCGCCCGCTCTTCACCATCGGCTATGAAGGCAAGACCGTCGACGAATTTCTCGGCGAGCTTCAGGCTGCGAAGGTCGACCTTCTGATCGACGTCCGCGCCGTCGCGGCGTCGCGGCGGCCGGGCTTCTCGAAAACCGCGCTCTCCAACGCCTTGCGCGAACGCGGAATCGACTATCTCCATCTCCGGCCGCTCGGCACGCCCGCCGCAGGGCGCCAGGCGGCGCGCGCCGGGCGCACCGCCGAGATGCGGGCAATCTACGCCGATCAGCTCGAAACGCCGGAGGCTGAGATCGCCCTGGTGCAGGCGCTTGCTGCGGCAGAGGCACAGCGCGCCGCCTTGCTCTGCTTTGAGAAGGATGCGCCGGTCTGCCACCGGGCCATGCTCGCCGAGCGCATGATCGCGCGCGTTCCGTTCGAGGTCCTCAATCTCTGAACCGGTTTCCGGAGTCGGTTAGCGGGGGCGCCGGTCCAGATGGAGGTAGGTCGGGTCGAACTCGGCCAGATGCACCAGGCCATCCCAGTCGTGGATCACCACTTCCCCGGCGCGGAACGTCATCAGGCCGTCGTCGCGCAGCCGGCGGAGCATGCGATTGACGTGCACCGCGGTCAGCCCGCAGGCATCGGCGATGTCGGTCTGGGTGATCGGCAGCGGATAGCGATCCGGTCCGGCAAGGCCTGCGACCTTCATCCTGAGGAAGGTCTCGCAGATCAGGTGGGCGATCCGCGCCAGGGAGTTGCGGCGGCCGATCGAGAGAATGCGCTCGCGCTGAATGGCGGCGTCGAGCAGGGTCGAAAACCACAGCAAGCGGGCCAGATGCGGTTGCTGCTCGGTGATCGCGCGCAGCGCGTCGTGCGGCACCAGGGCGATGCGCACGTCGCTGAGCGCCCCGACATTGTGATCCAGCGTCTTCAGCAGGAAGCCGTGCAGGTCGACATAGTCTCCCGCAATGTGCAACTCCTGGATCTGGCGCTCGCCATCGGCAAGATCCTTGTACCGGCAGGCGAAACCGTCGAGCAGCAGAATGGAATGGGTCAGCGTCGTGCCCGCGCGGACGATCTGCCGGTGCGCCGCGATTTCGCGAGTTTCCGCGATCGACTCGACGAAGACCCGCTCTTCCTCCGGAGAGAGAACGTCGCGGGCCCGTAGCTTGGCGAGCGCCCGCTCGACCCCGGGATCCTTAACCGGCATCCGGTCGGCCCGGATGACGGTTCTGGCCAACGCCGGCGTCCTGCAATTCGCGCCCGATCCGGCCCGTCAGCCAGAGGAAGAACATCCGGAAGTCGGCGGCAAGCGACCACAAAGGATATTTGAACGTCGCCGGACGATTATGCTCGACGGCAGCGTGGCTCGCCCAGGCGAAGCCGTAGCCTGCGATCGGAAGCGCGATCATCAACCGCGCATCGCCGCTCGCGATCGCGCCCGCGGCCAGCAGAATGACGAGCGTCGTCCCGGCATAATGCAGCGCGCGGGTCGCCGGCCGCGAATGCTCGCGCAGGTAAAAGGGCCAGAATTCGGCGAAGCTGCGGTAGCGGTTCATGCCGGCGCTCCCATCCCCGCCGAGGGGCAACGGCGCAGCAGCAAAGCGGCGAGCAATCCTCCGATCAAGGGCGCGATCACCGAGGCGATCTTCAGGAACGGCGGATGGGTGACGTAGAGAATGTTGGCGACCCCGGCGATCAGGATCAGGATCGCGATCAGCCAGATCGTCCAGTTGCGACGGCTGATCACGCCTGCGACCCATCCTCCGACGAACGCCCCGGCCAGCCAGCCGCCGGCCACGAACAATTGCGCGCCGATCGACATCGCGCTGACGTACGCGCCAAGGCCTCTCGGGTCGTCGACCCGGATATCGCGCGGCAACGGGTAGATGAGGTGGTTGACCATCTCCACCGACCAGATCGCCACGAATGCGGCGATCAGTCCCAGGACCACGCCTCCGATAACACGCGCCATCGTCATCCCCTGTCCTTGTTCTGACGACCAGCATAACAATTATCGGCGCCGTCCAGAAGCGGCGCGAACGGACCGAGCAAATCCGCCCCGTCCGCTCCGTCCTGGGCTCCGTCAGCCGTTGACGATCGTTCCTCCATTGGGGTGGAGAACCTGCCCCGACATGTAGCTTGCATCCTCGCAGGCGAGGAACAGGAAGCTCGGCGCGACCTCGTTGGGCTGGCCCGGCCGGCCCATCGGCGTATCCTCCCCGAACGTCTCCAATTTGTCGGGACTGGCGCCCCCCGACGGGTTGAGCGGTGTCCAGATCGGTCCCGGCGCGACTGCGTTGACGCGGATCCCGTCCTCGATCAGATTCTCGGACAAGGATCGCGTGAATGCGGTGATTGCACCCTTGGTCGCGGAATAATCGAGCAGCTCCTTCGAGCCCTGATACATGGTGACGGAGGTGCAGTTGATGATCGCCGATCCGCGTTTCAGATGTGGTCGCGCCGCCTGGACCATGAAGAAATAGCCGAAGATGTTGGTCTGGAAAGTCCGCTTCAGCTGTTCCTCGGTGATGTCGCGTATGTCCTTGTCGGGATGCTGCTCGGCGGCATTGTTGACGAGGATGTCCAGCCGACCGAGCTTCTCCACCGCCTCGGCCACGGCGCGGTCGCAGAAATCCTTGTCGCCGACATCGCCGGCGATGGCGATCGCCCTGCGTCCTTCGCTCTCGACGATCCGCCTGGTCTCGGCCGCGTCGTCATGCTCGCACAGATAGAGGATGGCGACATCGGCGCCTTCACGGGCGAACAGAGCGGCGACGGCGCGGCCGATGCCGCTGTCGGCGCCGGTAATCAGAGCGACCTTGCCCGCGAGCCGGCCCGAGCCCGGATAGCGCGGCGCCCATTCGGGCTTGTCGTCCATCTCGCTTTCGTGGCCGGGCAGGCCGTCCTCGTGGATCATGTCGACGGTTTCGGTGCCGCTCATGCCCTTACTCCTTCGGCGCGACGCCGGCGCCTTCCTCTCCGAAGGCCTCGATCGTCGACTGGTCCTGACGATCCTTCGAAGGCGTCTTCTCGGCCGGGCTGCTGCCGTCCTTGCCGAGCGTGAAGCTCTCGCGGCTGCCGTCGCCCGGATCGTCGGACATCTGATTGTTCTGGTTGAGCGGCCGGTCGGTCGAATCGGGGTTGTGCTGGTTCTTGCTCATGATGCGCTCCTTGCAGGCTTTCACCCGTCAACCTTCGCTCATCGCGGCGGTTCCGGTCGTTTCGCTCCAGGATCGTGGATCCGCTGCGGCGGCGTGGCCGTTCCGCCGTCGATCCGGCATGAAAGGAAGACAATGAACGAGCGCCGCCTGCTGCAATGCGCCGTCGCGCTGGCCTGCCTGGTGCCCTTCGCCGCCGGCGGTGCAGGGGTGATCGCCAGCGTCGCCATGGTGAAGAGCGCCGGGGTGCCGTCGGTCGATCTCGACAGCCACTTCCGCTATCTGTCGGGGCTGCTGTTCGGCATCGGTCTCGGCTTCGCCGCCTGCATTCCCCGCATCGAGGCGAAAGGCACACTGTTCCGCGGCCTCACGCTCGTCGTCGTCTGCGGCGGGCTGGCGCGCTTGTTCGCGCTGGTGACGATGGGAAGTCCGAGTCCGGGTCACCTCTTCGGCCTGGCGATGGAGCTTGGGGTGGTTCCGGCTCTTGCGCTCTGGCAGGCGCGCGTCGCCGCCGCTTAGTCGGCAGCGGGCCTTGCCGACGGCGCCCGGCGCTTCCGGACGATGCGCGCCAGCGCGATCGCGCCGATCAGCATCCAAATGACGTTCAAGGTCGCCGACGGCAGCGCGCCGTGCCACCAGCCGTTGACGATGAAGCCGGCGGCGCCGACCACGTTCATCGCCTGGTACGAAGCGGATTGGCCGCTCATCCGCCCCATCGACAGGAGCAGATAAGCGGCCAATATGGTCAGCGCGCCGGCCCAGCCGGCGGCTTCGACGAGCAGCTCGATGCCGCTCAGGCGGCCTTCCCTCGCGCGAGCTGGCGGAGCACGTAGTGCAGGATGCCGCCATGCTTGAAATATTCGAGCTCGTTCAGGGTGTCGATCCGGCAGCGGGCGGTGAAGGTGAAGGAGGAGCCGTCCGCCTTGCTGACCACGACCTCGACCTCTTGGCGCGGCTTCAGGTCGCCGATGTTGGTGACGCTGAACATCTCGCTGCCGTCGAAGGTCGGCACCTCGCCGACGAATTGCAGCGGCAGTACACCCATGCCGACCAGGTTCGAGCGGTGGATGCGCTCATAGGTTTCGGCGATCACGGCGCGGACGCCGAGGAGGTTTGTGCCCTTCGCCGCCCAGTCGCGTGACGAGCCCGTGCCATATTCCTTGCCGGCGATGACGACCAGAGGCGTGCCCGCCTCCTTGTAGCGCATCGCCGCATCGTAGATCGCCATCACCTCGCCGGTCGGGATGTGCTTGGTGACGCCGCCTTCGATCCCCGGGGTCATCCGGTTCTTGATTCGGATGTTGGCGAAGGTGCCGCGCATCATCACTTCGTGATTGCCGCGACGGGCGCCATAGCTGTTGAAGTCGGCACGCGACACCTGGTGCTCGGTCAGATAGCGGCCGCCGGGGCTGTCCGCCTTGATCGCGCCTGCTGGCGAGATATGATCGGTGGTGATCGAATCGCCGAAGATGGCGAGCGGCCGCGCGCCGACGATGTCGCCCGGCGGCGTCGGAGTCATCGACATGCCTTCGAAATAAGGCGGGTTCTGGATGTAGGTCGAACCGGCCGACCAGGCATAGGTCTCACCGCCGGTGACCGGGATCGCGCTCCACCGCGCATCGCCCTTGTAGACGTCGGCATAGCGGCTGCGGAACATGTCGCCGGTGACGTAGCGGTCCATCAGGTCGCGAACTTCGGCGTTGCTCGGCCAGATGTCCTTCAGGAACACGTCGCTTCCGTCCTTGCCGGTGCCGATCGGCTGGTCGATCATGTCGGACGTCACCGTGCCCTTCAGGGCATAGGCGACGACCAGCGGCGGCGACGCCAGGAAGTTGGCGCGTACGTCGGGCGACACGCGGCCTTCGAAATTGCGGTTGCCCGAGAGCACCGAGGCGGCGACGAGATCATTCTCGTTGATCGCCTTGGAGATATGCTCGGGCAAGGGTCCCGAATTGCCGATGCAGGTGGTGCAGCCGTAACCCGTCAGGTTGAAGCCGATCGCATCGAGATCTTCCTGCAGGCCGGCGGCGACGAGATAGTCGGTGACCACCTGGGATCCGGGCGCCAGCGAACTCTTCACCCAAGGCTTGCGCTCCAGACCCTTCTCGCGCGCCTTGCGGGCGACCAGGCCGGCGGCGACCAGCACGGCGGGGTTCGAGGTGTTGGTGCAGCTGGTGATCGCGGCGATGACGACGTCGCCATGGCCGAGATCGTGGCCGCCGCTCGGGAAACGCTGGCCGAGCTCGGTCGAATCATGGCCGAACTCCTTGGTGAAGTTGGCGATGAACTCCTCGTCGACCTTGGACAGGACGACCTTGTCCTGCGGCCGTTTCGGACCGGCGAGGGAGGGCTCGACGCTGGCCATGTCGAGGCCGAGCGTGTCGGTGAAGACCGGCTCCACCGATGGATCGAGCCACAGGCCCTGGGCCTTGGAATAGGCTTCGACCAGGGCGATCGTCTCTTCCGAACGGCCGGTCAGGCGCATGTAGTCGAGCGTCTTGTGGTCGACCGGGAAGAAGCCGCAGGTCGCGCCATATTCCGGCGCCATGTTGGCGATGGTCGCGCGGTCGGCGACCGACAGCTCCGACACGCCGGGGCCGTAGAACTCGACGAAGCGGCCGACCACGCCCTTCTTACGGAGCATCTGGGTGACGGTGAGCACCAGATCGGTGGCGGTGATGCCTTCCTTGAGCGATCCGGAAAGGTGGAAGCCGACCACTTCCGGGATCAGCATCGACACCGGCTGCCCCAGCATCGCGGCCTCGGCCTCGATGCCGCCCACGCCCCAGCCGAGCACACCGAGGCCGTTGACCATCGTCGTGTGGCTGTCGGTGCCGACGAGCGTGTCTGGATAGGCGACTTCGGCGCCGCTCTGATCGGCGGACGTCCACACCGAGCGGGCGATATATTCCAGGTTCACCTGGTGGCAAATGCCGGTTCCCGGCGGCACCACCTTGAAGTTGTTGAACGCCGACGAGCCCCATTTCAGGAACTGGTAGCGCTCCATGTTGCGCTGATATTCCAGCGCGACGTTCTGCTCGAACGCCTTGGGCGTGCCGAATTCGTCGACCATCACCGAGTGATCGATGACGAGATGGACGGGCACGAGCGGGTTGATCAGCTCAGGGTTGCCGCCGAGCTTGGCGATGCCGTCGCGCATCGCGGCGAGGTCGACGACCGCCGGCACGCCGGTGAAATCCTGCATCAGCACGCGCGCCGGGCGATATTGGATCTCGCGAGTCGACGAGCGCTCCTTCTGCCAGTCGACCAGCGCCTGGACGTCGTCGCGGCTGACCGTCACGCCATCCTCGAAGCGCAGCAGGTTCTCGAGCAGCACCTTCATCGAGAAGGGCAGGCGCGAGACGTCGCCGAGCTGCGCCGCCGCCTTGCTCAGCGAGTAATAAGCGTAATCCTTGCCCCCGACGTTCAGGGTCGTGCGGGTCTGGAGAGTGTCGTGGCCGACAGCGGTCATAAGTGCCTCGTCGCAAAGTGGTACTTTGCGCCGGAGAGCAGGACGCGGCCCGGCGCGGTTGGCGCGGCCCTTAGCGCGTATGGGCCGATGGGGGAAGGTGCGGGATCGCCCGCCCGCGAACATGTCGTGGCGTTGGTCGTCGCGCTTATTTCTGTCCGCGCACCAGCATCAGCAGCGCCCCGCCAAGGGCGCACAGCAGGGCCGCCGCCGCCCACAGGATCGGGAAGGTCGAAGCGCCGTCGACCAGCAACAGGGCAAGCAACGGCCCGGCGACGTTCGGCAGAGTGTTGGTGAGATTGAAGATGCCGAGATCGCGGCCGCGATGTTCGGGGGACGGCAGGAGCTGCATGGTGAAGGCGGCGTGGAGCGCGATGAACACCGCATAGGTGGCCGCGAAGGTGCAGTAGCCGGCTGCCGCCTGCAGCCAATGATCGGCACTGGCCATCAACAGCAGGCCGGCGACCATGCCGGCGGCGGCGAAGGCGAGCAGCGGCTTGCGGCGACCGATGCGGTCGGAAAGTCGGCCGCAGCCGAGCGCGAGCGGGATCGCGGCGAAGGTTGCAGCCGCCATGATCCAGGCGATGGTACGGGCGCGGACCTGGGGGCCGCCTTCGCCGCGCAGAAGGTCGCTGGTGTAGAAGAAGAAATAGGTGACGACGGCGGTGCCGGCGACCTGCACGGCGAGCTTGCCCGCCCAGGCCAAAGCGAGGTCGAGGCGCTGAAAGCGGCCGCCATCGGCCTGCGGCGTCGGCGGCACCGGGTCCGCCCCTTCCCGCGCGAACAGCAGAAAGGGCAGGAAGAGAAGGCTCGTCGCCAGGCAGACGAGCGCGAACTGCGCCGCTTCGCCGCGTACGGCGTCGATGGTCACGCCGACGCCGACGAGGGTTGCCGCCGGCTGAGCGATGCCGAGCAGGCCCGCCATTACGCCCTTGCGATCGTCGGGCACCTCGTCGGCCATGATCGCCACCACCGGCGCGAACATGGCGTTAAGCGCAATCTGCAGGGCGACGACACCGCCGACCAGCGCCAGGCCGTTGCTGGCAAGGTGCACGACGGCATAGGCGCCGAGTAGCATCACGAGGCCGGCAAGCACCCACGGCCGGCGGGTCCGCCGCCGCCGATAGGTGTGGTCGCTGAGCGCGCCGAACAGGATGTTGGAGATGCTCGCCGCCAGTGCCCCCGCCAGGGTGATGCGGCTGAGCAGGGCGACACGATCGGCGGCGGACACCGCCTCGACCTTGACCGGCAGCAACAGACTGAAGAACGGGATGAAGGCGACGAACAGGCCGGTATAGGCCAGCGCGTAGAGCAGCATGAAAGCCGTCGGTGCCCTGCGGCCCGCTGCGGCCGGTTGCGATCCGGACTCCTTTATGGCGATGTGCTGTTGCCCCACACCTGGCAGCCTAGCCCCGCGATGCAGGCTGCGACAGGACAAAAAAGGAAGCCGGCAAAAGGCTTTGCCGGCTCCAGGACGCGAAGCTCATTGGGGAGGAGCCTCGTCGATCCACGATGTGACACAGATTGTGAGCGTTCACAATCATCATTTGAGAACGCTCACAACTGGATCGGACAGCGGTTAGAGCGCGGCGAGACCCCGTGCGAGATCGGCGATGAGATCGTCGGCATCCTCGAGGCCCACCGAAATGCGCAGCAGATCCGGGTGGATGCCGGCCTCCGCTTGCGCTTCCGGCGGCATGCCGCGGTGCGTCATCGTCGCGGGCTTGCAGATCAGGGTGGCGAAGCCGCCGAGCGAGGACGCAAGGGTGATCAGATCGAGCGCGGCGAGAAAGCGCGAGGCGTCGCCCTTCACCCGGACGCTGATCATGAAGCCCGGGCCGCTTTGCTGGCGCGCGGCAAGCGCCGCGCCCTCGTGGCTGTCCAGCCCTGGGAAGTTCACCGCCTGCACCTGCGGCTGTTCGGATAGCCACGACGCGATTCGGGTCGCGCTCTCTTCCTGTTGGCGGACGCGCAGCGGCAGCGTGCGCAGCCCGCGCAGGATCTGGGACGAGTCGAATGCCGAGCCGTTGAGGCCGGCGGCGTTGGACCACCATTGCATCTGCTCGATCAGCGCCGGGTCGCGCGCCAGCAGCGCGCCGCCGAACAGATCCGAGTGGCCGTTCAGCGCCTTGGTGGTCGAATGCATGACGAGGTCGCAGCCGAGCGCGAGCGGCTTCTGCCGCAGCGGCGTCAGTAGCGTGTTGTCGGCGGCCACCAGCGCGCCGGCCTGCTTGGCGGCGGCGGCGCGCGCCGCGATGTCGGTGATCCGCAGCAGCGGATTGCTCGGCGTTTCGATCCAGACGAGATCGGCGCCACCTTTCAGCGCGCGCTCGAACGCGGCCGCATCGAGCATGTCGACGAAGGTCGCACGAAGCTTGCCCTGGTCCTCCAGGCCCTTGATCAGCCGGTAGGTGCCGCCATAGCAATCGTGCGGCGCGAGGACATGAGCGCCGGCGGGCAACAGCAGGAAAGCGAGCAGGCAGGCCGATTGGCCGCTGCCGGTGATCACGCCGCCGGCGGCGCCCTCCAGCTCGGCGAGCGCTTCGACCAGAAGATCGCGATTGGGGCTGACCGTGCGGGAATAATCATAGCCGGGCTTGGTGTCGGCATCCTCCCACCGATAGGTGTCCGACGACCAGATCGGCGGCGCAACGCTGGCGAATGCGGGGTCGCGATCGGTGCGCGCGGCAGCGACGATGGTGGCGGGCTTGCGCTGTTGTGTCATCGTCAGGCGGCCAGGAAGGACGACGCGATCCGGCCGACACTCTCCGCGTCCTTGAGGAACATGTCGTGGCCGTAGAGGCAGGGCAGCAAGTGGAGTTCGACCGGTCCGGCCAGACGTTCGGCAAGGCTGCGGATCTGCGCCGGCGTGACGAGCTGGTCGGTCTCGGCACCGATCAGCAGAACGGGACAATCGATCTTGGCAGGATCGACGCAGTGGCGATCGATCGAGGCGGAAAGGCTGAGGAATCGTTCCGGCGACATCACCGCGAGGAAATCGCGGCCGCGGGCGCGCAGATAGGCGCCGGGCGCGGAGGCGGTCTGCGGACAACAGCCGCCGATGCCGCCGGCGAAGCGTTCGGCGAATTCGTCCGGGGTGCGGTAGGTGAGCATCGCCATCCCGCGCGCGATTGCCAGCGCCTCGTCGCCCTTGCCGCTCTCCAGCCCGAGCGCGACCACGCGGCGCTGCAGCTCGCGATTGGCGGTCGATGCCGGATGCGGCTCGCCACCCGCGGAAATTATCACCAGCTTCCCTACCCGCTCCGGAAAACGCTGTGCCAAGGCGAGGGCCACCATGCCGCCATAAGAGGCGCCGATGATCGTGTCGGCGCGCGTGCGGCCGAGCCGGTCCAGCGCGGCGACGACCACCTGCGCCTGCTCCTCGGTTGTCGGCGCGGCGCGGCCGGTCGCATCGCCGGCGAAATCGAGGCCGACGATATAATGGCGGGCAGGATCGACCGCGCGACCGTCGCCGACCAGGCCCGGCCACCAGCCCGGCGCACCGTCGGGGTTGCGGGCGACGAAGCGGTTGCCGGAGATCCCGCCGAGAACGACGATCGTCTGCCCTTCCGGGTTGCCGGTCGCCGTCGCACGAGTCCACCGGCCGAACGCCGCCAGTGTCGTTGGAAGGGGAACCTCAACATCCAGAAAGACCGGCTCGGAAGGCCTTGCGGTCGCCGCCTGCGCCACTTCGGTTGCCAGCGTCGTTGCGGGGCGCGCGCCGAAAGCAAGACCGAGGCGCGGCCTTGTGGTCTCGGTGGGGGCGCGTTCGAGAGTCAGATCCATCTTCCTTACCTTGCGCTCGGGAGATGTGGCTTGGAGACCCGCTTCGTTGCCGGCTCGGCCGCATCGTCCCCGAAAAACCTGGGACCGCCACCTTGCCCGGGAGGGCAGGTTGGCGTGGGCCGTCACGGCCCACTCTTGATGCACGGAGGCCCGAAGGCTTCCGATGGCCGCCTCTTACGGCCGAACAGGTTAACAGGTCAAGACGGCAGCGGTCCGGATTCCGGCAGGTTGTCGAGGCCGAGACTGCGCCGCGCCGGGCTGGAATGGCCGCGCATCAGCGTCTCGGCGACGTCCGGCTGCCCCGAATCGATGGCGTCGACGATGGCGTGGTGCTGGTGGTGGCCGGAGACGAGGATCGGGAAGATCTGCTCCAGCGGGACCCGGTTGAACGCCACCACCGCCGGCGCGACGAACGGCACCGCGTAAACCCGATGGATGAGGTCGATCAGCAGCGAATCCTGGGCGCCGGCATTGATCGTGTCGTGAAAGCGGCGGTTCATGATCCCGTAGGCGCTCTCGTCTTCCTTCACGACGTAGCCCTTGCGGAAGATGTCGTCGCCTTCCGCCAGGCAGTCGCGAAGCTCGCTGACGATCGGACCGCGGTCTGGGCGAGCGGCGAGTTCGCGCGCCGCATAGCCTTCGAGCAGGCAACGTATCTCGGTGGCCCGGAAGCTGTCCTCGACGCTGAAGCCCCGCACCGCCCAGCCGCGCTTTCCGGCCGGCTCGAGCAGCCCCTCCATTGCCAGCGCGGGCAGAGCGTTGCGCACCGGCGTGCGCGACACGCCCAGACGTTCGGCCAGCGCGGCTTCTGCGACCCGGGTTCCAGGTGCGATCGTGCCTTCCACGATCAGCTCACGAATTCGCTGCGCTACCGGACTTTCCACGCGCTCTCCCAAATCTGTTGCCATGTGCGGCTTTGTGACGCCCCTTGCTAGGAGGGAAGGTCGCCCGCCGCAACATGGGATACAATTTGCGTTGTGCCGCTCGAATGCGGTCGCATAATCGCGCGTATGAGCGCGCAGACCCTTTCCAAGCCCTTGGATGCCACCCGCCTGATTGCGGATGCGCGGCGAATCACGGTCAAGGTCGGATCGTCGCTGTTGATCGACTCGGGTAGGGAAGACGTGCGCCGCGCCTGGCTGCGCACCCTTGGTGCGGACCTCGCCGCTCTGCGAAACGGCGGCAAGCAGTTGGTCGTGGTCTCCTCCGGGGCCGTGGCGCTTGGCCGCGGCAAGCTTGGCCTCAAACGCTCTGCCCGGCTCGACATCAAGCAGGCCGCCGCCGCTGCGGGCCAGCCGCGGCTGATGGCCGCCTGGGACGAGGCCATGGGCGAAGCCGGGATCCCGACGGCGCAATTGCTGCTCACCGTCGAAGATACCGAGTCGCGGCGCCGCTGGCTGAATGCGCGCGCCACGATCGAAGTGCTGCTGGCCGAAGGCGCGCTGCCGGTGGTCAACGAGAATGACAGCGTCGCGACAGAGGAATTGCGGTACGGCGACAACGATCGGCTGTCAGCACGGGTCGCTCAGATGGTGCGCAGCGACGTGCTGATCCTGTTGTCCGACGTCGATGGCCTCTACACCGCCGATCCGAGCCGCGATCCGGCCGCCGAGCACCTGCCTCTGGTCGAGGAGATCGACGCCAGGATAGAGGGCTTCGCCGGCGGTGCCGGCAGTGCCGGAGTCGGCACCGGCGGCATGCGCACCAAGATCGCCGCCGCGCGGATCGCCCGCGGCGTCGGCTGTGCGACAATCATCGCCAAGGGTCAGGATCCGCACCCGCTCCGTGCGCTCGGCGACGGAGCCCGCGCCACCGTGATCGCAGCCTGTGGCTCTCCCGCCGGCGCCTACAAGCAGTGGATCGCCGGCACGCTCACTCCGGCCGGCGCTCTCGTCATCGATGCGGGCGCGGTGCGCGCCTTGCTCGGCGGCAAAAGCCTGCTCCCCGCGGGCGTCCGCCGGGTCGACGGCGAGTTCGAGCGCGGCGTCTGTCTGCGCGTGCTCGATCCCGACGGGCGGGAGGTCGCCCGCGGCCTCACCGCCTACACGTCGGCGGAGGCCGGTGCGGTGCAGGGCTACGTCAGCACGCTGATCGCCGATCGCCTGGGCTATGCGGGCCCCGACGAGATCATTCACCGCGACGATCTGGTGCTGATGTGATGCGGACCGAGATGGAGAATATGGGCCGCGAGGCGCGGAGCGCCGCGTCGGTGCTGCGCACCCTGTCGGCCGACGTCCGGTCGGCCGCGATCCGTGGGATGGCGCGCCGCGTCCGCACCCATGCGGCGGCCATCCTCGCTGCCAATGCGAAGGATGTTGCCGCAGCCAGCGGAATGGTCGACCGGCTGCGCCTCGACGAGGCGCGACTGGAAGGGATCGCCGTCGCGATCGAGGAAGTTGCCGCGCTCCCAGATCCGGTCGGCGCCGAGATCGCCCGATGGCAGCGGCCGAACGGCCTCGACATCGCCCGGGTGCGAACTCCGATCGGCGTGATCGGCATGATCTACGAAAGCCGGCCCAACGTCACCGCCGACGCCGCCGCAATCTGCCTTCGCTCCGGCAATGCGATCATCCTGCGGTCCGGTTCGGAAGCGTTGCGAAGCGCCCGCGCCATCCACCTCGCCCTTGCGGAGGGTCTCGCCGAATCGGGTTTGCCCGCAGGCGCAGTCCAGATCGTGCCGACCGCCGATCGTGCCGCGGTCGGGATGATGCTCGAAGGGCTGGCGGGCGCGATCGATCTGATCATTCCGCGCGGCGGCAAAGCCCTGGTCGAGCGGGTCAGCCGCGAGGCCCGGGTGCCGACGCTCGGCCATCTCGAGGGCATCTGTCACACCTATGTCCACCAGTCGGCGGACCCGGCCAAGGCCGCGGCGATCGTCGCCAATGCCAAGATGCGCCGAGTCTCGGTCTGCGGCTCCACGGAAACGCTGCTGATCGACCGGAGCGTCGCCGCGAGTCTGTTGCCCCAAATCGCGCAGGCGCTCGAGGGATGCGAATTGCGCGGCGATGCCGAAGCGCATGCCCTGGTTCCCATGACGGCCGCAAACGAGGCGGATTGGAGCACCGAATATCTGGCGCCGATCCTTTCGATCCGAGTCGTCGACGGACTTGACGCCGCGGTCGCGCACATCGCCCGCTACGGCACCGGACATACCGAGGCGATCGTCGCCGAGGATGCGGCCGCGGCCGAGCATTTTCTCGACACGGTCGACAGCGCGATCGTGATCTGGAACGCGTCGACCCAGTTTGCCGACGGCGGCGAGTTCGGCTTCGGCGCGGAGATCGGGATCGCGACCGGCAAGCTCCACGCCCGCGGCCCGGTCGGCCCCGAACAGCTAACGACGTTCAAATATTGCGTCCGCGGCACCGGCCAGACACGGCCGTGACCAGAGGTCTCGGCTCGTTTGTATCCCAAAGGGCCCGTGCAACGCCCCGATTAGGTGTGGGGTGTCGATTTCCTGTTGACCTTTGGTGTGGATCACGGCATTTTTGGGATCCCAAGTTTAGGAATCACCTCGTGCGCCTTCGTCACGCCATGCCGATCGATCGCTGCGCCTCGGGCGCCGACGCCGACATGCGCTCGGTCGTCGTCACGATGATGATTATTAGCACCATCACCACCCCGGCCCGGGGGGCGAGCGGCTGACGCGGTTTCACAACCAGGTTTCACCGACCCGCTCTCCCCTCAGGCGAGCGGGTCTTTTTTTGCCTACCATCACCAGAAAGCGAACTTCCCATGGCCAATGACGACAAAGCCGGCGCGACACGCCTCTGCGTCCTGAAATTCGGCAGCTCGGTGCTCGGCACCGAAGCCGATTATCCGGCGGTGGCGCTCGAGATTTACCGGCATGTGCGCGATGGCGAGAAGGTGGTGGCGGTGGTCTCGGCCCTCGCGGGGCAGACCGATTCGCTGCTCGAGCAGGCCGAGCGCGTCGGCGGCGCGGCACCGGATGGTCTGGTGGCGCGGCTGGCCCGCGTCGGCGAACTTCATTCCGCTGCGTTGATGGCGCTTGCGCTCAGCAAGGTCGGTGTCCGCGCCTGCACGATGGATCCGGACGAGATGGGCCTCGTGGCCGAAGGCGCTCCGCTCGATTCGAACCTCGTCGGCCTCGACTCGGCGGCGGTCTGGGCGAAGCTGGAGGCACACGAAGTCGTCGTCGTTCCCGGCTTTACCGCGCAGCATGCCGAGCATGGCGTGGTCACCCTTGGACGCGGCGGGACCGATCTCAGCGCCGTCTTTTTCGCTGCGCGTCTCGATGCCCACCGTGTGCGCCTGATCAAGGATGTCGATGGCGTCTATGCGGAAGATCCGGCCAAGAACCCGGGTGCCCAGCGTTTCTCCCAGATGAGCTATGCCGAAGCTGCCGAGGCGAGCTCGGGTTTGATTCAGCCGAAGGCGATCCGTGCCGCCGAATTGGAAGACGTGCTGATCGAGGTGGCCGCGCTCGGATCGGCCGAAGCGACCACGATCGCCCATCTTCCCGCGCTCAAATCCTGCCCGCCCAAGCCCGAGCGGCTGCGCGTCGCACTGCTCGGCTGCGGCGCGGTTGGCGCAGGCGTACTCGGCTACCTGCAGTCCCTGCCCGATCTGTTCGAAGTCAATCCGGTGCTGGTCCGCCGGCCCGCTAAATATGGCGAGCCGGGGCGCTACACCGCCCAGCTTTCCGAGGCGCTCGCCGGCAAGCCTGATCTCGTCGTGGAATTGCTCGGCGGCGCCGATCATCCGGCCGAGCTGATGCTGGCCGCGCTTCACGACGGTGCCCAGGTGGTGACCGCGAACAAGGCCGCGGTCGCCAAGCATTATGATTCGCTCCATGCCTGCGCCGAGGCGGGCGGCGGCGCGATCCGCTATTCGGCCGCGGTCGGCGGCGGCGCTCCGATCCTGGAGACCCTTGCGCGGCTCGACGGCGACGTCGTCGCGATCGAAGGAGTCATGAACGGCACCTGCAATTATCTGCTGAGCCGCCTCGCCGAAGGCTGGAGTTTCGACGACGCCGTTCGCCAGGCGCAGGAGCTTGGTTATGCCGAGGCCGATCCTGCCGCGGACGTCGACAGCCACGATGCCGCCGACAAGCTTTCCGTGCTGATCCGCGAAGCCTTCGGAGTTGCGCTGCTGCCGGATCGAATCGCCAAGCAGAGCCTGCGCGACGTCACTCCCGAAGCGGCCCAGGCTGCCCTCGCCCGCGGCGAAGTGCTGAAGCAGGTCGGTCGCTGCCGGCTGCTGGAGGATGGCCGCATCGAAGCCGAGGTCCGCGTCGTCGCATTGCCCGCAGCCCACCCGCTCGCCGGCGCGCGCAACGAGGAAAATCGCTTCCTCGTCACCGATGCACGCGGCAAGGTACACGAAGTGTACGGCAAGGGAGCCGGCAGATGGCCGACCGCGACGGCGGTGTTCGCAGACATGATGGACGCGCAGCGGGCGCTGCTCGGCCGCGTCTCCCCAGCGGCGCAATCGGCGCCGCTGAAGCTCCTCGCCTGAAAGGATTGAACATGCTTCAGGCTTCCGCCAGCGCACCAGCCAGCATCGGCAATGTCGGCGTCGGCTTCGATATCCTCGGCCAGGCGTTCGACGCCGCGCGCGATACCGTCACCGCGGTGCGCGAGGACGCACCCGGCGTCCGCCTCGGCGCCGTCTCCGGTCTGGTCTCCACTCTGCCCGACAACCCGGCCGACAACACAGCCCTCGCTGCGGCGCAGGCGGTGCTCGACGCGGTCGGCGCTCCGTTCGGGATGCGGCTCTCGATCGACAAGGGCGTGCCGCTCGCCGCGGGGATGGGCGGCTCCGCAGCGTCGGCGGTCGCCGGCGCCGCGGCCGCCAACGCCTTGCTCGGCCAGCCGTTCAGCGTCGAGGAATTGCTGCCTTATGCGCTGGAAGGGGAGCGTATCGCGTCCGATCCGCCGCATTGGGACAATGTCATGGCGAGCCTGCTCGGCGGGCTCGTTCTCGCCGCCAGCGAGCATCCGCCGCTGGTCCAGCGCCTGCCGGTGCCAAAGGGCATCGTCTCGGTCGTCCTCCATCCGTCCGTGAAGGTGGAAACCCGGATGGCGCGGGGCATTTTGCGCAAGGAGGTGCCGATGGCGACGGTCGTCGAGCATAGCCGCCGGGTCGCAGCGTTCGCCGCAGGCTGCGCGTCGGGCGATCTCGGCCTGATCCGCGCGGGTCTGGAAGATGTGCTGGTCGAGCCGCAGCGGCAGCACCTGCTGCCGGTGTTGCCCGCCGTGAAGCGCGCCGCGCTCGCGGCCGGAGCGCTCGGCTGTTCCTTCTCCGGCTCGGGCCCCTCGGTCTTCGCCTGGGCACTGGAAGGCGAAGCCGATGCCGTCGAGGACGCGATGAGCTGGACGTTCGTCGAGGCCGGCATTGCCGCCCGGGCCTATCGGGCCGCGGTCGCGTCGGAGGGCGCACGAGTCGAACGGATCAGCGAGGAAGTGGCGTAAAATCATGCAGTTCGTCAGTACACGGGGCAAGGCTGCGGCCGTCTCGCTCAGCCAGGCCATTCGCAACGGCGCCGCTCCGGACGGCGGCCTCTATCTGCCGGACGCGATCCCGGTGGCCGATCTGTCGACGCTCGATGCGGCGATGCCGTTGGCCGAGTTCGCAGGCCGGATGCTGGCACCTTTCTTCGACGAAGATCCGCTGGCGGCGGAGCTGCCGAAGATCTGCGCCGAGGCGTTCGACTTTGCGGTCCCGATCGTCACGCCGGATCCCCGGCGTCCGGACCTCCGGGCACTGGAACTCTTTCATGGCCCGACCGGCGCGTTCAAGGATTTCGGCGCGCGCTTTCTGATGGCCTGCTTCGATCGTATCGGCGATTCGGCGGATCCGCTGACCGTGCTCGCCGCGACGTCGGGCGATACCGGCGGTGCCGTCGGCTGCGCGGCGGAGGGCCGCTCCGCGGTGCGTGCCGTGATCCTCTACCCGAAGGGTCGGGTGTCGCCGTTCCAGGAATTGCAGCTCACCTGCTGGGACGATCCCGTCCAGGCGCTGGAAGTCGACGGTGACTTCGACGATTGTCAACGGGTGGTGAAAGCGGCCTTCGCAGACCGTCTCCTGTCGGATCGCCATCGTCTGACCTCGGCCAATTCGATCAATATCGGCCGCCTGCTGCCGCAAATGGCCTATGTCGGCCACGCAGCGCTACGGCTGTTCGCCGAGACCGGGGTGAAGCCGGGTTTCGTCATCCCCACCGGCAATCTCGGCCACGGTTTCGCCGCCCTTTATGCCCGCGCGCTCGGTCTGCCGATCGGGCCGATCATTCTCGTCACCAACGCCAATCGCACGCTGATCGATTGGCATCGCAGCGGCGACTATGCACCGCGACCGTCGATCACGACGCTGGCCAACGCCATGGATGTCGGGGCGCCCAGCAACTTCGAGCGTCTCGCGGCACTCTCGCCGGAGCAGGCCGAGGCGCGGGTGGACCTCGTCGACGACGAGACCATCCGGGCTCGGATGAAGTCGGAATATGAAGAGAGCGGCTATGTCTGGTGCCCGCACTCCGCGACGGCGGTCGAGGCGTGGGCGCGCCTTCCCGCCGCGGAGCAGGCGGAGCGGACATGGATCGCGGCGGCGACGGCCCATCCGTACAAGTTCGCCGAGGCGATCGAGCCCGTGATCGGTGCCGAGATTCCGCCGCCGCCGGCCTTGGCCGCCATTCTGGGCCGCCCGGCGCGAAAGCGGTCGGTGCCGGCGCAGCTAGGGGCGCTGGTGCTCGCTCTGGATGGGGAAGCGCAAGCCGCCGCTTGACGTCTTGTTTGGGATACAATCATTTTCTGCTTGGGGACGGGTCGGTGTCAGGAAAGAGCAGAATGACACATCAAAACACGAATCCGGGTTGATTTGGATCCCATAATGCAGCAAGGATGTGCTTAACGGGATCCCAAAGGGTCTTTCAGGGTGAAAAGGGCGAATCGTGCAGCCGTATCGCGTGCTGATCGAGAATGAGATGACGGAGGCGCTCGGCGCTGTCCGCTCGCCCCTTCTTACCCTCGTACTTATTACCGGACATCGGGGAGCGGCCGCAGGCTCTGAGTAAAAGGTCAGGACAGACCGGAAACCAGAACCCCCGCTCCCCGGCCGGAGCGGGGGTTTTCTTTTGCGCCACGAAGGAGAATCCAAGTGACAACCATCTATACCGAGACGGACGCAGACCGGTCCGCATTGACCGGCACCATCGCCGTCATCGGCTATGGCAGCCAGGGACGTAGCCACGCCCGCAACCTGCGCGACAGCGGCTTCGACGTGGTCGTCGGCGCCCGTGCCGGCGGCGGTGCCGAGCGCCGCGCGCGCAGCGACGGCTTCCGGGTCGTGTCGCCGGCGGAGGCCGCCAAGGAAGCCTCGCTGGTGGCGTTGCTGACTCCCGACATGGCGCACCGCGAAGTCTATGCGAAGGACATCGCGCCGAATCTGGCGCCCGGCGATGCCTTGCTCGTCGCCCATGGCTTCTCGGTTCACTACGGCGAGATCGTCCCGCGCCGCGACATCGACGTAGTTCTGGTGGCGCCCAAGGGCCCGGGCGATCTCGTCCGCCGCGAGTTCGAAATCGGCCGCGGCGTGCCGTGTCTGTTCGCCGTCCAGCAGGATTCGTCCGGCACTGCGCGCGCCAAGGCCCTGGCTTATGCGTCAGGCATCGGTGGCACGCTCGCCGGCGCGATTGAGACCACCTTCCCCGAAGAGACCGAAACCGATCTGTTCGGTGAGCAGGCCGTGCTCTGCGGCGGCGTCAGCGAGCTCGTCAATTCGGGTTTCGAAGTGCTGGTCGAGGCCGGCTACAAGCCCGAAGTCGCCTATTTCGAGTGCCTGCACGAGCTCAAGCTGATCGTCGATCTGCTCTACGAGGGCGGCATCGCCAAGATGCACCAGTTCATCTCCGAAACCGCCAAATACGGCGATTTCGTCTCTGGTCCGCGGGTGATCAACGCCGAGACTCGGGAGCGCATGCGTGAAGTTCTGAAGGACATCCGCACGGGCAAGTTCGCGTTCGACTGGATTGCCGAAAACGAGGCAGGCAAGCAGAATTACGATGCCATGCTTGCGGCCGATCTCGATCTGCCGATCGAGAAGACCGGTGCCCGCCTGCGCCAGCACATGGCGTGGCTGCAGACCAAGCCCGAGAGCGAGGCGGCCTGACCGTGAAGGCGCACGCCCGCACCCTCGCGCCCGAAGCGGCTGCCCGCCCGGTCACCGGTGCACGGCTCGTCGTCGAGGCGCTCGAGCGTGAGGGCGTGCGCACCGTCTTCGGCTATCCCGGCGGAGCGATCATGCCGCTCTACGACGCGCTGCCGGGATCGAACCTGCAGCACATTTTGGTTCGGCACGAACAGGGCGCGGCGCTCGCTGCCGACGCCTACGGCCGGGTGACCGGGGAGCCGGGCGTCTGTATCGCAACGTCGGGCCCCGGCGCCACCAACCTCGTCACCGGAATCGCCAATGCCTTCATGGACAGCGTGCCGATGGTCGCGATCACAGGACAGGTGGCGACATCGCTGATCGGCACGGACGCCTTTCAGGAAGTCGACATCTTCGGCATCACCCTGCCGATCGTGAAGCACAGCTTCATCATCCGGAGCACCGCCGAAATCCCGCAGGTCTTCGCCGAAGCGTTCGAGCTCGCGCGTAGCGGCCGGCCCGGGCCGGTTCTGATCGACTTGCCGAAGGACATGGGCGTGGGTGCGGCGGTGCCGAACCCGGTCGTCGTCGAACGGTTCGCGCACCCGGCTGCCGATCCTGCCGCGATCGCCAAAGCCAATGCGCTGATCGCCGAAGCGCGCGCGCCCATCCTCTATTTCGGTGGCGGCATCGCCATCGCCCGTGCCGAGCCGTCGCTGCGCGCCTTCGCGAAGCGGAGCGGCATCCCCGCCGTCGCCACCCTGAAGGGCCTTGGCGGAATCCCGACCGACGATCCCGACTTTCTCGGCATGCTCGGCATGCACGGCATGCGCGCCGCCAACATGGCGATCGACACGTGCGATCTGCTGATCTGCGTCGGCGCCCGGTTCGACGATCGGGCCACCGGCAAGCTCGACACCTTCGCGCCCAAGGCCAAGGTGATCCACATCGACGGTGATCCGTTCGAAATCGGCAAGCTGCGGCGCGCCGAGGTGGGTATCTCCGGCAATGTTTCGGACATCCTCGATGCCTTGACTGCGCGGCCCGCGCATGCCGACGCGTGGAGGGCACAATGCCGCGAGCAGAAGGCAATGTGGGCGATGTCCTACGATGCCCCCGGTAACGGCATCTACGCTCCGGCGATGCTCAAGCAGCTGTCCGAGGCCGCCGGCGACGATGCGATCTTCACCTGCGACGTCGGACAGCATCAGATGTGGGTTGCGCAGCATTGTCGCTTCTCCCGGCCTCAGGCGCATCTGACTTCCGCCGGGCTCGGCACGATGGGCTACGGCGTGCCCGCCGGCATCGGCGCGCTGCTCGCCGACCCTGATGCGACGGTGATCACGGTCAGCGGTGACGGCTCGATCATGATGAACATCCAGGAACTGGCGACGCTCCGGCGTTACCGCCTGCCGCTGAAGATCGTGCTGATCGACAATTCGCAGCTCGGCATGGTCCGGCAGTGGCAGGAATTGTTCTTCGAGGAGAATTTCTCGGAGATCGATCTCAGCGACAATCCGGATTTCGCCGATCTCGCCCACGCCTTCGGGATCGAGGCGTTCACCATCGATCATCGCTCCGAAGTGCCGGCGGCGATCACGCGGCTGCTCTCCACCCATGGCCCAATCCTTTGCCACGTCCGGATCGATCCGCGCGAAAACGTCTGGCCGCTGGTTCCGCCCAACAGCTCCAACGTCCAGATGATGGAGAAGCGCAAATGAGCCATCGGCTGGAAATCGACTTCGCGATGAACGAAGGGGCCGTGCTGCGCATGATCGGCCTGGTCGAGCGCCGCGGCTTCGAAGTGCGCGGCATTCGCATGACCGAAGCCGGCGACGGCCGCGGCGCACTCGCGCTCGATCTGAGGCCACGCGATGCCGGCCGCAACCTCGGCATCGTCGCCGGCCACCTCCAGCGGCTCTACGACGTCGAGGCCGTCTGCTGCTTCAGCCCCGAACCCACCCAAGGGACAGTGCAATGACCGACACCGTCCGTATCCTGGACACCACCCTGCGCGACGGCGAACAGGCGCCGGGCTTCTCGATGACGCCCGACGGCAAGCTGCGCATGGCGAGGGCGCTCGCAGCCTTGAACGTCGACGTGATCGAAGCCGGCTTCGCCGCCTCCGGCCAGCGCGATTCGGACGCGATTGCCGATATCGCCCGGCAGATCGACGGTCCGGTGATCGCCTCGCTGGCCCGCGCCACCCGTGGCGACATCCTCGCCGCCGGAAATGCGCTCGCCCCGGCGGCACGGCGGCGCATCCACGTCTTCATCGGCACCAGTCCGCTCCACCGCGAGTTCAAACTGCACATGAGCCGTGAGACGGTGCTGGAGAACATCCGCACCGCGATCGCGTACGCCCGCGAATTCACCGACGATGTCGAATTCTCGGCCGAAGATGCGATCCGCACCGAGCGCGATTATCTCGTCGAATGCCTTTCCGCCGCCGCTGCCGCGGGCGCCGGCGTCCTCAACGTTCCGGATACGGTCGGCTACACCACCCCTGACGAGATCTTCGACCTGTTCCGCTTTCTGTCGAGCCATGTCGATCGGGCCCCCGACGTGATTTTTTCCGCCCACAATCATGACGATCTCGGCATGGCGGTGGCGAACTCCCTCGCCGCCATCCGCGGCGGGGCACGCCAGGTCGAATGCGCCGTCAACGGCATCGGCGAGCGCGCCGGCAATTGCGCGCTTGAGGATCTCGTGATGGCCATTCGCACCCGCTCGGATGCGTTCGGCGTCCGCACCAACGTCGACAGCACCAAGATCATGGCGGCGAGCCGCACGCTCGCCCAGATCACCAACACCAAGCCGGCGCGCAACAAGTCGATCGTCGGCGCCAATGCCTTCGCGCACGAATCCGGGATCCACCAGCACGGCATCCTGCAGAATCGCGAAACCTACGAGATCATGAAGCCGGAGGATATCGGCCTTACCACCGAGGCGATCGTGCTGGGCAAGCATAGCGGCCGGCACGCGCTCGCCGCGCGCGCCCAGGCGCTCGGCTATGTGCTTCAGGGGGAAAAGCTCGAAACCGCTTTCGCCGCTTTCCGCGCGGTCGCGGACGAGGTCGGCATCGTCGACACCGCGCGCTTGCTGGCCTTGCTCTCGGAGCAGGAAAGCGGCCGGCCGCAGCGGCTGTGGAAGCTGAACAAGGTCGACATCCGCGCGCCCGTCGCGGCCAAAGGCCATCCGGTCGCCCGAGTCGAGCTCGAACATGGCGAGCGCGGCCGGGTCACCGACATCGCCTCTGCGCCCGGGGCGCTCGACGCCGCCTTCTCCGCGGTCAGCCAGATGATCCGCGTTCCGGCGCGAGTCCACGCGCTCGACATGCAATATATCGCCGCCGATCCGGGGCAGACCTGCCCCGACGAGCAATGCGCCAACGTGCTCGTCGAGATCCAGATCGAGGTTGAGGGCGAAATCTTCTCCGGCCGTGCGCGGGCGCGGGACATCCTCCCCTGCTGCGTTTCGGCCTATATCGATGCTGCGTCCAACGCCGAAGCGGTGCGGGCGGTGCGCGGCAGCTTCTCGGCCGGCGCCAAGGCCGCCTGATTCAAAGGACAAGAAGAGTGACCAGGATCGTCATATTGCCGGGAGACGGCATCGGACCGGAAGTGACCAGGGAGGCGATACACTGCCTCACCATGCTGTCGGACCATTTCGAGCTCGGCTTCCGCTTCGAGGAACATCCGTTCGGCGGCGCCGGCATCGATGCCCATGCCGATCCGCTCCCGGAATCGACCCTGCGCGCCTGCCGCAATTCCGACGCCGTCTTCCTCGGTGCCGTCGGCGGGCCGAAGTGGGACAAGGCCGAAAAGCGGCCCGAAGTGGGGCTGCTCGGCCTGCGCAGCGCACTCGGCCTGTTCGCCAATCTGCGGCCTTCCCGCGTGATCCCGGGGCTGGAGAGTTTCTCGCCGCTGAAGGCGAGCGTCGCCACCGGCGCGGACATTCTGGTCGTGCGCGAGCTGACCGGCGGCCTTTATTTCGGCGAGCGCACGCAGAGCGAGGATTTCGCCAGCGATCTGTGCACCTATTCCCGCGCCGAGGTCGAGCGGATCGCCCATGTCGCATTTCGCGAGGCACGCCGCCGCGGCAGCAAGGTGACGTCGGTCGACAAGGCCAATGTGCTCGCCACCTCGAAATTGTGGCGCCGGATCGTCGAGGAGGTCGCCGGTGACTATCCCGACGTCGCACTCGATCACATGTATGTCGATGCCGCCGCGATGGCGCTGGTGTCGGCCCCGGGCCGCTTCGACGTGATCCTCACCGAGAATCTGTTCGGCGACATATTGTCCGACCAGCTGTCGGTCATCGGCGGCTCGATCGGCCTGCTCGGCTCGGCCAGCCGCGGCGAGGACGGGCCGATGATGTTCGAGCCGATCCACGGCTCGGCGCCCGATATCGCCGGCCTCGACATCGCCAACCCGGCCGGGGCGATCGCCAGCGCGGCGATGCTGCTCGAACTCGGCCTCGGCTTGCCCGAACAGGCGGCGATGCTGAACAACGCGCTCGAACAGGCTTTGCTGGACGGTGCCCGCACCGCTGACCTCGGCGGAGACGTCAGTTGCTCCGCCTTCGGTGCCCGCGTGCGCGACAAGTTGCAGGAGCGGCTGGACCGGCACAACGCCATGACCGAGCATCTGGCGATCAACCGGGGCTGCTGCGCGTGAGCTCTCCCCGCACCCTCTACCAGAAGATCTGGGACGCGCACGTCGTCGAGCAGCGCCCCGACGGGACGGCGCTGATCTACATCGACCGGCATCTCGTCCATGAGGTGACCTCGCCGCAGGCTTTCGAGGGCCTGCGGGTCGCCGGCCGCCGCGTGCGCCGTCCGGATCTCACTCTGGCCGTGGCCGATCACAATCTCCCGACCACTGCGCGCGTCGATGCCGCCGGCCGGCGACTCCCGATCGCGGACCCGGCCAGTGCCGGCCAGCTGTCCGCGCTGGAGGCCAACGTCGCCGAATTCTCGGTGCCCTATATCGAGGCGACCGCCGCCGAGCAGGGCATCGTCCATGTCGTCGGGCCGGAGCAGGGCTTCACGCTGCCCGGCACCACCGTCGTCTGCGGCGACAGCCACACTGCGGCGCATGGGGCGATGGGCGCGCTCGCCTTCGGCATCGGCACCAGCGAGGTCGAGCATGTCCTCGCCACCCAGACTTTGCTGCTCAAGCCGTCCAAGACGATGGAGATTCGGGTCGAGGGCGAACTCGGCTTCGGCGTCTCGCCCAAGGATCTGATCCTGGCCATCATCGGCCGGCTCGGCGCCGCCGGCGGCACCGGCTATGTGCTCGAATATCGCGGCTCGACCCTCCGTGACATGAGCATCGAGGGGCGTCTCACCGTCGCCAACATGTCGATCGAGGCCGGTGCCCGCTCCGGCCTGTTCGCGCCGGACGACAAGACCTTTGCCTATCTGAAGGATCGTCCATTGGCGCCGAAAGGCGAGGCCTGGACGCGGGCGGTCGAGGCCTGGAAGGCGCTTGCCACCGACGAAGGCGCGCATTTCGACGCATCGTTGCGGCTGGATGCTGCCGATATCGCGCCGACCGTCACGTGGGGTACCAGTCCCGAAGACGTCGCCCCGATCACCGGCACGATTCCCGATCCCGAGAGCTTTGCGGATCCGGCCAAGCAGGCGGCAGCACGCGCCTCGCTCGAATATATGGGCCTGACCGCGGGGACCGCGTTGCAGGACGTCACCGTCGAGCACATTTTCATCGGCAGCTGCACCAACAGCCGCATCGAGGATCTCCGCCAGGCCGCCGATGTGGTCCGGGGCCGCAAGATCAGCAATCGGATCAAGCAGGCGCTGGTCGTTCCCGGTTCCGGTCTGGTCAAGCGCCAGGCCGAGGCGGAAGGCCTCGACCGCATCTTCACCGAGGCCGGCTTCGAATGGCGCGAGCCCGGCTGCTCGATGTGCCTCGCGATGAACCCGGACAAGGTTCCCCCGCGCGAGCGCTGCGCGTCTACCTCCAATCGCAACTTCGTCGGCCGTCAGGGGCCGGGCTCGCGCACCCATCTCGTCTCGCCAGCGATGGCGGCGGCGGCGGCCGTGACCGGCCGTCTCGCCGACGTGCGGGAGCTGGTGCGATGACTCCGTTCACTTGCGTCGAAGGACGGGCGATCCCACTCGGCCGCAAGAATGTCGACACCGACGTGATCATCGGCGCCGAGCATCTTAAAACGACTCAGCGATCCGGCCTGGGCAGGCACGCGTTCGGATCGATCCGCGCCGAAGATGGAAACGTGTTCGACGATCCCGCCTTTGCGGGCGCGCCGATCCTCATCGCCGGCGACAATTTCGGCTGCGGATCGAGCCGGGAGCACGCCGCCTGGGCGCTTGCCGATCTCGGCATCCGAGTGGTCGTAGCGCCTAGCTTTTCGGATATTTTTTCCGGCAACGCTTTTAAAAATGGGATCCTGACGGTAGTCCTTCCACAGGGGGCAGTGGACCGGCTTCTGAGCGTTGCCGAAGAGCTTCCTCTCACGGTCGACCTGGAGACGATGACGGTAACGTCGCCGCTCCAGGACCGCTTCAGTTTCGAATTGGATCCCTTCCGGCGCGAATGTTTGCTGGGAGGCTTGGATGAAATCGCCCTGACCATGGCCAGCGAAGCCGCGATCAGGGCCTATGAACTACGGACGGGCACTTAGATGGTGAAAGCGCCGGAAAAGCAGGGACTCTACGACCCCCGCAACGAGAAGGACGCCTGCGGCGTCGGCTTCATCGCCAACATCAAGGGCGAGAAGTCGAACGACATCATCCGCGACGGCCTGCAGATTCTGGCCAATCTCGATCATCGCGGCGCGGTCGGTGCCGATCCGCTGATCGGTGACGGCGCCGGCTGCCTGATCCAGCTTCCCGACGCTTTGTTCCGCCACTGGGCGGAGGGGCAGGGCATCACCCTGCCGCCCGAAGGCGATTATGCGGTGGCGATGTGCTTCCTGCCGCGCGATGCCGAAAGCCGCGAGGCCGCGGTCGCGCGGCTCGAACGTTATGTCGAGATCGAGGGCCAGACCCTGCTCGGCTGGCGCGACGTGCCGGTCGATCCCACCGGCATGAGCCCGACCATCGTCGCCGCCATGCCGGTGATCCGGCAGGCGATCGTCGGTCGCGGCGACCGGATCAAGGACCAGGATGCGTTCGAGCGCAAGTTGCTCACCATCCGCAAGCAGACGCAGAACCCGCTGTCGGAGCTCGCCGAGAAACGCGATCTGCCCGGCCTTGCCGAATTCTACATCCCGAGCTTCTCCAGCCGGACGATCATCTACAAGGGCCTGTTGCTCGCGACCCAGGTCGGTACCTTCTACAAGGACCTGCAGAATCCGCTCACCAGGTCGGCGCTGGCGCTCGTGCACCAGCGCTTCTCGACCAACACCTTCCCGTCGTGGAAGCTCGCCCACCCGTTCCGGTTCATCGCCCACAATGGCGAGATCAACACGGTGCGCGGCAACGTCAACTGGATGAACGCCCGCCGCCGCACGCTCGAATCGCCGCTGCTCGGGGCCGACCTCGACAAGATGTGGCCGCTGATCCCGCATGGCCAGTCGGACACGGCAAGCCTCGACAATGCGCTCGAGCTGCTCGTCGCCGGCGGTTATTCGCTGCCGCACGCGGTGATGCTGCTGATCCCGGAAGCCTGGGCCGGCAACGCCCAGATGGATGCGCAGCGCCGCGCCTTCTACGAATATTATGCCGCCCTGATGGAGCCGTGGGACGGCCCCGCCGCGATCGCCTTCACCGACGGCCGCCAGATCGGCGCCACCCTCGATCGCAACGGCCTGCGGCCCGCGCGCTTCACCGTCACCGACGACGACCGGATCATCATGGCGTCGGAGAGCGGCACCCTGCCGATCCCGGAAGAGCGGATCCTGCGCAAGTGGCGGCTCCAGCCCGGCCGCATGCTGCTGATCGATCTCGAACAGGGACGGATCGTCGAGGACGAAGAGATCAAGGCCGAACTCGCGCAGGCGCATCCTTATGGCGACTGGCTGCGTGAGACCCAGTTCCGGCTGGAAAGTCTGCCGGCAAGCGAGGATTCGCCGGAGCGCAGCCGCGCCGCCGACGAACTCGGCCGCGTCCAGAAGGCGTTCGGCTATTCGGAAGAGGATCTGAAACTCTTCCTCGCCCCGATGGGCCGCAATGCCGACGATCCGATCGGATCGATGGGCACCGACACGCCGATCGCGGTGCTTTCGCGCCGGCCCAAGCTGCTCTACGATTATTTCTCGCAGAATTTCGCACAGGTCACCAACCCGCCGATCGACCCGATCCGCGAAGCTATGGTGATGTCCCTGGTGTCGATGATCGGCCCGCGCCCCAATCTGCTCGGCCATCATGCCGGCAGCCACAAGCGTCTCGAAGTCGCCCAGCCCATCCTCACCAACGAGGATCTGGAGAAGATCCGGTCGATCCGCGACGTGCTCGACGGCGCCTTCCGGACCCGCACGCTCGACGCGAGCTGGCCCGAAGGGGGCGGCGGCAAGGCGCTCGAAGCCGCGCTCCAACGCCTGTGCTGGGAGGCGACCGAAGCGGTGCTCGCCGACATCAACGTGCTGATCATCTCCGATCGCAACGTCGGTGCGGATCGCGTGCCGATTCCTGCGGCGCTCGCCACCGGCGCCGTCCACCACCACCTCATCCGCCAGGGGCTGCGCATGCAGACCGGCCTCGTCGTCGAGACCGGCGAAGCACGTGAAGTGCATCATTTCTGCGTGCTCGCCGGCTATGGTGCCGAGGCGATCAACCCCTATCTCGCCTTCGAGACGCTCGACGCCCTGCGGGTCAAGGGTGAGGTGCCGCTGTCCGAGGAAGAGGTTCGCAAGAACTATATCAAGGCGGTCGGCAAGGGCATGCTCAAGGTGATGTCCAAGATGGGCATCTCCACCTACCAGAGCTATTGCGGTGCCCAGATCTTCGACGCGGTCGGCCTCGCAACGCCGCTCGTCGAGAAATATTTCACCGGCACCGCGACGATGATCGAGGGCGCCGGCATCGATCAGATCGCGGAAGAGGCAGCCCGCCGTCATCGCGAGGCCTTTGCCCGTTCGACGTCCGAAGCGCTGCCGATCGCCGGCAGCTACGCCTACCGCATCGGCGGCGAGGACCATGCCTGGACTCCGGAGAGCGTCGCCAACCTGCAGCATGCGGTGCGCGGCGACATTCCCGAGAAATACCGACTGTTCGCGGACGAGATCAACTCCCAGAACAAGCGCCTGCTGACCATCCGCGGCCTGCTGCAGCTGAAGCCGGCCGGACCGGCGGTGCCGCTCGAGGAGGTTGAATCGGCGACGTCGCTGGTCAAGCGCTTTGCGACCGGGGCGATGAGCTTCGGCTCGATCAGCCGCGAGGCGCACACCACCCTTGCGGTGGCGATGAACCGGATCGGCGCACGCTCAAACACCGGTGAGGGTGGCGAGGAGCGGGATCGCTTCAAGCCCATGGACAACGGCGACTCGATGCGCTCGCGGATCAAGCAGATCGCCTCGGGGCGGTTCGGCGTCACGACCGAATATCTGGTCAATGCCGACGATCTCCAGATCAAGGTCGCGCAGGGCGCCAAGCCCGGCGAGGGGGGCCAGCTTCCCGGCCATAAGGTCGACCGGCACATCGCCGCCGTGCGTCACTCCACGCCGGGTGTCGGCCTGATCTCGCCGCCGCCGCACCACGACATCTATTCGATCGAGGATCTCGCCCAGCTGATCCACGATCTCAAGAACGTGAACGAGCGCGCGCGCATCTCGGTCAAGCTGGTGTCCGAAGTCGGCGTCGGCACGGTCGCCGCGGGCGTCGCCAAGGCGATGGCCGACCATGTCACCATCTCCGGCTTCGAAGGCGGCACCGGCGCGTCGCCGCTGACCTCGCTGACCCATGCCGGTCTGCCCTGGGAGATCGGCCTTGCCGAGACTCAGCAGACGCTGGTGCTCAACGGCCTCCGCAGCCGCATCTCGGTCCAGGCGGACGGCGGCCTCCGCACGGGCAGAGACGTCGCCATCGCGGCGGTGCTGGGGGCCGACGAGTTCGGCTTCGCCACCGCGCCGCTGATTGCCGCCGGCTGCATCATGATGCGCAAATGCCATCTCAATACCTGCCCGGTCGGCGTCGCCACCCAGGATCCGCTGCTGCGCAAGCGCTTCACCGGCCAGCCCGAGCATGTGATCAACTATTTCTTCTTCGTCGCCGAAGAGCTGCGCGAGATCATGGCGTCTCTCGGTGTGCGCAAGCTCGAAGAGATGATCGGCCGCCCGGAGCTGCTCGACGCGCGGCCGGCGATTGCGCACTGGAAGGCCGAAGGGGTCGACTTGTCTTCCCTCCTGCACGTGCCGCATGTGGATGCGCAGGCGGCGCGCTGGAACTCGGAACAGCAACGGCACGGTCTCGACGGCGTGTTCGACCGCGAGCTGATCGAAGCGGCGGCGCCCGCGCTCGACAATGGTGCGCCGGTGCTGATCGATCGTCCGGTGCGTAACGTCCATCGCAGCGTCGGCACGATGCTGTCGGGCGAGCTGGCGCGGCGGCACGGCCATGAAGGGCTCGCGCCGGATACGATCGGCATCCGCCTGACCGGCACCTGCGGCCAGAGCTTCGGCGCGTTTCTCGCCCACGGCATCACGCTCGAGCTGACCGGCGACGGGAATGACTATGTCGGCAAGGGCCTCTCCGGCGGTCGCATCGTGATTCGCCAGCCCGCCGAAGCGAAGCGGGACGCGGCCGCCAACATCATCGTCGGCAACACCGTGCTGTACGGCGCCATCGCAGGGGAGGCCTATTTCAACGGCGTCGCCGGCGAGCGCTTCGCGGTTCGAAACTCGGGCGCCGTAGCGGTCGTCGAAGGCGCCGGCGATCACGCCTGCGAATATATGACCGGCGGCGTCGTCGTGGTGCTGGGGGCGGTCGGCCGCAACTTCGCGGCCGGCATGTCCGGCGGCATCGCCTACGTCTACGATCCGGACGGCAAGCTCGAAGCGCAGTGCAACCGCGCCGGCATCGAGCTCGAGCCGATCGCGGCCGCCGGCTCCTCCTACGGCGAGGGCATGCCGCGCCAGAAGGGCACGAGCGTGCACGACAACGGCATGGGCCATCCGCTGCGCTACGACGCGGAGCGGCTGCGCATCCTGCTCGAGCGGCACCACCTCGCCACCGGCAGCGCCCGGGCGCGGGCGTTGCTCGAGGACTGGGGCAATGCGCTCGCCCACTTCGTCAAGGTCGTGCCCTCCGAATATCGCCGGGCGCTGACCGACATGGAAATGGAAACGGCCGTCGCGGCCGAATAGAATCTGGAGCGAGAACATGGGTAACCCGACCGGCTTCCTCGAAGTCGACCGCCGCGACCGTGCCGCTGCGCCGCCCGCGGAGCGCCTCAAGACCTGGAACGAATTCGTCGAGGAGCCCGGCCGCGAGACGGTCGGTCGCCAGGCGTCGCGCTGCATGGAATGCGGAATCCCGTTCTGTCACGGCGGCTGTCCGGTCAACAACCTGATCCCGGACTGGAACGATCTCGTCTACAAGCAGGACTGGAAGGCGGCGATCGATCGCCTCCACCAGACCAACAATTTCCCGGAATTCACCGGCCGGATCTGCCCGGCGCCGTGCGAAGCCGCCTGCACCCTGAACCTCGTCGACGCGCCCGTGACGATCAAGTCGATCGAGCGCGAGATCGCCGACACCGCCTGGAACGAGGGTTGGGTGAAGCCGCAGCAGGCGCGCCGCGGCACCGGCAAGCGGATCGCCGTGGTCGGCTCCGGCCCCGCCGGCCTCGCCTGCGCCCAGCAGCTTGCCCGTGCCGGCCACGCCCCAACGGTGTTCGAAAAGAACGATCGGATCGGCGGCCTGCTCCGCTACGGCATCCCCGATTTCAAGCTCGAGAAGCACCATATCGACCGCCGCATGCAGCAGATGGAGATCGAAGGCGTGATCTTCCGCTGCGGCATGAACGTCGGCGTCGATGTCACCGTCGAGCGTCTGATGGACGATTATGACGTGCTCGTCCTCGCCGGCGGCGCCGAGCAGCCCCGCGATCTGCCGATCCCAGGTCGCGACCTCGACGGCGTGCACTTCGCGATGGATTTCCTCACCCAGCAGAACAAGCGCAACGCTGGCGATCCGGAATCGCGCGCCGCGGGCAATTCCACCATCTCTGCCGAGGGCAAGCATGTCCTCGTCATCGGTGGCGGCGACACCGGTTCCGACTGCATCGGCACCTCCAACCGCCAGGGCGCGGCGTCGGTCACCCAGTTCGAGATCATGCCGCAGCCCCCCTTGCGCGAGAACAAGGCGCTGACCTGGCCGAACTGGCCGCTCAAGCTCAGGACCTCGTCAAGCCAGGAAGAGGGCGCCGAGCGGGAATTCTCCGTGGTCACCACCGAGTTCGTCGGAGAGGACGGCCGCGTCACCGGAGTCCGCTGCGCCCGCTCGGAGATGGTGCCCGACACCGACGGGCGGATGATCATTCGTCCTGTCGCCGGCACCGAGTTCGACATCAAGGCGGATCTCGTCCTGCTCGCAATGGGCTTCACTGGTCCGCGGCAGCAGGGTGCGGTCGCCGATGCCGGCGTCGAACTCTCTCCCTCCGGAGCGGTCAAGGCGGCGTTCGGCGACTACCAGACATCCAGCCCGCGCATCTTCGCCTGCGGCGACATGCGCCGTGGGCAGTCCCTGGTGGTCTGGGCGATTCGCGAAGGGCGGGAATGCGCGAGCGCGGTCGACGCCTTTCTCGCCGCCGAGGTCCAGCGCGCCGCCTGACCGATATCGTGCGTCGGGGCATATCCCGGCGCACATGCCCACATCCGCCTGGCGGAGCGAGGACCGACCACGTGAATGATCAAGCGCCCGTGACCGAACCAGCCGCAACCCAGCGCAACGGCCGCGCGATCGGGCAGAATCCCGACATCCGCTTTCTCGGCAAGCTGCTCGGCGACGTCATCCGGGCTTATGGCGGCGATCAATTGTTCGCGCGGATCGAGCACATCCGCCAGACCTCGGTCGATCGCCATCGCGGCATCGATGCCGATGCGGATCTGGGGCTCGAAGGCCTCAGCCTCGACGAGACGCTCGCCTTCGTCCGCGGCTTCATGCTGTTCTCGATGCTCGCCAATCTTGCCGAGGACCGCCAGGGCATCGCCCGCGAGCCCGGCTCGAGCTTCGAGGAGGCGCTTGCCGAATTGCGCGAGAAGGGCATCGATGATGCCGCCGTCGCGGCGATGCTCGATCGGGCGTTGATCGTGCCGGTGCTGACCGCCCACCCCACCGAGGTGCGGCGCAAGAGCATGATCGACCACCGCAACCGCATCGCCGAGCTGATGGCGGAGCGCGACGCGGGCAATGCAGAGACCGAAGACGGCGATCTCGTCGAAGGCGCGATCCTCCGCCAGATCGCCTTGCTGTGGCAGACCCGGCCGCTTCGGCGCGAGAAATTGTACGTCGCCGACGAGGTCGAAACCGCGCTTGCCTATCTGCGCGACGTGTTCGTGCCGGTCCTTCCGACGCTCTACGGCCGATGGGAGCGGGTGCTCGGAAAGCGCCCGAAGAGCTTCCTCAAGCCGGGCAGCTGGATCGGCGGCGACCGCGACGGCAATCCGTTCGTCAACGCCGAATCGCTCCGCCTCGCGCTCGGACGCGCCTGCGAAGCCGTGCTCTCGCATTATCTGGCGGAGGTTCATGCGCTTGGCGCCGAGCTGTCGATCTCGACCGAGCTCGCCGACGTGACGCCCGACGTGGCGGAGCTTGCCAGCCTCTCCCACGACGCGTCGTCGACGCGCAGCGACGAGCCCTACCGGCGGGCGCTCACCGGCATCTATGCGCGTCTCGCCGCCACCTACCGTACGCTTACCGGCCGCGAGCCGGCGCGCCGCGCCAGCGTTGCCGCCGACCCCTATCCCACGCCGGCCGCACTTCGCGCCGATCTCGCCGCCATCGCCCACTCGCTCGGCCGCAGCGGCGCCGGGCTGTTCGCCGGCAGCGGCGCGCTCGGCCGCCTGATCCGCGCGGTCGAGACGTTCGGATTCCATCTCGCCACCCTCGATCTACGCCAGAATGCCGATGTCCACGAACGGGTCGTTGCGGAATTGCTGAGAGTCGCCGGAGTCGAGGAGGATTATCTTGCGCTGAGCGAAGCCGGGCGGGTGTCGCTCCTGCGCAGCGAGCTTTCCGGCGGCCGGCTGCTCACCAACCCTTACGCGACCTATTCGGACGAGACCCGGTCGGAGCTGGAGATCATCCGCGCCGCGGCCGAGGCCCACGCCAGATACGGCCCGGCCTGCATCACCGCCTACATCATCTCCAAGGCGGAGAGCGTTTCCGATCTGCTGGAGGTCAACATCCTCCTCAAGGAAGCCGGGCTCTGGCGGCCGGGAACGCCGCCGCAGGCGGACATCATGGCGGTGCCGCTGTTCGAGACGATCGGCGATCTCGAACAGGGGCCGACAATCATGACTGAATGGCTGTCGCTGCCCGAGGTCTCGGCGCCGACCGCGGCCCGCGGCCATCAGGAAGTGATGCTCGGCTATTCCGATTCGAACAAGGATGGCGGCTATCTGACCTCGGTGTGGTCGCTGCATCAGGCGAGCCGGGCGCTGGCCGAGGTGTTCGAGCGGCATGGCGCGGCGATGCAGCTCTTCCACGGCCGCGGCGGCGCCGTCGGCCGTGGCGGCGGCTCGAGCTTCTCCGCGATCCGCGCCCAGCCCAATGGCACCGTTCAGGGGCGGATCCGGATCACCGAGCAGGGCGAGGTGATCGCCGCCAAATACGGCACCCGTGACAGCGCCGCCGTCAATCTAGAGGCGATCGCCTCGGCGACGATGCTCGCCAGCCTCGAAAAAAGATCGGTGCGCCGCCGCGAGCGTTTCTACAGCGCAATGGCGCAGATTTCGGGAACCGCCTTCCGCGCCTATCGCGGCCTCGTCTACGACACCGAAGGGTTTCCGGAGTTCTTCCGGCAGATGACTCCGATCGCGGAGATTGCCGGGCTCAAGATCGGCTCCCGGCCCGCAAGCCGCACCACGTCCGGGCGGATCGAGGATCTGCGGGCGATCCCGTGGGTGTTCAGCTGGGCCCAGGCGCGCGTGATGCTGCCCGGCTGGTACGGGGCGGGGCAGGCGCTGAGCGAATTCGAAGATCTCGCCATGCTGCGGGAGATGGTGGAAGGCTGGCCGTTCTTCCGGACCACGCTCGACAATCTCGAGATGGTCCTCGCCAAGTCCGACATGAGCATCGCCGCACGCTATGCCGAGCTGGTCGAAGATCCGGCGATGCGGCGCGCCGTGTTCGGCCGTATCCGCGACGCCTGGCATCAGACCCACGATTGCCTGCTGGCGATTACCGGACAATCGCGCCTGCTCGAGAACAAGCCCGCTCTCGACGCATCGATCCGCCTGCGGCTGCCCTATATCGAGCCGCTGAACCTGCTCCAGATCGAATTGCTCAAGCGCCACCGCGGCGGTGAAAGCGATTCCCGAATTCGGGAAGGCATAGAACTCTCGATCAACGCGGTCGCAACGGCTCTGCGCAATTCGGGCTAGCGGCCGGCGCATTTCTGCACCTTCGGCAGCCAATGCGTTGAGACGAAGGAAGTTCTTCTAGTTTTGCCTTCCGAACGGCGCTAATGCCCGAGCCGGGGAGGGGTGCAGGACATGTCGTCTTTCGCTGCAAGAGCGTTCGTGCTTGCCGTGTCGCTTCACGGGGCGATGCCGGCGTTCGCCCAGGCGCCTTCGCCCCTGCCGAGCCTGCCCGAGCCGAGCAGCGATCCGCTGGCCATCGATCCGACCAAGGATCCGATCCTGCAACTCGCGCGCAGCCAGGCTTCCGAAGAGGGGTTTCGTGCCGTCGTCGGCGCCGCCGTCAAGCGCCACCCGGCGACCCAGGAGGGACGGGCCGCCGGCGCCGAGGCGCGCGCCGTACTTGCCGAGGCCCGCGAGCGGCGGCTGCCGTCGATCGATCTCAGCGTTTCCTCCTACCACATTCTGGATCGGGAGTTCTCGAACGATCCGAACAACATCGTCGAGCGCTCGCGGCCGGAGCAGCGGACCGATGCGCTGCTCAACGTCACCCAGACCATCTTCGATTTCGGCGCCAGTGAAGCGCGTGTTGCTTCCGCCGGCGCCCGACTTCGTGCCGCCGCGGCGGAAACCGAGGCGACTGCCGACCGCGTTGCGCTCAGCGCCGTCGGCGCCTGGTACGACGTCTTCGCGGCGCGGGCGCTCGTTACCGTCACTCAGGGCTTCGTCGCCAACCAGGAGGAATTGCGCGACGCCGTCGCCGAGCGGATCCGACAAGGGGTCTCTGCCCAGGGCGACACCGCCCGGGTCGAATCCTACCTCGCCTCATCCCAGACTCGGCTGGCGCGCTTCCGCCGGGTGCTCGCCGATGCCGAGGCGCGCTATACCGAGCTGATCGGCGCGCCGCCGCCGGAGTCGCTGGAGCGGGCGCCGGCGGCGCTGCTTCCCGCCTTCAGCAAGGACGCTGCGGCGCTCGCCGCGATGAGCGTTCCGGCGGCGCGCTCCGCGCAGGCGATCGCCGATTCGGCGCGCCAGGAAGCGATCGCGGCGAAGCGGGACCGCTACCCGCAGATCAGCGCCGGCGTCGATGCCGGCCGCTATGGCGTGTTCGAGACCGACAAGGATTACGACATTCGCGGCCGCCTGACCCTGCGCCAGCGTCTGTTCGGCGGCACGGAAGCGCGAGTGGCGCAGGCGGAGGCGCGGGTCACCCAGGCCGATGCGCGCGCCAGCCGCGTGCGCGAAGAAGCGGCGCGCGACGCGTCGATCGCCTGGTCCGACGTGCAGGCGCTGCAGGAGCAATTAAAGGCGCTGGAGGCCAGCTACGTCGCCAGCCGGCGCTCGCGCGACGTCCTGCTCGAACGCTTCCTCAATTCCCGCGGCGACATCTTCGATGTCATTCAGGCCGACAATTCCTATTTCGAGACGGCGACAGCCTTCATACAGTCGCTGAGCGAGCTCGACGCGGCACGCTATGTGCTGCTGTCCAGAACCGGCGGGCTGCTCGACGCGCTCGCCATCGATCCCGCGGCCGTGGGGGGGCAAAGTGAATAACGAACTGTCGATCAAGGCCTCCAAGCCGCGCTTCGCGCCCTGGCTGATGGAGCCGATGCGCCGCAACCGCAGCACCTACGTCAAGGTCGCGCTCGCCGCGGTGATGATCAACATCTTCGGTCTGATGACCGCTTTGTTCAGCATGACGGTGTACGACCGCGTGCTGCCCAACAATGCCATTTCGTCGCTGATCGGGCTGTCCATCGGCCTCGCCATCGTGGTCATCTTCGATTTCATCCTGAAGCTGCTGCGCGCCTATTTTGTCGACATGGCCGGCGCGTCGATCGACATGGATGTCGGCGAGACCCTGTTCGGCCGTCTGCTCGCGCTGCGGCTCGATCTCAAGAAGGGCTCCACCGGCGCGCTGACCGGGCTGATGCGCGAGCTCGAAGCGCTCCGCGACTTCTTCGCGTCGGCGACGATGACGGCGGTCGTCGATCTGCCCTTCATCCTGCTCACCCTGTTCGTCGTCTGGATCATCGGCGGATCGGTGGTGCTGGTGCCGCTGCTCGCCATTCCGCTCGTCGTCCTCGTGGGGCTGGTGACTCAGCCGGCGATGGACCGGCTCGCCGCCCGGTCGATGGGCGAGGGACTCGCCAAGCAATCGGTGCTGGTCGAGACCATCGGTGGGCTGGAGACGGTGAAGGCATCCGGCGCCGGCCCGCTCCTCACCAGCCGCTGGACCCGCGCCCAGCGTCAGCATTCGGACAGCTCGATGCGCTCGCGTCTGATCGCCAGCATTGGCATCACCACCGCCACTTCGGCCGGAACGGTCTCCTATGCCGGCGTGGTCATCGTCGGCGTCGAGAAGATCGCCTCGCTCGAGATGACCATGGGCGGCCTGATCGCCTGCTCGATCCTGGCCGGACGTGCGGTCGCGCCGCTCGCCCAGATCTCGCAGCTCCTGTCGCGCATCACCTCGACTCGGACCGCCTACCGCCAGCTCAACGAACTGATGGAGACGCCGCCGGAAGGCCCGGCCGGCGAGGCGCTCAAGCTGCGCGATCTCAAGGGTAAGATCGAATTCCGCAACGTCAGCTTCCGCTATCCGGGCTCCCCCGAAAAGGCGCTCGACGGGATCAGCTTCACCGTCGAGCCGGGGGAGCATGTCGCTCTGCTCGGCCGCGTCGGCTCGGGCAAATCGACGATCGCGCGCCTGATCCTCGGTCTCTATCCGCCCGAAGACGGCCTGGTGATGGTCGACGGCAGCGACATCCGACAGCTCGATCCGTTCGAGCTTCGCGCCAACATGGGCGCCGCGCTGCAGGAGAGCGTGCTGCTCACCGGCTCGGTGCGCGAGAATATCGTGCTTGGCCGCGCGCATGTCGACGACGAGGAAATGCTCCGCGCCTGCGAGCTATCCGGCACGCACAGCTTCATGGGACAGATCGCCAACGGCTACGATCTGCGCCTCGCCGATCGGGGTGAAGGTCTGTCCGGCGGTCAGCGCCAGTCGATCGCGATCGCCCGCGCCTTGGCCGGGCGCCCGCCGATCATGCTGTTCGATGAGCCGTCGAGCGCCATGGACGCGCAGACCGAGACCGCGCTCATCCAGCGGCTGAACGTGGAGCTCAAGGATCGCACCCTGGTGCTGATCACCCACCGGCCGCCGCTCCTCCAGCTCGTCAAGCGGATCATCCTCGTCGACAAGGGCAAGGTGGTGGCTGATGGCCCCCGCGACGAGGTGCTGAAGCAGATCACCCGACCGAAGGCGGCCTGACCATGAACGAGATGCGCCACCTCGAAGATTATGCCGACAAGCTCCGTCCCCGGACCGCGTCGAACATCCTGCTCTGGATGATCCTGGCCTTCTTCGTCGCGTTCGTGATCTGGGCGTCGCTGACCGAGCTCGATCGCACCGTTCGCGGCAGCGGCCGCGTCATCGCCTCGTCGCAGCTGCAAGTCGTCTCCAACCTCGAAGGCGGGGTGGTCGAGGCGATCCTCGTCCGCACCGGCCAGCAGGTCAAAGCCGGACAGGAACTCGTCCGCCTCGATCAGACGCAGACCGGCGCCGAGCTGGGCAGCGGCGAAGCCTCGGCCGATGCCCTGTCGGTCAAGATCGCCCGCCTGCAGGCGGAAGTTGCCGGCCGCGAGCCGTCCTATCCGGCGGCGCGCGGTGCGGTGATGCAGAATCAGATGATGATCGAGCGATCGCTCCACGCGTCGCGCATGGCCGAGCTCGCGAGCGTGGTGAACGCCGGCAACGCGCGTATTCAGCAGGCACAGCGCGCGGTCCAGGAGGCGGAGGCCTCCTATGAAGCTCGTGTCTCCGCGCGCGACGCCCGTGCCAACGAAGTCAAGATCCTGCGGCCGCTGGTCGAGCGCGGGATCGAGCCGCGCCTGTCGCTGATGCAGGCGGAGAGCGCCTTTGCGGTCGCGCAGAGCGAGGCCGCGGCGGCGGCCGCCAGCATCTCCCGGGCCCGCGCCTCGATCAGCGAGGCCACCGCCGCGCTCAACCAGCAGCGCCAGGATTGGCGCGCGCTCGCCGCCAACGAGCTGGCCACCGCGCAGGCGGAGCTTTCCGCGCGGCGCTCGACGCTGCCTGCTCTTCAGGCGCGGGTTGCCCGCACCACGGTCAAGGCGCCGCTTCCCGGACGCGTCAATCGCGTGCTGGTGACGACCGTCGGCGCTGCCGTCTCGCCGGGGGCGCCGCTTGTCGAAATCGTGCCGTCGGAAGAGAGCTTGCTGATCGAAACCCATGTCAGGCCGCAAGATATCGCCTTCGTTCGTCTAGGTCAGAATGCGAAGGTGGACATCACCGCCTACGATCCGTCCGTCTATGGATCTCTCAAGGGTCATGTCGTCGCGATCTCGCCCGATGCGGTGCTCAACGAGCGGACCGGTGAGACCTTCTACACCGTCCAGGTGCGCACCGAGGCCAATGCGCTCAAGGATCGCTACGGCAAGTCGCTGCCGATCGGTACCGGCATGGTCACCAACGCCGCGCTGCAGGGCGACAAGCGGACGGTGATGGAATATATTCTGACGCCGATCACCCGCCTGACCGAGACTGCATTCCGGGAATAAGGCCGGTCGTCAACGTCTTGAGCGACGGCAGAATTGCTCAGGCTCGACGGCGTGCGATTGGCAGTGCCTCAGTGGTTGCGATTTGGGCGCGCAAGGTTCATGAGGCGCCATGCTTTCTCAACGCACGCGCTATACAATCCGCGCGCTGCTCCACCTGGGCGATCGTTTTGGTGCCGGCCCGGTGCAGCTGAGCGAGATTGCCGACGCCCAGAATATCCCGCCGAAATTCCTGACGGTGATGCTGTCGCAGATGATTCGCGAAGGGCTCGTCGCCAGCCGGCGCGGCCGCGAAGGCGGCTATTGGCTGGCGCGGCCGCCGCAGGAGATCAGCTATGGCGAGATCGTCCGCCTGACTCGCGGCTCGCTGGGGCTGCTGCCCTGCGCCAGTCGTCTCGCTTACGAGCCGTGCAAGAATTGCGTGACCGAGGACAAATGCCGGCTCCACCGGGTCATGCTGATGGTCCGAGACGAGACCGCGCGCATTCTCGACGGGCTTACCCTTGCCGATGCGATTCCAGCCGAGCAGCTCGCGGACGATTCGGCGCTGGCCTGAAGGTTTGATTGGGCTAGGCTGAAGTGCCTGGCGCCCGAGGCGCTTCAGACGATGATTCGGAACAGCGCCCCGCCACTTTCGCTCGCGCCGAGACCGATCGACCCTCGATGGGCGAGGACGATTTGGCGGGCCAGGCTCAGCCCCACGCCGGTGCCTTTCGGCTTGGTGGTAAAGAATGGCAGGAATACGTCCTGGGCAACGCTCTCGGGGACGCCGGGGCCATTGTCCGAAACCTCGATCTGCACCCGGTTGCCCGGAATGAGTGCGAATGAAAGCGCGATCCGCGGTACTGCCGCATGGTCGCGCGCGGCCTCGGCGGCATTGCGCATCAGGTTGATCAGCACCTGGGCCATCAGATCCGGATCGACCTCGATGTTGAGCGTTTCGGGTGTGACGGAGAGGATCAATTGCACACCCTCCGCCATGTCGCCGGCCCGGAACAGGCTCTCGAGCTCGCGTGCCCACGGTGCGACCGCGAAAGTCTTCCGTCGAACGTCCGGCGTGCGGCTGATCTGGCGGTAGCTTTCGACGAAATGCATCACGCCGTCCGCCCGCCGGGCGAGCGTTTCGACCGCCGCCCGCGCATCCGACACGGTCGGATCGGAGCCGTCGTCCACCTCGGCCATGAGATCGGCAGCGGAGCGTGCAAGCGACGTCACCGGCGTCATCGAGTTCATGATCTCGTGGGTGAGCACCCGCACCAGATCGGACTGGGCGGCGATCTCGACCGCGTTGAGTTCGCCCTGGATCGGCTGCACGGCGACAACGCGTACGGTGCCGCCGAGGCGGTGCACGAGGGCGGCGCTGACCATGGCCGACTGCGGTACGGCATCGAGCATCAGCGGCACGAGCCGCGGGCGACCGATCATGTCCTCGGTCAGCGTCCTTGCGAACGTCTCGCCATAGATTCGGAAGTCGTCGAAGCGGATTCCCTGATGGCGCACGAACAGGCGCCGCGCCGCCTTGTTCGCAAGCTCGATCCGGCCGTCGCTGCTCACCGTCACCAACGGGGTCGGCGCGTCGTCGAGCACGGCCTCGTAGAAGCGGCTTGCGTCGGTCAGCCGATGGCGTTCGTCGCGGAGGCGCTGGATGCCCTGTTCGAGCGCCTCGCCGACCTCGCTGAAGCCGCTGCCGCCGCGCTGCGAGAAACTCTGCGAAAGATCGCCAAGCTTGACCGCCTCCAGATAGCGGGCGAGCTCGTGATTGGTGCGCTGAATGTAGCGCCACAGCGCCCAGGTCGCCCATCCGCACAGCGCCGCGGCGAGCAGGCGCGCCGCGCCGAGGCCCTCGGTCGCAAGCGCCGCGACGAAGGCGAAGCTGGTGACGAGCAGGATGAAAGCGCGCCACGCCAGGCCGGCGACGAAGGGGCCGCGGAACGTCATCCCGAACCTTTGATCGAGGCGCTAAAGGCCATGCTTGTCCATGCGCCGGTACAGCGAGGCGCGGGTGAGGCCCAGTTCCGCGGCCGCGAGCGAGATGTTGTAGGCATGCTTCTTCAAAGCCTGCTCGACGATCTGCTTCTCGGCCCGCTCCAGGTTGAGATCGCCGTTGCCGGCCGTAGCCGGGGGCGGCGGCGTCGTTGCGCGCGGCTGGCCGACCCGGGATAGCGAGAAATCGTCGACGGTGAAGCGATCGTCGGCGGCGAGGATCACCGCCCGCTCGGCGGCGTGACGGAGCGCGCGGACGTTGCCGGGCCAATCATAATCCTGCAGCGCTGCCATCACCCCCGGCGGCATCGTTCGCTCCGGCTTGCCGTATTTCTTCGTGTACAGGCCGACGAAATGCTCGATCAGCAGCGGCACGTCCTCGCGCCGCTCGCGCAGCGGCGGCAGCTCGATCTCGACCGTGTTGAGCCGGAACAGGAGATCCGGCCGAAACAGGCTCTCGTCGCCGAGCCGCTCGGGGGATAGGTTGGTGGCCGCGATCACGCGAACGTCGATCGGTACGGATCGATTGGCGCCGACCGGGACGATCTGCCTCTGCTCGAGCGCCGTCAGCATCTTGGGCTGGAGGTAGAGCGGCAGATTGCCGACCTCGTCGAGGAACAGGGTGCCGCCGTCGGCGGCCTGAAGGCGGCCGATGCGGTCGCCGCGCGCATCGGTGAACGCGCCCTTCACATGGCCGAACAATTCCGAATCGAACAGATTCTCGGCGACGGCGCCGAGATCGACGGAGACCATGACGTTGTCGGCGCGGCGCGATCGCCTGTGGAGCGCGCGCGCGACCAGCTCCTTGCCGGTGCCGTTCTCGCCGAGGATGAGGACGTTGGCTTCGGTCGGCCCTGCCCTCTCGATCAGCGAATAGACCCGGCGCATCGCCGCCGATGTGCCGAGCAGCGGCGTCTCTGCGCCCGATGCGGGCGCGGCGATGGCCACCGCACGCTTGCGCTCGCGCACCGCGGCCTGGCGTGAACTGCGCAGCGCCGCGGCGGTGCGTACCGTCGCCAGCAGGCGCTCGTTGGCCCAGGGCTTCGACACGAAGTCGGTGGCACCACGCTTCATCGCCTCGACCGCGATGTTGACCCCGCCATGGGCGGTGATCATCACCACCACATTCTGCGAGTCCTTCTTCAATATTTCGCCGAGCCAGTGAAATCCTTCCGCTGCGTTGGTCGCTCCGCGTCCGAAATTCGCATCGAGCAGGACGACGTCCGCCCCTTCCCCGTCCAGGGAGGGCATGGCTTCGTCCGGGCTTTGAAAGGTCGCGACTTCGTGGAACAGGTCGCGCAGGAGCAAGCGCGCGGACAGCAGGATGTCCGGATCGTCGTCGATCACGACGCACCGCGTAAATGGTTTCCCCTCCCGTCCCACCTGTTCACTCCTATCCACTCGGTGAAGCGGCACAAATCAATAATCGTGCCAGCCGAGTCCGCCCGCGGACAAAGCTGTACGATAACGAACAGGCTACCGAAGACCAGAGCGGAATAATCGGCGGAAAACTGCGAAAAGATCAGCTTGGCACGCCTCCTGCTGAGGAGAAGGCGGCAGCGATGCGGGCTGCCGGGAGAAAGCGGATGCGTAGGTTCGAACTGCTGGTCGGAAGCCTCCTGTGGATGGCGATGTCGTTCGCGATCGTCTTCGTGGCGCTCGAGCCGGTCGCCGTGCAGCATATGCAGGTGGCGCAGGATCTCTCGGCCCTCTGTGTCGACGGGGCGGCCAGCGCCACGATGCTCTGCGAAACGAGCATCCTGTGAGCGCGGACTGTTCGCTGCCGGACAATCAGGTGTCCGGATCCGGACGCGTTCGCAACGTTACCGGCCCGGGCTGCCGGTACGCCGCTTGCCCTGAGCATGGCGCGAGGTGACGATGAGTGTGGTGACGATGCAGACGATGGACAAACCGGCAGGAGCGCAGAGCGGCAGCGGCATGGATCGCGTCGTCGCGCGCCGCGGCCTTTCCCGCAACCTCAAGATTGCCATCGGCGCGGCCATCGTGGTCGTCGCCGCGATCGCCTTTTATCTCCTCGCGCCGGCGGCCAACAGCCAGACGGTCGCCGCCGATCGAATCACCGTCTCCAGTGTCGAGAAGGGGCGCTTCGACGACTTCCTGCCGCTCCGCGCCCGCGTGACGCCCCTGCTCACCGTCTATCTCGATGCGGTCGAAGGCGGACGTGTCGAGAAGGTCCTGGTCGAGGACGGCGCGATGGTCCAGCAGGGGCAGCTGCTGGCGGTACTCTCCAACTCCGACCTTCAGCTGAACCTGCTCGCACGCCAATCGGACGTGTCGCGCGAAGTGAACTCGATGCGCAGCCAGGAGCTCGCGCTCGCGCAGACCCAGATCCAGGACGAGCGCGCGGTAATCGAAGCGCAGCTGGCCGTGGACAAGGCGCGCCGACAGTACGAACTCCAGAAGCCGTTGATGGAGAAAGGCTTCGTTCCGGTCCGGATCTTCCAGGACAGCCGCGACGAATATCTCTCCAATCAGCGCCGCGCCGAGGCCCTGCGCCGGGGGCGTGAGATCAACCAGCGGCTGCAGGGAAGCCAGCTCGCCCAGTTGCGTGCGTCCAATGCGTCGCTGAGCGGCAGCCTGGATATCGCCCGGGCAACGCTGGATGCGCTGAACCTGCGGGCACCGGTCAGCGGTCAGCTCACCGCTTTCTCGATCCAGGTGGGACAATCGCTCAGCCGCGGCGAACGGCTCGGCCAGATCGACAGTGCCGGTCGCAACAAGATCGTTGCCAGCGTCGACGAATTCTATCTGGGACGGGTCGAGGCCGGGCAGACCGCGACCGTCGAAGTCGGCGGCAAGACCTTCCGCGCCAAGGTCGCCAAGATCTATCCGCAGGTTCGAAACGGCGCGTTCGAGGTCGATCTTCACTTCACCGCCGGCGAGCCGCCCGCGCTGCAGCGCGGCCAGACGCTCCAGGTCCGTCTGACCCTCGGGGACCCGACCCCGGCCCTGCTGATCCCCAACGGCGCCTTCTACAACGAAACCGGCGGCAGCTGGGTGTTCGTGGTCGCCCCCGACGGGGGCAGCGCCGTCAAACGCAACGTGCGGCTGGGGCGCCGCAATGCCGATCATATCGAAGTGCTCGAAGGGCTCGATCCCGGCGAGCGGGTGATCACCTCTCCCTATACCGGTTTTGCCGATCGCGATCGGCTGGACCTCGACAGCTGAACAAGGAGCCGAAGCTTATGCTGAGCATGCGCGAACTCTCGAGAGTCTACCGGACCGACACCATCGAGACGGCGGCCCTGTCGTCGATCAGTCTCGACATCGCCGATGGTGAATTCGTGGCGATCATGGGGCCGTCCGGCTGCGGCAAATCGACCCTGCTCAACATCATCGGCATGCTCGACAGCCCCTCGAGCGGCTCCTACGTGTTCAACGGGCAGGAGGTCGCCGGCCTCTCCGAAGGCAAGCTCGCCGACGTCCGCAAGCACAATATCGGCTTCATCTTCCAAAGCTTCAATCTCGTCGACGAACTGTCGGTGCGGGAGAATATCGAGCTCGCCCTGCTCTACCATGACGTCGCTTCCGCCGAGCGGCGGAGGCGGGTCGACGAGGTCATGGACAAGGTCGGCATCGCCCATCGTGCGAAGCACCGGCCGAGCCAGCTGTCGGGCGGACAGCAGCAGCGCGTAGCCGTTGCCCGTGCTCTCGTCGGCAGTCCCAAGCTGATCCTGGCCGACGAACCGACCGGCAACCTCGACACTCAGCATGGCGAAGAGGTGATGCGCATGCTGCAGCAACTGAACCGCGAAGGGTCGACGATCGTGATGGTCACGCACTCGCCCAGCCACGCCGATTATGCCGGCCGCGTCGTCAACATGCTCGATGGCCGCGTGCTGCTCGAGCAGCGTCGCGCCGCGTGAACGACGCCGGCCTTCTCACCCTCTTGACCGCGGTCGCCCTGAGTCCCCTGGGGGCCGCGGCCAAGACCGAGGCGCAGGCCAGCAGGGGCCACTCGGACGCGGTGATTGCCGGCGATATCCGTCGGCGGCCGGCGAACGCGCGATAGGGGCGGGCGATGTGGCGGAACCATCTGGTCATCGCACTGCGGGTCCTCACCGGCAGCCGCACCTATGCCGCGATCAACATCTTCGGCTTGGCGATCGGGCTCTCCGCCTGCCTGATGATCCTGCTCTACGTCCGCTACGAAACGACGTACGACGCCTGGCTGCCGGACGCGGAGCGGGTGTATCAGGTGCAGAGCATCTACACCGATGCCGCCACGGGCGAGGTGCGCAGGCAGCAGGGCTCGCACGGCGTCATCGCCGGGCCTCTCGCCAAGGATTTCCCGCAGATCGAAGCGATCACCCGGGCCGACGGCGAGACCCCGGTCTTCCTGCAAAATGGGGAAGCGACCTTCGCGCCGATGGTGCTCGCCGACGAGAGCTTCTTCCGCATTCTGCAGCTTCCCTTTCTGCACGGCGATCGCTCCACCGCACTGCGTGGAATGGACAGTCTGGTGCTCAGCCGGAGCGAGGCGATCCGTCGGTTCGGAACCGAAAATCCAGTTGGACGGACGGTCACTGCCGTGCGCCGCGGCGAGCAATATTCGCTTCGGGTGACCGGAATCTTCGCCGACATCCCCCGCAACAGCCATCTCGCGCTCGACATGGTCGGCCGGATGAGCGCCCGTGACGCGGCCGAATGCAGCTGGAGCTGCGTCAACGGCACCGTTTACCTGAAGCTTCGTCCCGGCGCAGATCCGGAAGAGATCCACCGCCAGATGCCGGCCTGGGAGAAGCGCAACATCCCGCCTGTCCCCGCCGGAAGCGGCCGCGTCAACGAAGGCGATGCCTATGATTGGCGGCTGGTGAAGGTCGGCGACGTCCATCTGAGCGGCGCCGAGGGCGAACCGGAGCGCCCCGGCAACGATCGCGCGACGATCGCCACCTTCGCGATCGTCGCGGCGATGATCCTCGCCATGGCGGTCGTGAATTTCGTCAATCTCGCGACCGCCCGTGCCGGCCAGCGCGCGCGGGAAGTCGCCCTGCGCAAGGTGCTGGGCGCGCGCCGTGGCCAGCTGATTGCCCAATTCCTCGCCGAATCGCTGCTGGTGACCTCCGTCGCTCTGCTGATCGCACTCGCCCTCGTCGAATTGCTGCTGCCATCCTTCTCACGCTTTCTTGGCGCGGATCTGTCACTCACATATCTCGGCTCCGACGGCATCGCGCTCCCGGCGCTTGGCCTGCTCGTTCTCGTCGGATGTGCCGGTGGCCTGTACCCCGCCTTCCACCTCTCGCGCTACCGGCCGGCGGCCGTCATTCGCGCCAATCGGTCGTCGGCGGAGCCGATGGGCACGGGACGCCTGCGAAACGCACTGGTGGTCATCCAGTTCGCAGTGTCGATCGGCCTCATCGTCTGCACCGGCATCGTTTATGCCCAGACCCGTTTCCTCCGTGAGAGCGATCCGGGTTATCGCCGCGACGGGCTGATCCAGATCGACAACATGCAGCGGGCGGCCGTGATCGGCCAGACGGACACGGTGATCCGCCGGATTGCCGCCGTGGAGGGAGTTCGCAGCGTCGCGGGCTCCGACATCATCGCGGCGAGCGACACCACCTTGATGCGGCCGATCACGATGCCGGGCCGGCCCAAACCGGTCATGCTCGGCTGGTACAGCGTCCATCCGGACTTCTTCCGCACGATGGGCGTCGATATCCTAGTGGGACGGACGCTGTCGCGCCAATTCGCGAACGACAATGGCTTCGTCCCGTTCGATACGGCGGAAGCGACCCTCGCCGGGGAGCGTGCACTGGCGGGCCGCGGCCTCAACGTCGTGGTCAACCGGCTCGCCGCCAGGCAGATGGGCTTTCCCGATCCGCAGGCCGCACTCGGCAAGCAGGTCGGCGCCGATCAGGGCGACCCCGGCGTGCTGCCGCTGACCATCGTCGGCGTGGTCGAAGACAGCCGCTTCCGCTCGCTCCGCCAGCCGCTGGAGCCGATGATCTTCTACGACGGCGGTGTCTATCGGTCGCTCGTGCTGCGCTATGAAGGGCGCGATGGTGCCCGGGTCGCCCGCGACGTGGCGGGCGTCTGGAAGCAGCTGGCGACGGATCTCCCCTTCGCCTTCGACTTCGCCGACGCCGCGTCTTCCGAGCTTTATCGCGCCGACGACGCACGCGGCCGCGCCTTTGGCGGCTTCGCCTTGCTGGCGGCGTCGATCGCCTGCCTCGGGCTGTTCGGGCTTGCCGCCTTCACGGCCGAGCGCAGGACCCGGGAGATCGGCATTCGCAAGGTGTTCGGCGCACGGGTTCCGGACATCGTGCGGCTGCTCGCCTGGCAATTCTCCAAGCCCGTCATGCTTGCCAATCTGATCGCCTGGCCGATCGCCTGGTGGGTCATGCGCGATTGGCTGAACGGCTTCGATGCCCGCGTGCCGCTCGGTCCCGGGCCTTTCCTCGCCGCGGCCGCGATCGCGCTCGCCGTCGCACTGGGCACCGTGTCCGGTCACGCGATCCGCGTCGCGCGGCTGAACCCCGTTCACGCTCTTCGCTACGAATAGGTCCGGATCATGTGGCGCCTCTCCTCCACCATCGCCTTCAGGACGCTGATCAAGAATCGCGCCTACACGTTCATCAACCTGTTCGGTCTCGCGCTGGGGCTCGCCGCCTGCCTGCTGATCCTGCTCTACGTTCGCTACGAAACGAGCTACGATAGCTGGCTTCCCGACAGCGAACGCATCTACCAGGTTCAGGCCAAGTGGCACGAGCCGGGGCAGCCCGTCACCGAGGCCCAGACCAGCCCGTTCCTGGTTCGGGAGACCCTGCCCGGGGGCTTCCCGCAGATCGAGGCGCTCACGGTGGTGCGGACCGGCCAGACCGTCACCATGCGTGACGGCGAGGCGATGTTCATCGATGCGGCAACCGTCGATCCGTCCTTCTTCGCGATCTTCGACCTGCCATTTGCGCACGGCGACGCCGCCGGTGCACTTCGCGACACCAACACCATCGCGCTCACCGAGACCGAGGCGGTCCGCCAGTTCGGCACGACCGACGTCGTCGGTCGCACGATGAGCCTGGGGGCTGGCCCCGGCAAGCAGGACTATCGGATCGGGGCCGTGCTGCGCGATCTGCCGAAGAATTCCAGCCTGCGCCTCGCCATCCTCTTCCGCAACGATCCGACGGGGCGCGATGCCGTGCCGCCGAGCGCCCGCACCTGGGGCAACATGAACCAGCTGCATTACGTCAAGCTGCGTGTGGGTGCCGATCCCGCCGCGATCAATGCCGCTCTGCCGGCGTGGGAGAAACGAGTCGTGGTGCCGCAGATGATCGGCGGCCGCGCCTCGTCCCAGGCCGACATCATGGATCTGTCACTGGCGCCGATCTCCGACGTCCACCTCGGCCGCGCCCAGGCCGGCGCGCTCACGCCGGGTGGGGACAAGAGCGCGTTGGTCACGTTCGGCATCGTCGCCGTGCTGACCCTCGGCATGGCTGTGATGAACTTCGTCAATCTGTCGACCGCACGCGCCACCCAGCGCGCGCGGGAAGTCGCACTGCGCAAGGTGCTCGGGGCAACGCGGCCGCAGATCGTCGTGCAGCTGGTCTTCGAATCGCTGGTCCTCGCGGGGCTGGCGATGTTGATCGCGCTTGCCTTCGTCGAGCTTCTCGCCCCCTGGTTGGGTGGCCGGATCGGGGCCGATCTCGATGTTACCTACTTTGGGGCCCGCGGCCTGCTGCTTCCGGCCCTGGCGCTGTTCCTTGCGGCAGGTCTGCTCGGCGGCCTCTATCCCGCTCTCTTCCTCAGCAGGTTCCGCCCGGCTCAGGTTCTCCGCGCGAACAAGTCCTCGGCCGAAACCCCGGGCAACGGACGTCTGCGCACGATCCTGGTCGTCGTCCAGTTCGCAATTGCGATCGGCCTCATCGTCTGCACGTCGGTCATTTATGCGCAGACCCGGCACGTCGCGACGGTGGACCCCGGTTATCGGCGAGAGGGTCTGATCCAGATCGATTCGGCATGGCGGTTCGCCGGCGACAGCAGCGAATATGAGGCGGCACGCCGTGAACTGCTGGCGGTTCCCGGAGTCACTGCCGCCGGCCGGACCGACCTCGGGCTTGCCGCGGTCAGGAAGAACATCCTTTCGGTTCGAACGCCCGACGCGGCGCAGGATGCATCGATCGGCTATTATTCGATCGATGCAGACTATCTGGAAACGATCGGCGTAAGGCTGCTCGCCGGTCGACAGCTGGGGGATCGCTACACCCGGGATCGGATCGCACGGGCCGCCGACGGAGCCCCCGCCGTCGCCGCGGGCGGCATCAACGTCGTGCTCAACCGCAACGCCGTCACCTTGCTCGGCCTCGGCACGCCGCAGGCTGCGGTCGGCAAGACGGTGAAGATCGGGATCGACACCGAGTATCTGTCCGATGCGACCATCGTCGGCGTGGTGGAAGACACCCGCATCCGCACCGCGCGCGACGCAATCGAGCCGATCGTCTATGGCTACGATCCCGATCGAACCAGTCTCGTCGTCGTCCGCTATGCGAGTGCCGATCCTGCCGCGGTCATGAGCGGGATCAACAGGGTGTGGCGCCGGTTCGAACCGGAAATACCGTTCCAGGCCGCTTTCTCCGAGAATCTGATCGCCGAGATCTACGCGGCCGATCGGGCGCGAGGCGCATTGTTCGCGGCCTTTGCGGTGGTCGCGGTATCGATCTCCTGCCTGGGCCTCTTCGGCCTCGCCGCGTTCACGGCCGAAAGGCGGACCAAGGAAATCGGCATTCGCAAGGTGCTCGGTGCCCGCATTCGCGACATCGTCCGTCTGCTCACCTGGCAATTCTCGAAGCCGGTGGTGCTCGCGAACCTGGCTGCCTGGCCGGTCGCCTGGTGGGCCATGCGCAACTGGCTCAACACCTTCGACGTGCGCGTGCCGCTCACGCCGGGGCCGTTCCTGCTCGCGGGTCTGCTCGCGCTTGCGATTGCGATCGGCACGGTCGCCGGTCACGCGATCCGGGTTGCCCGGCTCAATCCCATTCAAGCCCTGCGCTACGAATAGGATCGATCATGTGGCGCAACTATCTGACTGTCGGCGCAAGGGCTCTGGCCAAGAACCGGACCTACGCGTTCATCAACATCTTCGGCCTCGCGCTCGGGCTCGCCGCCTGCCTGCTGATCCTGCTCTATGTGCGCTACGAGACCAGCTACGACCGCTGGATCCCCGGCGCCGATACGATCTATCAGGTGCAGAGCTTTTCGCGGGATCCCGACACCGGCGACCGGTTCGACTTCAGGCAGTCGCAATATGTCGCCGGCACGACCCTGCAGAAGGATTTCCCGCAGATTGCGGGCCGTCTCCACCTGCTGGGAAACCGGGCCGCCGTGGTTCGGGGCGGTCAGGCCTTGTCGGTCGAAGACGCGGCCCGCGTCGACGGACCCTTCTTCGACGTCTTTCCCCTGCCGCTGATCGAGGGCGATCCGGCGACCGCTCTGGCGAGGCCGGGCAATGTCGTTCTGTCGGAACGCGAGGCGCTTCGCCTGTTCGGAACGGAGCCTGCTTTCGGGCGAACCCTGACGGTCGTCGATAACGGTCGGCCGGTCGACTACCGAGTGACGGGCATCCTCAAGACGCTGCCGAGGAACTCGCATCTGCGGCTCGACATGATCCTGCGGATCGATGTCGCCGCCTTCTTCGCAGATTATCCGGGCCAGCTCACCAGCTGGGGCGAGATTTCCGGGTTCAACTACGTGAAGCTGCGCCCCGGGGCCGATGTCGATGCCATCCGGGCGGGGCTCCCCGCCTGGGAGAAGCGCAATATCCCGGATCAGCCGTTCGGCGATCGTCGCGAAAATGACGGCGAGAACCAGGATTGGAGGCTGATACCGCTGCGCGACATCCATCTCGGCGAGGCGCAGCGGGGTGCCATGGAGCCCGCCAACGATCGCTCCACCATCCTCACCTTTGCCGTCGTGGCGTTGCTGATCCTGGGTATGGCCTGCATCAACTTCACCAATCTGGCGACCGCGCGTGCCGGTCAACGCGCGCGGGAAGTGGCTCTTCGCAAGGTCCTCGGGGCGAGCCGACGGCAGCTCGTCATCCAGTTTCTGAGCGAATCGATCCTGATCGCCGGGCTTGCGATGCTGGTTGCTCTCACCATGGTCGAGCTGGCGCTACCGATCCTTTCGACCTTCCTCGATGCCGATCTCGAAATGCATTATCTGGGCTCCGGCGGCGTGATGCTGCCGGTGCTCCTCCTGGTCATCGTGGTCGGTGCCGCGGGCGGCCTCTATCCGGCTTTCTACCTGTCTCGCTTCCAGCCCGCGCAAGTGCTCAAGGCGAACAAATCGGCGGCGGAAGCCGAAGGCTCGGGCCGGCTGCGCAACGTGCTGGTGGTGGCGCAATTCGCGGTATCGATCGGCCTCATCATCTGCACGGCCATCGTCTATTCCCAGGCTGTGCATGCGCGGCGCTCCGATCCCGGTTTCGAGCGCGACGGCCTGCTTCAGATCTCGGCCGGCTACCGGAACCTGGTTCCGGTGCTCGAGGCCATGACCCACGAGATTGGCCGGATCGACGGCGTGGTCTCGGCATCGCGGACCAGCATCGGCATCAACACCGGCAGTACGATGGGACGTGCAGTCCGCGTTCCCGGACGCAGCGAGACGGTCGGTGTCGGCAACTATGCGGTCGATCCCAACTTCTTCCAGACGATGGGTATCAAGCTGCTCGCCGGGCGGGCGCTCGATCCGAAGCGGCCGATGGACGAAAGTGGCATGCCCTATCCGGAACCGGATCCGGCCGCCGAGCGCGCCCTGGTCGCGCGCGGTGCCAATGTCGTGGTGAACGCGCTCGCGGCGCGGCGCCTAGGCTTTTCCGATCCCGCATCCGCTGTCGGCAAGCAGGTCCGGGTGACGCTGAGCTTGGATCCATCGATCGGGATGGTGCCCGTGACGATCGTCGGCGTCGTCGCCGACTCGCGGTTCCGTTCGATCCGGCAACCGCTCGAGCCGATGATGTACCGCCTTGGCAGCGACTATCTGCTCGCGATCGACGTTCGCTACCAGCACGGGCGGGGACGCGAGGTGCGCTCCGCCATCGAACAGGTGTGGCGGCGCTTCGCACCCGATCTGCCGTTCGAAGCACGCTATAGCGAAGACATCGTGTCGGGCCTCTATTTGGCGGAGCGGGCACGGGCGCAGACCTTCGCCGGCTTCGCAGCGCTCGCCGTGGTCGTGGCCTGTCTGGGCCTGTTCGGCCTCGCCGCCTTCACCGCCGAGCGCCGGCGAAAGGAGATCGGCATCCGCAAGGTGCTCGGTGCGCGCACCCGCGACATCGTCCGCCTGCTTGCCTGGCAGTTTTCGAAGCCGGTGATCGTCGCCAACCTGATCGCCTGGCCGGCGGCCTGGTGGGCCATGCGCGATTGGCTCAACCGGTTCGACGCCCGTATCGAACTCGGTGCCGGTCCTTTCCTGTTCGCGGGCGCGCTCGCCCTCGCCATCGCGATCGGCACGATTGCGTCGCATGCCTTTCGCGTGGCGCGCTCCAATCCGATCCACGCCCTCCGCTACGAGTAGGACACCGAACGATGTGGCGCAATTATCTCACCGTCGGCCTGCGATCCCTGATCAAGAATCGCACCTACACCTTCATCAATATCGTCGGTCTGGCGATCGGCATGGCCGCATGCCTGATGATCCTTCTCTTCGTGCGGTATGAGATGAGCTACGACAGCTGGCTCCCGAATGCCGGGAATGTCTATCAGTTCCAAAGCTGGAGCCGGGATCCCGACACGGGCGAGGAGTCGAAGGCCCAGATGAGCCCCTACGTTTCGGCGGAGGCGCTGAAGAAGGATTTTCCGCAGGTCGAGGCCAAGGTCTATGGGCTCGCCAATTCGCCGGTCTTTCTGAAGGATGGCCAGGCGCAGGCGCTCCAGGACTTCCTTTACGTAGACGGCGATTTTCTGGACGTCGTCCCGCTGCCGCTGGCGCGGGGCAGTGCCGATGCGCTGGCCCGGGTCGATTCCGCGATCCTGTCGGAATCGGAAGCGACCAAGCTGTTCGGCACGACCGATGTCGTTGGGCGCACCCTCAGCATCATCAGTCGCGGCGTGGCCAGAGACTTCCGCATCAATGCCGTGTTCAAGGATCTCCCGAAGAACTCGCACATGCGGATCAGCATCGTGGCGAGGCGCGATTTTCCGGCCTTTTTCGTCGATCAGCCCGATTTCCTCACCTGCTGGGGATGTCACAGCGGCTGGGTTTGGGTGAAGCTCAAAGACGGCAGCGATCCGAACGCGATCAACGCCGCATTGCCGGCCTGGGAAAAGCGCAACATCCCCGATCAGAATGCCGGCGACGCGCGGTTCAACGCGGGCGACACGCAGGATTGGCACCTCGTCGCCGCGCAGGACGTGCACCTCGGCGAAGCCGACGTCGGCCAGATGACTCCCACCAACGATCGGCGCTCGATCGTGACCTTCGCGATCATCGCGATGCTCATCCTCGGCATGGCGATCGTCAACTTCACCAATCTGGCGACCGCACGTGCCAGCCAACGGGCACGGGAGGTCGCGCTGCGCAAGGTGCTCGGCGCCAACCGGCGTCAACTGGTCGTCCAGTTCATCGGCGAGTCGGTACTCATTGCGGTGTTCGCGATGCTGATCGCGCTGACCCTTCTCGAAGTGTCGACGCCCAGCTTCGCCGCCTTCCTCGATGCCGACATCAAGGTGCACTATTTCGGATCGAACGGGATCCTCTTGCCCGTCGTGATGCTGGTGCTCGCGGTCGGGATCCTGGGGGGGCTCTATCCGGCGATGTTTCTGTCGCGGTTCCAGCCCGCGAGCGTCCTGAAGGCCAACAAGTCTTCGGCCGAGACGCCCGGCACGGGCCGCTTGCGCAGCGCATTGGTGGTGGGCCAGTTCGCCGTGTCGATCGGCCTCATCATCTGCACCGCCGTGATCTACGCACAGACCGTTTACGCCCGGACGGCCGATCCGGGCTACAAGCGCGATCACCTCATGCAGGTGGACGAACTCAGCCGCTATCAATTGCTCGACAAGGGCGAGACCATCGTCGAGCAGACGCGCCGCGTTCCGGGGGTGCGCGCCGTCGGCCGTACCACGATCGGGGTCGCCACCGACAACAACAACACGACGGGGGTGATGGTCCCGGGAAATCCGGAGCCGGTCTCGATCGGCACCTATCAGGTCGATCATGGCTTCTTCGATGCGATGGGACTCACCCTTGCAGCCGGACGCTGGTTCGACCTCAATCGGCCCGGCGACGATGCGACCGTGCCGTTCCCACCGCAGGACGACGCCCAGATCGCGCTCGCAAGACGCGGAATGACGATCGTCATCAACGAACTGGCCGCCAATCGCCTCGGCTTCCGTCGCCCGGCGGACGCGGTCGGCAAGACCCTTCGAGCCGCCATGATCGACAATAAGCTTGGTCTCGTTCCGGTGACGATCGTCGGCGTGGTCAAGAATTCCCGCTTTCGCTCGATCAAGCTGCCGATCGATGCCTTGATGTTCTCTCAAGTGAAGCTTGGCCACACCCACATGATGGTGCGCTTCGATGGAGATCCGCGTGCAGTCCGGGCCGGGGTCGAGCGGGTCTGGAAGGGCATCACCAACGACGTGCCGTTCAACGCCGAGTTCAGCGACGATATCGTCCAGGAACTCTACAAGGCCGAGGATGCGCGCGCGAAGACCTTTGCCGGCTTTGCGGTGCTCGCCGTCATCGTCGCCTGCCTGGGCCTGTTCGGGCTCGCCGCATTCACGGCGGAGAGACGAACGCGCGAAATCGGCGTGCGCAAGGTGCTCGGCGCCAGGACCCGGGACATCGTGAAGCTGCTCGCCTGGCAATTCTCGAAGCCGGTGATCGTCGCGAATCTGATTGCGTGGCCGATCGCCTGATGGCTCATGCGGGACTGGCTGAACGGCTTCGACACCAGAATCCCGCTCGGGCCATTGCCGTTCCTCCTTGCCGGCGGGCTGGCGCTGGCGATCGCCCTCGGCACGATCGCCGGCCACGCTTTTCGCGTCGCCCGATCCAATCCCATCCACGCCCTCCGCTACGAGTAGGAGACCTCACGATGTGGCGAAACTATCTGACCGTAGGCTTTCGGGCTCTTGCCAAGAACAAGACCTACGCCTTCATCAACATCGTCGGTCTGGCGATCGGCCTGGCGGCCTGTCTGATGATCCTGCTCTTCGTGCGCTACGAGACGAGTTACGACGGCTGGATGGAGGAGGCGGACCGCGCCTACCAGTTCCAGGATTTCTACAAGGCGACGGACAATGGCGGGGAAGAAATGGCCCTGCAGATGTCGAGCTACGTCTCCGGCAAGACGCTGGTGAAGGATTTCCCGCAGATCGAGAAGGCCGTCTACGTCGCGTCGGCCGGCGCGACGATCCTGCAGAACGGCATTCCGAGCGTCGCCGACCGCTTCAACTTCGTCGACGGCAATCTGTTCGACATCCTTCAGGTGCCGTTCGCACGGGGAGACCGCGCCCAGGCGCTGAGCCAGCCCAATTCGCTCGTCCTCACCGAAACGGAAGCGGAGAAGCGCTTCCCGAACCAGAATCCGATGGGACGTACGCTCACCCTGGTCTCGCAGGGCAGGAACATCGACTACGTCGTCACCGGCGTGATGCGGGATCTGCCCAAGAACAGCCACGTCGATCTCGGGGTGGTCGCCCGTTTCGCCCCCGAAAGCTTCTTCGCCGAGCAACAATCCTTTCTCACCAGCTGGGGCAATCAGGGCGGATGGTGGTACGTGAAGCTCCGTCCCGGTGCCTCCGCGGAGGAGATCAATCGCCAGCTTCCCGCCTGGGAGAAACGCAATATCCCGGATGATACCGGCGGCGGGGAGAAGACGAACCCGGGCAACACCCAGGATTGGCGGCTGACCAACGTTCGTGACGTGCATCTCGGCAAGGCGCAGCAGGCGTCCATGACTCCGGGCAACGACATGCGCACGATCGGGACCTTCGGTGTGGTGGCCTTGCTCATCCTCGGCATGGCCGTCGTCAACTTCACCAATTTGGCGACCGCCCGCGCGTCCCAGCGCGCGCGCGAAGTTGCCTTGCGCAAGGTGCTCGGCGCCAGCCGGCGCCAGCTCATCGTTCAGTTCCTCGGCGAATCGATGCTGGTGACGACGATTGCGATGGTGCTGGCGCTCGCTCTGGTCGAACTGTTGCTGCGGCCGTTCAACGCCTTCCTCGATGCCGACATCGCCCTCACGTATTGGGGTGCCGACGGCGTTCTGCTTCCGGTCCTGCTGCTTCTGCTCGCCGTCGGCGCAATCGGCGGCCTGTACCCCGCTTTCTACCTCTCCCGGTTTCAACCGGCCCGCGTGCTCAAGGCGAACAAGTCCGCGGCGGAGGCCGGCGGTACCGGGCAGCTTCGAAACGTTCTGGTCGTCGCCCAGTTCGCCGTCTCGATCGGGCTCATCATCTGCACGGCCGTGATCTATGCGCAGACCCTCTACGCGCGGACGGCCGACGCTGGGTACAAACGCGATGGCCTGCTGCAATTGCAGGGCGTCGGTGCGCGCGAGGTGCAGCCGGTGGCGGAGACTCTGAAGCACGAGATCGGCCGCATCGAAGGCGTCGAATCGGCGTCGCTGACCGGCATCGGCGTCGCACCGGGCAACAATTCGGTGAGCTCCGTCTATCTACCCGGCCAGTCGAAGGGCATCGATCTCGGCGTCTACACGATCGACCACGATTTCTTCCCGACCATGGGAATGAAGATGCTCGCCGGCCGCAACTTCTCGGAACGGATCGCGATGGACGATTCGACGACGCCGTTCCCGGTCGACGCGTCCGCCGAGCAGGCGCTCGCACGGCGCGGAACGAACATCGTCGTGAGCGAGTCCGCAGCCCGCCGGCTCGGCTTCCGCGACCCGCAGCAGGCGATCGGTAAGCCGATATCGGTGGGTCTCACCCTGCCGGAATATGGGCTTTCCACCGCCACCATCGTCGGCGTCGTCCAGGATGCGCGGTTTCGCTCGATCCGTGATCCGCTGCAGCCGATCATGTTCCTCTATGCACATAACGGCTTCAACGCGATGGTCGTGCGCTACAACGATCCGGAGCCGAAGCGCGTGAGCGCGCGGGTCGAGGGCGTGTGGAAGCGCATGCTGCCGACGGTGCCGTATCGCGCGGAATTCGCCGACGATCGGGTGAAGCGCTTGTACGAGCAAGACGAGGCGCGTGGACGATTGTTCGGGGCCTTTGCGATCCTGGCGGTGGTGATCGGTTGCCTCGGTCTGTTCGGCCTCGCTGCCTTCACAGCCGAGCGGCGCACCAAGGAGATCGGCATCCGCAAGGTGCTTGGTGCGCGCACCCGCGACATCGTCCGCCTGCTCGCCTGGCAGTTCTCCAAGCCGGTGATCATCGCCAATCTGATCGCCTGGCCGATCGCCTGGTGGGTGATGCGCGACTGGCTCAACGGTTTCGACGCCCGGATCGGCCTCGGGCCGACTCCGTTCCTGCTCGCAGGTCTACTGGCCCTGGTGATCGCGCTCGGCACCATCGCCAGTCACGCCTTCAAGGTTGCGCGGGCGAACCCGATTCAGGCGCTTCGCTACGAGTGACCCTGGGGAGGAACGGTGCTCCTTTCCTCCCGTTGAGCGGGGGAAAGGAGCTGCCTTTGCGTATTCTGTTGATCGGTGCGACGGGGTTGATCGGTGCGGCGGTCGCCGCGCGCTTGCAGCGGGACGGGCACGAGCTGATCGGCGTTCGCCGCAGCACCGGCAGCGCCGCCGCCGGGCGCGTGCCGGTCGATCGCTGGGTCTCGCTCGACCTGCGCGATGCGGTGACGCCGGCCGCGTGGCACCGGCACCTCCAGGGCATCGACGCCGTCGTCAATTGCGCCGGCGTGCTCCAGGACAATGCGCGCGATTCCACCGCGAAGGTCCATTACGATGCGCCCGCCGCGCTGTGGCGAGCCTGCGAGGATGCCGGAGTGCGCCGGGTCATTCATTTTTCGGCCCTGGGTGTCGATCGCGGTGCGCTCACCGATTTCTCGCGTACCAAGATGGACGGCGACAGCGCGCTCGAAGCCTCGGCGCTGGACTGGGTGATCCTTCGCCCGTCGGTGGTGGTCGGGCCGGCGGCTTATGGGGGCTCCGCCTTGTTCCGCGGCCTCGCCGCGCTTCCGATCCTGCCGAGAACGCCGGATGCGGGGCCGCTCGACATCGTTCAGCTCGCCGATGTGGCGGAGAGCGTCGCCCGTCTGGTTCGGCCCGATGCGCCGGCGCGGATCGCGCTCGAGCTTGCCGGGCCCGAGCGGCTGGAGTTCGACGCGGTCGTCGCCGCCTATCGGCGCTGGCTCGGCTGGAAGCCGGCCCGCCTGATCGCTGCGCCCGGCTGGCTGATGGGCCTTGCCTATCGCGGCGGCGATGCGCTGTCCTGGCTAGGCTGGCGGCCCGCCGTGCGCACGACGGGCCGGCGCGAGATCGTTCGCGGCGCAATCGGCGACTCGAGCGGCTGGCGAACGGCGACGGGGATCAATCCGCAGGGATTGACCGACGCGCTCGCCGCCAACCCGGCCTCGGTGCAAGAACGCTGGTTCGCAAAGCTCTACTTCCTCAAGGCTCTGGCGATCGGCACCTTCGCTCTGTTCTGGCTGCTCACCGGCGTGATCTCGCTGACCGGCGGCTACGAACTCGCCAAGGGCTACATGCTCCGGGCAGGCGCCGGGCCGCTCTCCGCGCCAAGCGTGATCGCCGGCGGTCTCGCGGACATTTCGGTCTTCTGCCTGATGGTCTACCGGCCGACCACCCGCCTTGCCCTCTATGCCGCGATCGTGCTCTCGATCTTCTACATCATCGCGGGCACCATCCTGCTTCCTGGCCTGTGGCGCGATCCGCTCGGGCCGATGATGAAGATCTGGCCGATCCTCGCGTTCAACTTCCTCTGCCTCGCAATCCTGGATGAGCGCTGATGGACTATTTTCTGCTGAAATGGCTGCACGTGCTCGGTTCCACGGTGCTGCTCGGCACCGGCGCCGGAATCGCCTTCTTCATGCTGATGGCGCACCGCACCGGCGATGTGCGGGTCATCGCCGGCGTGGCACGGATCGTCGTCATCGCCGACTATGTCTTCACGACCACCGCCGTGATTGCTCAGCCGATCACCGGCGTACTGCTGGCGAAGACCACCGGCTATGCACTCACCGAAGGCTGGATCGTCGTCTCGATCCTGCTTTACCTCCTCACCGGCGCCTTCTGGCTGCCGGTCGTCTGGATGCAGAGCCGAATGCGCAATCTGGCCGAGGACTCGGTGCGCACCGGGGCGGCGCTTCCGGCGCAATATCACCGATTGTTTCGTTGGTGGTTCGCATTCGGCTTTCCGGCCTTTACAGCGGTGCTGGCCATCTTCTGGCTGATGATCACGCGACCGGAGATCCATCTTTGAAGGACGAAAAGCTGAAGCTCGGCACCCGGCTGCTGATCGGCGGCATCGCCGGCTTCGTCGGCACGATGGCGATGACCTCGGCGATGCGGCGCCTTCATCGCCATCTGCCGGAAAAGGAGCGTTATCCGCTGCCGCCGCGCGAGATCGTCGATTCGGTAGCGGAGACGGCGGAGGTTGCGGTCGAGGACGAAACCGCGAAGGACATCGCGACCGCAGCCCACTTCGCCTACGGCGCGATGATGGGCGCGATGCTCGCCGCGATGAACCCGAACCCGTCCAAGCGCACCGGTGCGCTTGCCGGAACGGCGGTCTGGCTCGCCAGCTACATGGGCTGGATCCCGGCGCTCAATGTGCTCGAGCCGGCCACCAGGCATCCCAAGCGGCGCAACTTCTTGATGATCGGGGTCCATCTCGCCTGGGGTGCGGCGACCGCGTCGGCGATGCGGGAGCTGGTCGCGGCGCGCGAGTCGATGCTCGCCGCGGGACGCGACAAGGATGCCGAATCCTCGATCGACTAGGAGAGACGGATGCCTCGATCCCTTGGTGTTTTGCTCGGTCTGCTCGCAGTGTCGGCATGCTCCGATCATCCCCCGGATCCGCGCGGCGTCGCCCGCAACGAAGTGCTGGTCCAGATCGTCGCCAGTGGACGTGCCGATACCCGCCCGGATCAGGCGCGCTTCACCGCGGGAGTGGAGACGATCGCCGCGACGTCCCGCGAAGCGAGCCGCCGCAACAGCGAGGTGATCAATCGCGTTCTCGCGGCAGTGGAGCGTTTGGGGGTCGGCAAGGACGACGTCCAGACGCGCAACGTCAGCCTCTCTCGGATCGACTATGGTCCGGACCGGGGTCGTTTTCAGGCCAGCAACAGCTTCGACATCCGGGTGCGGGATATCGGAAAGGCCGGAGAGGCTATCGCCGCGACGACCGATGCCGGCGCCAACGTGGTGAGCGGCCCCGATTTGACGGTGTCCGATCGCGAGGCGGCGGGCCGTTCCGCCTGCGCTCAGGCCTACAAGGCCGCCCGTGCCCGCGCGCAAACTTATGCCGAGGCGGCCGGACTGAAGGTTTCGCGAGTGCTCGCGATCCGCGACACGGGCGAGGCCGGAACGCCCCAGCCTTACGCGGGTGACATGGCGATGGAGGCGCAGGCGGCTGCGCCAGCTGCACCCATTGTCCGAGCGGGCACGAACCAGAGCGAGATCTTGATCCGCGTCGATTTCGCGCTCGCCCCGAAATAGACGCGACTTCAGGCGATTGCCCGCCGCGCGGGGCGTTGCTAAGGGCGACGCCATGCAGACCGATCGCTTCACGCCGGAAATCAGTATCGTTACGACGCCACGCGTCGCGTGCGACGGAGCGAGCGAGACCCACCCGGCGCTCGGCCACCCGCGAGTCTATCTGCAGATTGACGAGAAGGGCTATGTCGACTGCGGTTATTGCGACAAGCGTTTCGTGCTGAAGGGCGGCCCGGCCGACCAGGCCTGATCGTCGATTTGCCGTGGAACCCGACCGTCGTCATGGTGGCGGCGATGTTCCGCCGCCTCGCCAAAGTCCCGCGCCTGTTCGCGCTTCTCGCCGGTGCCTTGATGCTCGCCGCGGCCGCGCCGCCGCTGACGTTCGTGCCGGTGGAGTCGCATTACGCTACGGCCGCCGCGGAATATGAGGCGATCTGGCGTGCCGATGGTGCGCGCATCGTCGCGGCGCTCGAAGGCACGAGCGGTCTCGTGTTCCCGGAGCAGCCGATCGAGGTGATGGTGTCCGATGGTCGGCCGTTCGCTTATTACAACAGCAACCGCATTCGCCTCCGCGCCGGTTATTCCCCTGCCTACAAGAAGGCGACGCTGATGCACGAGCTCGGCCATCGCCTGAGTTTTCAGCTGCTGGGCCTCGACGGCATCGACGACCATCGCCTGCTCTATCTCTTCCTCCACGACGCCTGGGCGCAGGTCTACGGCCCTGAATTCGCGGATCGTATGTCTGCGATCGAGCGCCGCTTGCCGGGATCGTACGACGCGGATTGGGGATGGGCGCTGAGTCTCAGCCGGGAAGAGCGTCAGGCCGAGCTCAAGGCACGGCGCGACAAACGCCCTTAGACTTTGGCCGCAGGGCTCCTATATCCCGATCATGACAACAGCCGATCCGCGCCGCTTCCTCTATCGGGATGCGCTCACCCCCGACTCAGCCCTCCGCCTCACCGCCGATGCGCTGACCCGCTGTGACGACGGCGAACTTTATCTCCAATATACCGCGTCGGAGAGTTTCGGCTTCGACGACGGACGGCTGAAGACCGCCGACTTCAACACCCACGCCGGTTTTGGCCTGCGGGGCGTGTCGGGCGAGACGACTGCCTTCGCGCACGCCAACGAGCTATCGGAAGCCGCGATTCGCCGTGCCGCCGAGACGATGGCCGTGCTCGATCCGGCCAACGGCGCGCGTCCCGCGGCGCCCCGGCGGACTAATGCGACGCTCTACACGGACTCGGATCCGCTGAGCCTGATCCCGTTCGCCCGGAAGGTTGCGCTCTGCCAGCAGATCGACTCCGCCGCCCGTGCCCGTGATCCGCGCATCGCCCAAGTTTCCGTGTCCCTGTCCGGCTCATGGTCGGTGGTCGAGATCGTCCGTGCCGACGGCTTCGTCGCGCACGACGTGCGCCCGCTGGTCCGGCTCAACGTCCAGATCGTCGTCGAGCAGAACGGTCGGCGCGAGACCGGCTATCACGGCATCGGCGGCCGCTATCTTTATGACAGCCTGTTCGAAGAGGCGACCTGGAACCGGGTGATCGACGTCGCTCTTGCCCAGGCGCTGGTCAACCTCGAGTCGGTCGATGCGCCGGCGGGCGAGATGACCGTCGTGCTCGGCCCCGGCTGGCCCGGCGTGCTGCTCCACGAGGCGATCGGTCACGGCCTCGAGGGTGACTTCAACCGCAAGGGCACCTCGGCTTTCTCCGGCCGGATCGGCGACCGCGTCGCTGCCCCCGGAGTCACCGTGGTCGACGACGGCTCGATCGCCAATCGCCGCGGCTCGCTGTCGATCGACGACGAAGGTACGCCGACCCAGTGCACGACCCTCATTGAGGACGGCATCCTCAAGGGCTATATCCAGGACCGGCTCAACGCCCGTCTGATGGGTGTCGCGCCCACCGGCAATGGCCGCCGCGAAAGCTTCGCCCACGCGCCGATGCCTCGGATGACCAACACATTCATGCTCGGGGGCAAGGAGGATCCGGGCGAGATCCTCGCCCGTGCGAAGAACGGCATCTATGCCAAGAGCTTCGGCGGTGGCCAGGTCGACATCACCTCGGGCAAGTTCGTCTTCTCCTGCACCGAAGCCTACAGGATCGAGAATGGCCGGATCGGCGCGCCGATCAAGGGCGCGACCCTGATCGGCGATGGCCCGACCGTGCTCACCAAGGTCGCGGCAATCGGCAACGACATGGCGCTCGACGAGGGCATCGGCATCTGCGGCAAGGGCGGCCAGTCGGTGCCGGCCGGCGTCGGCCAGCCGACCCTCCTGGTCGCGGGGCTCACCGTCGGCGGCACCGCCGCCTGATGGGCTGGGCGGAGGAGGTCCGCAGCTACTGGTTCGCGTTGCGGCCGGAGCAATGGTGGCGCGATACCAGCCTGGACGGCGAGATTGCCGGGAGGTTCGGCACGCTGTGGGAAGAGAAAAGGCAGTTGCCCGCCAGCGCCTTCCTCGGCTCGGCGGACGATGCGCTCGCCGCCGTGCTGCTGTTCGATCAATTCCCGCGCAACATGTTCCGCGGCCACGCCGACCAATTCTCGACCGATCTGCTGGCGCTGCAAATTGCCCGCGGAGCAATCGACCGCGGCTATGACGACCGCATGAGCGAAGACGCGCGAATCTTCCTCTACCTTCCGTTCGAACATTCGGAGGATCTGGAGGATCAGCAGCGCTCGGTGCTGCTGTTCACGGCGCTGGGCAAGGAGGAGCAGCTTCGGTTCGCCAAGCTCCACTTTGATATCATCGAACACTTCGGCCGCTTCCCCCACCGCAACGCCATCCTTGGCCGCACGCCGCGGCCGGAAGAGGTCGCCGCCGGCGAGGTCGTCCCCTGGTGAGGCGCCGCGCGGCCTGATGCTGGTCGAGGCGGCGCGATTCTCGAACAGTTTCGAAGCCGGTCTCGCGCGTTCCGTGCTCGATGCCGCCGGCATCGAGGCGGTGCTGTTCGACACCGAGATGAGCTGGGAAGCCTTTGGTGGCCTGATCCCGATCCGTCTGATGGTCCTCGACGAGGATCTCGAACACGCCCGGAGTGTGCTGGCGGAGGGCCTCTGAGCCGCTCTTAAGCCAGATACCCGCGGATCGGCGTCAGATCGTAGCCGGCCGCTGCGCCCTTGGCGAGCAGGGCGTCGGCATCGTCGCCCATGCGTGCGCGGGCTAGGGCCCACAGATAGATGGAACGAGTCCCCGATTTGCAGAAGGCGAGCGTCGGACCCTCCGCGGCTGAGAGGGCGTCCTGCATCTCCTGCACCTGCGCGTCCGAAAATCCGCCGGCGATCGGGATATGGTGATAGGCGATGCCCGCCGCCGCCGCGGCGGCTTCGATCTCGGCCGAGGACGGCTGGCCCGGCTCTTCGCGGTCGGGTCGATTGTTGATCACCATGGCGACCCCGAGATCCCCCAGCCGCTCCGGATAGAGCTGGCCGCTCACCATCATCGATTCGTCGATCTGCCTTATCATGCGGAAACGCCTTCATGCTGCCGGATGACCTCGACGAAGGCGTCGCCATAGCGTTCGAGCTTGGCGGCGCCGACGCCGGAGACTTGCGAGAGGCCGTGTAGCGTGTTCGGCCGCAGCCCCGCCATTTCGCGGAGCGTGCTGTCGTGGAAGATGACGTAGGGCGGCACGCCCGCTTCCATGGCGAGCTCGCGCCGCCGGGCGCGCAGCGCGTCGAACAGCGGGTCGTGCGCATGATCGACCGCATCGCCGCCGCCGCGGCGCCGCCGCGCCTTCTTCGGCGGCAGCACGATCCGCACTTCCTCTTCGCCTTTCAGTACCGGCCGCGCGCCGGGACCGAAGGAGAGGCCCCCGAAATCGTCGGCGCGCAGTGCATCGCGCGCCATCAACGCACGGGCAAGCGGCTTCATCAGCGCCAGCTCGTCCTCGTCGGCGATGCCGAATACCGACAGGCGGTTGTGGCCGAAGCTCAGCACCTTCTCGGTCTCGCGCCCGGCGAGCACGTCGGTGAGATGCTGGATCCCGAACCGCATCTCGGTTCGGAATGCGGCGGATAGCAATTTGCGCGCCGGCTCGGTGGCGTCGACCGTGGTCGGCGGCGTCAGGCAATTGTCGCAATTCCCGCACCGCGCCGGCGGATGCTCGCCGAAATGCTGCAGCAGGATCGCGCGCCGGCACTCGGCCGCTTCGACCAGAGCGGCGAGCGAATTCAGCCGCTGACGCTCGCCGCCGCGGCGATCATCGGGCACTTCGGTCTCGATTCTGCGCCGGGCGCGCAGGAAGTCCTCGGCGCCCCAGAACATCCAGGCCTCGGCGGGATCGCCGTCGCGGCCTGCACGGCCGGTTTCCTGATAATAAGCCTCGATCGACTTCGGGATTCCGGCATGGGCGACGAAGCGCACGTCCGGCTTGTCGATGCCCATGCCGAAGGCGATCGTCGCCACCATCACCATGTCCTCGCTGGCGACGAACGCCGCCTGGTTGCGGGCGCGCACCTGCGGATCGAGGCCGGCATGGTAAGGCAGCACGCGCCGGCGGCCGCCCTGCGCCAGCTGCTCGGCGAGCTTCTCGGCTTTGTCGCGGCTAGAGACGTAGACGATGCCGGCCCCTTCCTGCTCGGCGAGCAAAGCCTTGAGCTGGCTGGTGACGCCATCGCGCGGACGGACATGGTAGCGGATGTTGGGGCGATCGAAGCCGGCGACGATCAGCCCGTCTTCGGGGATGCCGAGCTGAACGAGGATGTCGGCACGGGTCTGGCGGTCGGCGGTGGCGGTCAGCGCCAGCCGTGGAACATCGCCCAGGCTGTCGAGCAGCGGCCGCAGCAGCCGGTAATCGGGCCGGAAATCATGGCCCCATTCGGACACGCAATGCGCCTCGTCGACGGCAACCAGCGAGAGCTTGGCCCGGCCGACCAGTTCGTGGAAGTGGCCGCTGCTCGCCCGCTCCGGTGCGACGTAGAGCAGGTCGAGCTCGCCACCCTTGAAGCGCCGCAGCGTGTCCTGCCGCGCTTCGTCGCCGTCGGCCGAGGTGAGAGAGGCGGCGTGGATGCCGAAGCTCTCGGCCGACCGGATCTGATCGTGCATCAGCGCGATCAGCGGCGAGATGACGATTGCGGTTCCCTCCCGCGCGAGCGCCGGCACCTGGTAGCATAGCGATTTGCCGGCGCCGGTGGGCATCACGGCAAGGCTGTGCCGGCCCGCCATCACCCGCCCGATCACGTCCTCCTGAACGCCCCGGAACGCGCCGAAGCCAAAGACATCGTGGAGGATTTCGCCGGGTTGCCGCATGTCCGGGGGGTAGCGCGAACGGGGCGTGGCGTCACCCCGCTTCCGCCGCCTTTGTTACCCTTCCGCGCCCGGAATCGCGATCAGTTCGATCGTGAACAGCAAGGTGGCGCCGCCCGGGATCGGCCCCTTGCCCTCCGGGCCGTAGGCAAGGCTTTGCGGCAGCGCGAATTCGAACGTGTCGCCCACCGCCATCAGCGGCACGCCGAGCTGCCAGCCCTTGATCAGCCGGGGCAGCGGGAAGGTCGCCGGTTCGCCGCGCGCGATCGAGCTGTCGAACTCGCTGCCGTCGATCAGCCGACCCGCATAATGAATGGTGACGACGTCGGTGGGCGCCGGGTGCGGCGCGCCAGGCTGCCCCGATTTGACCTTGCGGTAGCGCATGCCGCCGGGGCCGTTCAGCCAGCCATCGGCGGGTTTCAGTCCGGCCAGATAGAGCATCTGAGCGTTGTGCCAGGCGGTATCGTGCTGCGGCGCGGGCTGTTCCTCCATGCCCTGCGCAAGCGCCGCCGTGGCCGCGATCGCGGCGCCGCCAAGCGCCAACCACGTCATTCTCATGCTCGAACCCCCTCTTGTGTCGATGCCGCCGCTTGTAGCGCCGCGATTGCGCCGGAAAATCCCTATTCGGCGGCTTCCGCTTCGGCGTCTTCGCGCTCCGTCTGCTGCCGGGTCCACATCTCGGCATAGAGCCCGTTCCGCCGCAGCAGTTCGGCGTGGGTGCCGCGTTCGGCGACCCGGCCCTCGTTGAGCACCACGATCTGATCGGCGTCGATCACCGTCGACAGCCGGTGGGCGATAACGATCGAAGTCCGGCGCGCCGCGACCGAGCGAAGTGTCTCCTGGATGGCGGCCTCGGTGCGGCTGTCGAGCGCACTGGTCGCCTCGTCAAAGATCAGGATCGGCGGGTTCTTGAGCAGGGTGCGGGCGATCGCCACCCTCTGCTTCTCGCCGCCGGAGAGTTTGAGGCCGCGCTCGCCGACCTGCGCCTCATAGCCCTGCGGCAGGCTGGCGATGAAATCGTGGATCGCCGCGCCCTTGGCCGCCCCTTCGATCTCGGCCTGATCGGCACCGTCGCGCCCGTAGCCGATATTGTAGCCGATCGTGTCGTTGAACAGCACGCTGTCCTGCGGCACGATGCCGAGCGCCTGGCGCAGGCTCGCCTGGGTGACCTGGCGGATATCCTGACCATCGATCAGGATCCGCCCGGAGGTCGGCTCGTAGAAGCGGAACAGCAGACGCGACAGGGTCGATTTGCCGGCGCCGGAGGGACCGACCACGGCCACCATCGTTCCGGGTTTCACCTCGAGATCAATGCCCTTCAGGATCTCGCGATCGGCATCGTAACCGAAATGCACGTTCTCGAAGCGGACGCTGCCGGCGCCAACCTGGAGCGCGGGGGCGCCGTCGACGTCGCGCACTTCCTCCGGCGTGTCGACGATCCCGAACATCGCCTCCATGTCGATCAGCCCCTGCCGGATCGTGCGATAGACCCACCCGAGCATGTCGAGCGGCCGGAAGAGCTGGGCAAGGAAAGTGTTGACGAACACCACGTCGCCAGTGGTGAAGCTGCCGCGGCTCCAGCCCCAGACGGTGTAGGCCATCGCACCGGCCATCATCAGATTGGTGATCAGCGACTGGCCGATGTTGAGCCAGGCGAGCGAGGTCTCGTTCTTCACCGCCGCGCCGGCAAAGGCGCGCATCGCGTCGCCGTAGCGCCGCGCCTCGCGTTCCTCGGCGCCGAAATATTTGACCGTCTCGTAATTGAGCAGCGAATCGACCGCGCGTGCGATCGCCTGATTGTCGACCTCGTTCATCTGGCGCTGCAGCTTGCTGCGCCATTCGGTCACCACGCGCGTGAAGGTGATGTAGGCGACCACCATCACCAGGGTCGCGACGACCAGCCCCGGCCCGAACTTCACTCCGAAGATGATGCAGATGGCGATCAGTTCGATGATCGTCGGGGCTATGTTGAACAGCAGGAAATAGAGCATCATGTCGATGCTCTTGGTGCCGCGCTCGACGATCTTGGTGAGTGCGCCGGTGCGCCGCTCCAGGTGGAAGCGCAGCGACAGGCGGTGGACGTGGCGGAACACCGTCTCGGCGAGGCGCCGCGCCGCATCCTGGCCGACCCGCTCGAAGATCGCGTTGCGCAGATTGTCGAACAGCACGCCGGCGAAGCGGGCGCCGGCATAAGCGACGACCAGAGCGATGGCGAGGCCGGCGCCGGCCTGGACAGGGCCCGACATCCGGTCGATCGCCGCCTTGTAGGCGAACGGCATCACCAGGGTCGCACCCTTGGCGACGAGCACCAGCAGCACGGCGATGACCACGCGAGTCTTGAGCGCGGGTTCGCCGGCCGGCCACAGATAAGGCAGGAAGCGTCGAAGTGCCGACCAGCCGGCCTTCGGAGACGTGTCTGGGTTTTCGAGTGGACGCATGCAGGCCCTAAGTAGGAAGTGCAGCTGTCTCAACCAAGGACAGGCCTGCGGAACGCACGTGTAACGTTTGGAACGCGCTTATCCGCCGATGGTTTTATCGACCATGGGACCGGCTTACTTCATCATCGCGATCCTCGGCTGCGGCGAAAGCGACACCGCCTGCCAGCAGGTGCGGACGCTCGACACGCATTACGAGAGTCAGGCCGCGTGCAGCCAGGCGACCGATGCGGTGCTGCCGGGCCAAACCGATGTCGATTACCCGGTCGTCGTCGCCCAATGCGTCGCCGGTGGTGCGCCCCCCGAGCCGGTCAAGGCTGCCGAGGTCAAGCTGCCCGAAGGCGGCACCGTCGAAGCCCGGACCAGCCCGCTGCAGGGCCGCCGCTAGATCCTCCCCGCACGCGGGGAGGGGAACCGCGCGAAGCGCGGTGGAGGGGGTTGCGAGACCCGCGCGGCGCCCCGGAAGTTGCTCGCATTTCCGCCCTCCTCACGAATCCTCTTTCCCTCTCGCGCGGCTTCTGGCTGAGGAAGGGCGTGACCCTCCCGATCCACGCCGTCCTGCCCGATCTTCTCGCCGCGCTGCGCGGCGGGGCGAACGCGGTGCTCGTCGCCCCACCGGGCGCGGGCAAGACTACGGCGGTGGCGCCGGTTCTGCTCCGGGAGCCCTGGTGTGCGGGCGAAGTGCTGGTGCTGTCGCCCCGCCGCCTCGCTGCGCGCGCGGCGGCGGAGCGGATGGCGGAGCTTGCCGGGGAACGGGTCGGCGAGACGATCGGCTATGCGACCCGCCTCGATACCAGGCGATCCACACGGACGCGGGTCACCGTACTGACCGAGGGCATCTTTCGGAACCGCATCCAGTCCGACCCGGAGCTGATCGGCATTTCCGCCGTCCTGTTCGACGAAGTCCATGAGCGCAGTCTCGACAGCGACTTCGGCTTAGCCCTCGCCCTGGATGCCCAGGCGGCATTGCGGCCGGATTTGCGCATCGTCGCGATGTCGGCAACCCTGGACGGTGAGCGCTTCGCAGGGTTGATGGCGGCGGACGGCGCGGCCGCGCCGGTCATCCACAGCGAAGGCCGCAGCCATCCCCTCTCGCACATCTATCTCGGCCGGGCGGCCGAGCGGCGGATCGAGGACGAGATGGCGCCGGCGATCCGGCGCGCGCTCGCCGAAGCCGAGGGCAGCCTGCTCGCCTTCCTGCCCGGCGTCGGCGAGATCGAGCGCACCGCGGAGCGGCTCGAGGACCAGCTCCCGGCCGACACCGATCTTCACCGCCTGCACGGCAGCCTCGAGCCGGCGGCGCAGCGTGCCGCCATCGCCGCGGCGCCGCCCGGTCGCCGCAAGATCGTGCTCGCGACCTCCATTGCCGAGACCAGCCTGACGCTGGACGGCGTGCGGATCGTCGTCGACAGCGGCCTTGCGCGCCGGCCGCGCTACGATCGGGCGGCCGGCATTACCCGCCTGGTCACCGAACGTGCCAGTCAGACCGCGGTCGCCCAGCGCGCCGGCCGTGCGGGCCGCCAGGCGCCGGGCATCGTCTATCGCCTGTGGGAGGAAGCGGCGACCGCCGGCCTGCCGCGCTTCGATCCGCCCGAAATCCTGGAAGCCGATCTCTCGTCGCTGCTGCTCGATTGCGGACTGTGGGGTGTGCGCGATCCGCGCGAACTGCGCTGGCTCGACGCGCCGCCCGCCGCCGCGGTCGACGAAGCGCGCCGGCGGCTGACTTCGCTCGGCGCGATCGACTCCGAGGGGCGCCCGACCGCGCACGGCAAGGCGATCGCCGCTCTGCCGCTGCCGCCGCGCCTCGCCCATATGCTGATCGAGGCCGATGCGCGGGGATGGAGCCGCACGGCGGCGGAGATTGCGGTCCTCCTGTCCGAGCGCGGCCTGGGCGGCAACGATGCCGATCTGGAGCTGCGCCTGCGTCGCTGGCGGGGCGAACGCGGCAAACGCGCAGAGGCCGCGCGCGGCCTCGCCCGACGCTGGCAACAGCTCGTCGGCGGACGCGGGGAGGGGGGCGGCGAGGTCGTCGGCGCCTGCATCGCGCTTGCCTATCCCGATCGCCTCGCCAGGCGCCGCTCGGCCTCGGGCGAGGAATGGATCTCGGTCGGTGGCCGGGGTTTCCGGCTCGATCCGCATTCGCCGCTTGCCAGGGAGAGCTGGCTCGCCGTCGCCGAAGTCAGCGGCAGCGCCGCCGGCGCCCGCATCCTCTCCGCCGCGGCGATCGCCGAGGATGCGGTGATGGCCTTGTTCGGGGACCGCATCGAAAGCGGCGCCGAGATCCGCTTCGATCCCGCCACCGGTACCGTTCAGGCGCGGCACGGGCGCCGCCTCGGCGCGGTCACCCTCAGCCAGGGCCAGAATGCCAAGGCCTTGCCCGAGGAGGTCGCGGCCGCGCTCGTCGACGCGGTGCGCAGCCACGGCCTCGGTCTGCTGCCGTGGAGCGACGGCGCCCGCTCGCTCCGCAAGCGTGCGGTGTTCGCCCGGCGATACGCGCCCGAGCTCGCCGATCTCTCTGACGAGGTGCTGCTCGCGACGCTCGACGACTGGCTGCCGCTGCTCGTCGCCGGCAGGCGGCGGCTCTCCGACATCGATCCGTCCGCGCTGTCGGGGACGCTCGATGCGCTGCTCGGCTGGGAGGGCCGCAAGATCGTCGACCGCCTCGCCCCGCACGATTTCGAGACTCCGGCGGGAAGCCGCCACGCCATCGACTATGAGGCGGAGGCGGGGCCGACCGTCACCACCCGAGTCCAGGCGCTCTACGGACTGTCCGAGCACCCTGCCATCGGCGGCGGCCGGGTGCCGCTGGTGCTGTCGCTGACCTCGCCGGCGGGGCGGCCGATCCAGACCACCCGCGATCTGCCCGGTTTCTGGGCCGGCAGCTGGTCGGCGGTGGCCAAGGAGATGCGCGGCCGCTACCCGCGCCATCCCTGGCCTGACGACCCCGCAGCCGCCGACCCGACGCTGCGCACCAAGAAGGCCAGTGCGAGGATCGGCGGCAAGGGATCCTGAGTGCGCGCGGGAACGCGAAAAGGTTGATTTGCGTCTCGCTGTTGGGCAACGCGCGCACACGAAGGAGTGATTGAGAATGGCGGCGCGAATCTTCCAGCGGTCCAAGAATGCGATGCAGTCCGGGAAGGCGACCGCCGGCGAATGGATCCTGCAGTTCGAATCGCATCGCCCGCACACGCCCGATCCGACCACCGGCTGGAGCGGCGGCGGCGATACCCAGTCGCAGGTCACGCTCACCTTCCCGACGCTTGATGCGGCCAAGGCCTATGCCGAGCGCAACGCCATCCCCTATCATCTCGTCCCGGCGAGCGAGCGCAAGCTCAAGCTCCAGAGCTACGCCGACAATTTCAAATAAGAATAGAGGCCGCGAGGCCGCCCGAGACCTGTTCCCGCCAGGCGCCAGTGCCGGCGCGCACAAGCTTGGAACAGGCACGGATCGTCCGTGTTGACCTCCCGTGCGCTCGCCTGTTGAGCGTGATCGGAGGTGCCATGAAAAGGCTCGTTGTGATCGCCCTGCTCGGTATCGCCGCTTCGACCGCGGCCGCTCAGGACGGCGCCATGGATATGACCGGCATGGGGATCTACTCTCAGGAAGACGCGGTCATGGAAGCCGCCAGGGAACCGGATGCCGGTTCGGTCCGGACCGCAAGCAGCCGCAAGGCGCGCGCCAACTGCGCCCGCATTCCAGAGCTCAGGCGCCATTTCGGCGCCAAGGATCCTCGCATCCAGAAGGCGACCGCCTTGTGTCGGAAGCTCGGCCACCCAACCGGCTGATCCCGGGCTTGCAAGGCGTGTCCTACAGAGATCGAAGGCGGCGGGAGCACGGACTCTCCCGCTATCGCCTCAGCCGAGTGACGGAAGCAGGGTCGGCCCGAGCAGCAGCAGCAATTTGACGTCCACCTCATAGCCTTCGGCGCGCTTGGCTTCGAGGAAGGCGGGGATATCGGCCAGCGGCACGTGATGGACGATGATGTCCTCGCCCTCCACCCCGCCGCCTTCGCCGACCTTGGTCAGGCCCTCGGCCCGCACCAGGGTGAAATATTCCGCCGACATGCCTGGTGAGGCATAGAATTTGCCGAGCGAGACGACTCGCTCCGGACGATAACCCGTTTCCTCCTCGAGCTCGCGCGCGGCGGCGCTTTCCAGTGCCTCGCCTTCCTGCTCGTCGCCGACCAGGCCCGCCGGCAGCTCGATGCAGGGGCCGCCGACCGGCACCCGATGCTGTTCGACCAGGATCACCTGGCCTTCGTGGATCGCCAGGATCACCGCTGCGGTGACGTCGCGGGTGCGGGAAACATATTCCCACTTGCCCTGCTTCTTCGCCGCTATGAATCGCCCCTGCCAGACGATCTCGCCTTCACCCTTGGTTCTGTCGCTCACAATTCGATCAGCCTGTCCGGTAGTTCATTGGGATTGTCGTGAAGCGGCGGCAGATGCTTGGCGAGCACGATGCCGATCTGCTCGACCGCAGCCGTCATGCCGGTGCCGGGACGACCGGCTTTCACCTCGTCGACGAGCGCCGCCATCGCGTCGCCCCACACACCGGGTTCGACCTGGCTGTGGATGGCCTGATCGGCGATCAGCTCGGCCCGGTGTTCGAGGAGCGAGAGGTAGAGGAGCACGCCGGTGCGGCCCTTGGTGCGCTGCTCGGCGGCGACGCGGAACAGTTCGAGCGCGCGACGGCGCACCCGGCGGTTCTTGGTGCTCGACGGGGTCAGCGCCATGCGCAGCGGCATCCAGGCAAGGCCGAAGCGGACGATCAGGAAGATCGTCGCCAGCAGCACGAACAGGATCAGCATCAGCATCGGCCGAGCGAGTTCGGCATTCCAGCCGAGCACCAAAGCAAGGCCGCGGTCGACGAGGGCCTGCGGCAGAAAGGCGAGCAGGGCGGGCACCAGCAGCATCGCCAGCACGGCATAATGAAGTCCGACGTCGTGATAGGCGTCCGAACGCGGCGCGATGATCGTGACGATCTCGCCGTCGCTCTCGCGCTCCGCGCTGGCGACTGCGGCCGAAACCGCTTCATGCTCCGCTTCGGTCAGTCTCAGCATCACCAATCCCCCGACGCGCCGCCGCCGCCGAACGATCCGCCGCCGCCCGAAAAGCCGCCGCCACCGCCCCAGCTCGAACCGCCGCCGCCCCACGAGGAGCCACCGCCGCCCCAGCCCCCGCCGCCGAGACCCGGGCCCCAGACGAAGACACCGCCGCCACGGCGATGACGCCGCCCGCGCTTGCCGCCGCGAAACATCGGCAGGATCACGAACAGCAGGATGAAGCCCCAGAAGAGCATGGTCAGGATCGAGCCGCCGCCGCTTCCGCCGGATGCGGTGCTGCTCTGCTGCTGCTGCTGCGCTTCGATCGCGGCTCGCTCCGCCTGTTCCGGAGGCGCCTGCATCTGCGCGATAAGGGCGTCAGCGCCCGCGGTGATCCCGCCCGGGTAATCGCCTTGCTGGAAGTGGGGCCGGATGACGTTGCGAATCACGCGCCCGGAAAAGGCATCGGTCAGGATCGGCTCAAGGCCGTCGCCGACTTCGATCCTGATCTTCCGTTCGGCAACCGCGACCAGCAGCAGAGCACCGTTGTCGGCCTCCTTGTCACCCAGCTTCCACGTTTCGCCGAGTTTGAAGCCGACATCTTCGATCGGATAACCTTGCAGATCCGGCATCGTGACGACGACCAATTGACGTGACGTCGTCCGCTGCAGCGCCTCCAGCTTGGCGCTGAGGGCCTGCTCCTCGGCGGGGTCCAGCAGCCCCGCCTGATCCACCACGCGGCCGGTAAGTGCCGGCACTGTCTGCGCGAGCGCCGGCGCTGCGATCAACAGGGCAAAGGCGAAGGTGAGTATGCGGGCCATCGTTGCTGATAACCCGCTCGAAACCGTCCAGGTCCGCCGTTCGGTGCTTCTTGACCTGCGTTCAGTCACCCTCCCGATCAGCTCGCATTGCCGCCGAAATCGACCTTCGGAGCCTGCTGTGCGCTGGCTGCGGCTTCGAACGGCGCCATCGGCTTCGCACCATAGAAGACCTTCGCGCCGATCACGTCCGGGAAGGTGCGGATGCGGGTGTTATAGGCCTGCACCGCCTCGTTATACTGTTCCCGACGGCGGCCGATCCGGTTCTCGGTGCCTTCGAGCTGGTCCTGGAGGCCGAGGAAATTCTGATTCGTCTTGAGCTCGGGATAGGCTTCCTGAAGCCGCTGAAGCGAGATCGTCAGGCGCGACTGGGCTTCCGCAAGACGGGCCATGGCCTGGGGATCGGTGAGCTGCTCGCCGGTGACCTGGATCTGGTTCGCACTCGCACGGGCCTCGGTGACCTCGCGCAGCACGTCGCGCTCCTGGGAGGCGGCTGCCTTCACCGTCGCAACCAGATTGGGGACCAGATCCGATCGCCGTTGCAGCTCGGTCTGCACGTCTGCCCAGCGGGCCTTGGCTTCTTCCTCGGCGGTGGGAACCGAATTGACGCCGCAGCTCGCCAGCGAAACCCCGGCGACCGGCAGCAGGAAGGCACTCATCAGAGACTTCTTCATCTCGGCAATCCCCTTTTCATTGGACGGGGAGGTAGGGGCTTCGAACCGCCTCCGCAACGGGCGCGGCCTTTAAATCCCTGCGAAAGCGTCTATATGGGTCGTGTCGGCTTCGGCCGACTATGGCGATAAAGTGCAGCGTCGCATAGGCGCAGCGGACCCGGGGGCGGTACCCGGCGGCTCCACCATTTGAGCCGATCGGCCAGCACGCGTGAAGCGTGTCGGCCGAGCGGCTTAGCTGAAGGGGCCGAACTAGGATCGACGTGTGTTGAAAAACGCTGTTTTCGCTCGGGCTGAGTAACCCGTTAAAGGCTCAAAACCACAAGTGCCAACGATAACGAAGCACTCGCGATCGCTGCGTAACTAAGTCCCTCACGGGATAAGGTTACAAAGCTTAGCGCGGCAGGGACCACGCCGGGCAACAGAAGTGGAAACCAGCGGTACGGGGAGCACCGGGCAACAGAAGCTCCCCACTTTCTTTTTCTGAAGAGCGCTGGCCGGTTTCGCCGCTCCTGGCGATGGAGATCCCCATGAGCGTAGCCTTCCGCCGGGAAAGCGACGAGGAGCATAAGGAGCCGAAGTTCGAGCTTCCGCTCCCGCCTGGACCCAATCTCGTCACGGCCCGGGGCCTCGCCCAGATCGAGGCCAGAGTCGCCGAGCGCGAAGCTTTGGTACAGCAGCAATTGGACGAGGATGCGCTGGCCGTCGCCCAGCGCGAGCTCCGCTACTGGCGCACCCGCCTTGCCACCGCCCAGCTTGCCCCGCTGCCGCCGGCCGACGAGGCTGCCTTCGGCTCGCGGGTCACCTTCACCCTCAACGGTCAGCGCAAGAGGGTCGAGATCGTCGGCGACGACGAGGCGGATCCGCACGCCGGCCTGATCTCCTTCTCGGCCCCGCTCGCCCGCGCCCTGATCGGTGCCGGCCCCGGAGACATGGCCGATTTCGGCGGAAGGGCCGACGCGATCGAGATCCTCGAAGTCGGCCCACGCGACGCGTGATTGCGCCGGCCGACGGGGAATGCTGAGAGTGGCGTCACGCCATTGCACGGAGCCCCCGATGACCCGCCGCCTTTCTCTCCTCCTTCTCGCCTGCCTGCCCCTTTCGGCCTGCAGCGACGAGCCCGAAAACCTCCAGGCCAAGGCCGACAATCTCTCGCGCTCGCTCGAGAACAAGGCGGACGTGCTGGAGCGCGATGCCTCCAACGGCGTCGACGCCGCCATCGCCCCGCTCGACAACGAGGCGAATGCCTTGCTGGCTGAGGCGGGGAATGGCGCGGCATCGGCGGACAATGGTGTCGGCAATGCGGCGCAATAATTCGGAGTTCCTCTCCACCAGTCACCGTTCTCGCTGAGCCTGTCGAAGCCCTCTCTTTCCCCTTGCTGTGGGTAAGAAGGAGTGGGCTTCGACGAGCTCAGCCCGAACGGAGCTGAGACGAGAGCAAGCGAAACTGCCGCGACGCACGCGCACCCACCCCCACAAAAACAAAGGGCCGCCGGATCGCTCCGGCGGCCCTTCTTCTTGTCGGTGAGACCCGAACTTAATCGTCGTTGCGGGTCAGGAAGGCCGGCGCGAATTCGGGATCGCCGCCTTCGTTGCTGCCACCTTCGCTGCGCTCGCGACGGGGACCGCGATCACCGCGCTCACCCCCGCGCTCGCCGCCGCGACCACCGCGATCACCGCCGCGTCCGCCACGGCCTTCGCCGTCACGGCGCGGGCCACGGCCGCGATCGCCGCCCCGGTCACCGCGATCACCACGGTCGCTGCGCTCGCCACGGGGACGCTCCTCCCGCGGCGGACGGGTGTCTTCCAGCTCCTCGCCGGTTTCCTGATCGACGACTCGCATCGACAGGCGAACCTTGCCGCGCGGATCGATCTCGAGCACCTTGACCTTGACTTCCTGGCCTTCGGAGAGGGCGTCCGCGACCTTCTCGACCCGCTCGTTCTTGATCTCCGAGACGTGGACGAGACCGTCCTTGCCGCCCATGAAGTTCACGAAGGCGCCGAAATCGACCAGGTTGACGACCTTGCCGGTGTAGACCTTGCCCACTTCCGGCTCTTCGACGATGCCCTGGATCCAGCGGCGTGCCGCTTCGATCTGCGACAGATCGGACGAGCTGATCTTGATGATCCCCTCGTCGTCGATGTCGACCTTGGCGCCGGTGGTTGCGACGATCTCGCGGATCACCTTGCCGCCGGTGCCGATGACGTCACGGATCTTGGTCTTGTCGATCGTCATCGTCTCGATCCGCGGCGCATGCGCCGACAGCTCGGTGCGGGTTTGATCGAGCGCCTTGGCCATCTCGTCGAGGATGTGGGCGCGGCCGGCCTTGGCCTGCTCGAGCGCGGTCTTCATGATCTCCTGGGTGATCCCGGCGATCTTGATGTCCATCTGCAGGCTGGTGATGCCTTCCGACGTGCCGGCGACCTTGAAGTCCATGTCGCCGAGATGATCCTCGTCGCCGAGGATGTCGGACAGAACGGCGAAGTCCTTGCCTTCCAGGATCAGGCCCATGGCGATGCCGGAAACCGGACGCTTAAGCGGAACGCCCGCATCCATCAGCGCCAGCGAACCGCCGCACACCGAGGCCATCGACGACGAGCCGTTCGACTCGGTGATGTCGGAGGTGACCCGGATCGTGTACGGGAATTCCTCGTGGGTCGGCAGCACCGGATTGAGCGCGCGCCAGGCGAGCTTGCCGTGACCGACTTCGCGGCGGCCCGGAGCGCCGAAGCGGCCCACTTCACCGACCGAATAAGGCGGGAAGTTATAGTGGAGCATGAAGCGCTGGTACGACAGCCCGTCGAGGCCGTCGATCATCTGCTCCGCATCCTTGGTGCCAAGGGTGGTGGTGCAGATCGCCTGGGTTTCGCCGCGGGTGAACAGCGACGAACCATGGGTGCGCGGCAGGAAGCCGACCATCGCCTCGATCGGGCGGACGGTCTTGGTGTCGCGACCGTCGATGCGGCGGCCGTCCTTCAGGATGGCGCCGCGGACGATCTCCGCTTCCAGCTTCTTGACCAGCTTCTGCGCAACGAGCTGCTGCTGCGGCTCCGCCTCGGCGAACGCCGCCTTGGCCTTGTCGCGTGCGGCGTTGAGCAGGTTCGAGCGCTCGGACTTGCTGGTGGTGCGATAAGCGGCGGCGATGTCGTCGCCGACGATGTCGCGCAGCTGCTTCTTCAGCGCCGACGGGTCGGCGCCGGTTTCGAGCTCCCACGGATCCTTGGCGGCTTGCTCGGCAAGGCTGATGATCGCGTCGACGACCTTGCGGCTGGCGTCGTGGGCGAACATCACGGCGCCCAGCATCACCTCTTCCGAAAGCTCCTTGGCTTCCGATTCGACCATCATCACCGCCTGGTGGGTGGCGGCGACGATGAGATCGAGATCGCCTTCCTTGACCTGCTCAAGGCTCGGGTTGAGCTGATACTCGCCGTCCTTGTAGCCGACACGGGCGGCGCCGATCGGCCCCATGAAGGGAACGCCGGAGATGGTCAAAGCGGCCGAGGCGGCGATCATCGCGACGATGTCCGGCTCGTTCTCGCCGTCATAGCTCAGCACGTGGGCGATGACGTTGATCTCGTTGTAGAAACCTTCCGGGAAGAGCGGGCGGATCGGCCGGTCGATGAGACGGCTGGTCAGCGTCTCCTTTTCGGTGGCGCCGCGCTCACGCTTGAAGAAGCCGCCCGGGATGCGGCCGGCGGCCGAGAATTTTTCCTGATAGTGAACGGTGAGCGGGAAGAAATCCTGCCCGGCCTTCACATTCTTCGCCGCGGTGACGGCGCAGAGGACGACGGTTTCGCCGATGGTCGCGATCACCGCGCCGTCGGCCTGCCGGGCGACGCGGCCCGTTTCGAGCGTGAGGGTCTTTCCGCCCAGCTCGACTTCCACTTTCTTCGTATCGAACATGTGATTTCCTTCCGTCCGGCCGCCCTATGCGGCCGGGGCCTGTGCGGCCCGGCTTTCCTGCCGGGGCCTTGCGGGCGCTGTCGCCCGGCTTGATGGACCTAAGTTGGTCCGATCGGGCGCTGCCGGATTGCAGGCGCCCGATATGCAAAGCGGCCCCGATCGGGGCCGCTTCGTGTTACTTGCGAAGGCCGAGCTTCGCGATCAGTGCCTGGTAGCGCGCTTCGTCTTCCTTGCGGAGATAATCCAGGAGAGAGCGGCGCTTGTTGACCATCATGAGCAGACCGCGGCGGGAGTGATTGTCCTTGGCGTGGGTCTTGAAATGCTCGGTCAGGTTCGAAATGCGTTCGGTCAGGATCGCGACCTGCACTTCGGGGGAGCCGGTGTCCGTGCTGCCACGGGCGTTGTCGCTGATGATTTCCTGCTTGCGTTCGGCGGTAACCGACATCGTCTATCCTTTCAAATCAGAGGTTGAAGCCGCGCACCACCCGAAGCTCGGAGCGGAGATCGTCTCCGCCGGCTTCCACGAGCGCAACCGGAACAGACTGGTCGGTCGCAAGATGGAGGCCTCGTTGTGCGGCAATCCCGATCAAAACCCGCCCCTGGCGGAGCAGCCTTGCCTGATCGGGGGTGACGGGTAGAGCCGGGATGTCGTCCAGCCCCGCCGTCAGCGGCAAGAGTGTCTGTTCAAGCTCGCGGGCCTTACCGGCTTCGCGCAAATTGTCCAGCGAAATCGCCTGACTAAGGTCGAACGGACCGGCCTTGGTCCGCCGCAACATGGTGACATGGCCGACGCTTTCCAAGGCATGCGCAATGTCCCGCGCGAGCGAGCGGATATACGTGCCCTTCGAAACCTGGGCCCGAAGCGTGACCTCCTGAAGACTCTCCCCGGTACGGGGAGGGGGACCATGCGTAGCATGGTGGAGGGGCTGCTCCGATGTTGGTGCCGGCCCCTCCACCCCGCCGCTACGCGTCGCGATCCCCCTCGCCGTACCGGGGAGGATCTCCAGCGCATGCACCGTCACCGCCCTTGTCTTCATCTCGACGTCCGCACCGGCGCGCGCGAGATCGTAGGCGCGCTTGCCGTCGACCTTGATCGCCGAATAGGCCGGCGGCACCTGCTCGATAGGCCCGATGAACCGGGCAAGCACCGCCTCGACCTGAGCCAGGGTCGGCCGTACCTCCGACGTCGCGACCACCGCTCCTTCGCGGTCGAGCGTATCCGTCTGCGTGCCGAACTCGATCGTGAACTCGTAGACCTTGTCCGAATCGAGCATCCGCCCGCAAAGCTTGGTCGCCTCGCCGAGCGCGATCGGCAGCACGCCGCTTGCCAGCGGATCGAGCGTGCCGCCATGGCCCACCTTCATCTTGCCGTAGCCGCCGTCGCGCAGCGCGCGCTTCGTTGCCGAGACGATGTCGGTCGAGCCGGGCCCCACCGGCTTGTCGATGATCAGCCAGCCATGCATCGCCTCAGCCCGCCCGGACGCTTGCGGCCGCCGGGGCGATCAGCGTGAGGCGGAGCTGGCGTGCGTCGGCCTCCTTGATCCGTTCCATGAAATGGCGCCGGCAGAGCGCGAGGTAACGATCGTTGCCGCCGATCTCGGTCTGCTCGCCGGCCGCGACCGACATCCCGTCGGCGTCGACGCGCAGGTTCATCGTCGCCTTGCGTCCGCACTCGCAGATCGCCTTGAGCTCGACCAATGTATCGGCAAGCGCGAGCAGGTTGGCGCTGCCCTCGAACAGATTGGCCTGGAAATCGGTGCGCAGGCCGTAGGCGAGCACCGGAATGTTGAGTTCGTCGCACACCGAGGCGAGCTGGAAGACCTGGGCTCGGGTCAGGAACTGCGCCTCGTCGACCAGGATGCAGTCGACGCTCCGCTTCTTCAGTTCGGCTTCCACCGCCTGCCGGATGTCGGTCGCCGGCTCGAACGTGTTCGCGTCCGCGCTCAGCCCGATCCGGGACGCGATCGTGCCGAAACCGGCGCGATCGTCGATCCCTGCCGTGTAGAGCATCGGCGCCATCCCCCGCTCGCGATAATTGAACGCGGCCTGCAGCAGCACGGTCGATTTGCCGGCGTTCATCGACGCATAATAGAAATAGAGCTTGGCCATCCTCTCCCTTTAGCGGCTTGGAGACGCGCGGGAAGGGCGAGGGATCAGCCGAGGCCGACGAGCCCGAGCAGGAATCCGGCGATCCCCCGGGCCGGCGGCACCACCAGATGCGCAACGACATTCGCGCGCGGCGACAGCATCGGCAGCACCACCAGCAGGATGACGAGCAGGGGAAAGCCGTAGCGGCCGAGCTTGCGATAGCGGCGCGCCGCGCCCCTCGGCAGCAGGCCTTCGACGACGTGGCCGCCGTCGAAAGGCGGGATCGGCAGCAGGTTGAACACCGCGAGGAAGACGTTGATCAGCAGGAAGTTCTCGAGATTCTCGGCAACGAACCGGCTCACCTGGCTGCCCGCCTGCACGCTCGGCACGATCAGCGGGAGACCGATCGCGGCGAGCAGGGCGAGCGCGAAGTTCATGCCCGGTCCGGCCAGCGCGACGATCATCATGTGGAGGCGTGGATTGCGCATCCGCGCCGCCACGACCGGCACCGGCTTGGCCCAGCCGAACACCGGTGCGCCGGCGACGGCAAGGACGAGCGGCAGCGCGACGGTGCCGATCGGATCGACGTGGCGGATCGGATTGGGGCTGAGCCGGCCGAGATCCCGCGCCGTCGGGTCGCCGAAGGCATTGGCGACCCAGCCATGCGAGATTTCATGAAAGACGATCGCGATGACCAGCGGTATCAGCCAGGTCGCAATCTGAAAGATTAGATTATCCGGCGGCATGGCGGGCGCGATATTCGTCGGCCAGGATAGAGAATAAAACGGTGTCGCGGATGTGGCCGTTCCAGGTGATGCGGTCCTGGCGGATCACGCCTTCGCGCACCCCGCCGATCTTCGCCATCGCCGCCTGCGATCGGCCGTTGCGGGAATCGACCCGAAACTCCACCCGCCGAAAGCCGCAGTCGAACGCGCGGGTCAGCATCAGGTCCTTCACCCGCCGGTTGAACCCGGTGCCACGCATCGCCGGCACATAATAAGTGTTGCCGATTTCCAGCACCATGCGGTCGAGATCGATGCCCAGATAGCAGCTGATCCCGACCAGGGTGTGACCCGAAAAGATCGCGAAGCAGCGCCAGTTCGGCCTTGCCAGGATGCGGTCGAAACTCTCGTCGAAATGCTCCGGATCGTAGGAGGTGGCGTAGATCGGCCAGATCTCCAGGTCCTCGGCACAGGCCGCCTTCAATGCGGCGCGGTGCTCCTCCGCCAGCGGCTCCAGGCGGATCTCTCCGTCCGCCATCGGAGCCCCGAGCGTCACGCCTCGGGATCCCCCAGATCCCGGGCGACCACCGGCGAGCGCAGGATGGAATCGATATGGCTGCCTTCATCGAAGCTCTCGTCGGCGAGGAACTTCAGCTTGGCGGCATATTTGGTGTTCACCCGGGTCGCCACCGAGCGCTGCAGATAGGCGGTGTTGGTGCGCAGCGCCTTCAGCACGGTCGCTTCGTCCTGGCCGAGCAACGGCTTCACGAAGACGGTGGCATGGCGAAGGTCGGGCGACATGCGGACTTCGGTGACCGACACCATGTGGCTGGCAAGCACGTCGTCATGGACGTCGCCGCGCATCAGGATGTCGGACAGCGCGTGGCGTACCTGCTCACCGACGCGGAGCAGGCGGACCGAGCGGCCTTCGGGCGATTCGTTGCGTTTCATCGGTCAGACCATCCACGACAAGCCGAACGCGAGGATCAGGCAGGGGAAGAAGCAGCCGGCGCCTTCCACCAGGCACCCGAGCCCGTCGATACTATCATACCAACGGTCCCTTCGCTTCTTCCCCGCCTTTTTCCTCACAGGGTCCGGGCACGCTCCTCGACCTCGAACACTTCGAGGTGGTCGCCCGCCTTGATGTCGTTCGTGTCGGCGAGCAGCACGCCGCATTCCAGGCCGGCGCGCACTTCGGCGACGTCGTCCTTGAAGCGCCGCAGCGACGAGATCGTCGTCTTGGAGACGATGACGTCCTGCCGCGTGAGGCGGGCGTGGAGCCCCTTGCGAAGCACGCCTTCGAGCACCAGCAGACCGGCCGCCTTGTCCTTCTTGCCGGCCGGGAAGACCTCCTTGACCTCGGCACGGCCGACGACCGTTTCGATGATCTCGGGGCCGAGTTCGCCGGCCATCGCCTGCTTCACCCAGTCGGTGAGATGGTAGATGACGTCGTAATAGCGGAATTCGACGCCGTTGCGCTCGGCGATCTCTCGGGCCTTGGCGTTCGGACGAACGTTGAAGCCGATGATCGGCGCCTTGGACGCGCTGGCGAGGACGACGTCGCTCTCGGTAATGCCGCCGACGCCGGTGTGCAGGATGCGCGCCCGGATGTCTTCGGTCGAGATGCGGTTGATCGCGCTTGCGATCGCTTCCGCCGATCCCTGCACGTCGGCCTTGATGACCAGCGGGAATTCCTTGGTCAGGCTCGCGCGCGAGGCGAACATGTTCTCGAGACTGATCGGCGCCGCGGTGGTCCGCTTGCGGTCGAGCAGGCCCTGGCGGTAGTCGGCGACCTCGCGGGCACGCGCTTCGTTCTCGACGACGGTGAGCACGTCGCCGGCCGACGGAACGCCCGACAGGCCGAGCACTTCCACCGGAACCGAGGGACCCGCTTCCTTCACCTGGCGGCCCTTGTCGTCGATCATCGCGCGAACCTTGCCCGAGATCGCGCCGACGACGAAGATGTCGCCAACCCGCAGGGTGCCGCGCTGAACCAGTACGGTCGCGAGCGGGCCGCGACCCTTGTCGAGCTTGGCCTCCACCACCGCGCCTTCGGCCGGACGGTCGGGGTTGGCGGTAATCTCGAGCAGTTCCGCCTGCAAGGAGATCGCCTCGAGCAAGCCGTCGAGATTGGTCTTCTTCAGCGCCGAGACTTCGACGTCCTGGACGTCGCCGCCCAGATCCTCGACGACGATCTCGTGCTGCAGCAGCTCCTCGCGGACGCGCTGCGGACGGGCGCCGTCCTTGTCGATCTTGTTGATCGCGACGATCATCGGCACGCCGGCCGCCTTGGTGTGGTTGATCGCCTCCACCGTCTGCGGCTTGAGCCCGTCATCGGCCGCCACCACCAGCACGACGATGTCGGTGACGTTGGCACCACGCTGGCGCATCTCGGTAAAGGCTTCGTGGCCCGGCGTATCGAGGAAGGTGATCTTCGATTTGTCGGGCAGCTGGACCTGATAGGCGCCGATATGCTGGGTGATCCCGCCCGCCTCGCCGGAGACGACGTTGGCGCCGCGGATCGCGTCGAGCAGCGAGGTCTTGCCGTGATCGACGTGGCCCATGATGGTGACCACCGGCGGCCGCGGCTGCAGGTTCTCGGCCGCATCGTCTTCGCCGCCAAGGCCGATCTCGACGTCGGATTCGGAGACGCGCTTGATGTTGTGCCCGAATTCGGTGACGAGCAGCTCGGCGGTGTCCTGGTCGATCGTCTGATTGACGGTAACCACCATGCCCATCTTGAACAGCGACTTGACCAGGTCGGCGCCGCGCTCCGCCATTCGGTTGGCGAGCTCGCCGACCGTGATCGTCTCGGGGACGACGACGTCGCGGACTTGCTTGGCCGACGGGCCGGACTGCTGGTGGGCACGCTTTTCCTTCTCGCGGGCGCGGCGAAGCGCAGCGAGCGAGCGAGCGCGATTGTCGTCGTCGCCGCCGGAAAGGGCCCGCGTGACGGTGAGCTTGCCGGCATGGCGGCGATCGTCGCGGCCGCGGCCGGCGCCGGGGCGGGCCGGCTCGGGACGCTTGAGCGCAGGTGCCGGCGCCTTCGGCCGCGGCACGGCGCCGCGGCGTTCTTCCTCGGTCCGCGCGGCGCCCGGCGTGCCCGCGGCGGCGGGTGCCTGGCCGGCAGGAGCGGGAGCGGCGGCTTCCTCGGCGGCGCGGCGCGCAGCCTCCGCAGCCTCTTCCTCGGCCTTGCGGCGCGATTCTTCCTCGGCGCGGCGATTCTCTTCCTGGCGGCGGCGTTCCTCTTCGGTCGCCTGCTGGGCCTGGCGGTCTTCGCGGCGACGCGCCTCCTCGAGCGACATCAGGCGCGCTTCCTCGGCCTCGCGGAGCAGGCGCTCCTGAAGCTCGCGGCGGGCCATCGGATCGTTCGAGGCGGGGCGGACCGGCGCGGCCGGACGCGGAGCGGGCGCGACGGGCTGCGGGGCCCGCGCGGCGGGTGCCGGCGGGGGCGTGACTGGGGCGGAGGCCGCCGGCGCGGGCGCGGCTGGCGCGGCGGGAGCAGCCGCAGCCGCAGCCGCAGGCACAGCCGCAGCCGGAGGCGCCGAGGCCGGTGCCGCCGGTGCAGTGGGTGTCGGCGCCGTTGGAGCGGCGGCGGCCGGTGCGGGTGCCGGCGCCGGCGCTTCCTCGACTCGCGGCGCTTCCTCGCCCGGGCGGCCGAGGATGCGGCGCTTCTTCACTTCGACGACGACGGTGTTCGACCGGCCGTGGCTGAAGCTCTGCTTCACCTTGCCAGTCTCGACGGTGCGTTTCAGGCCCAGCGGCGCGCGCGCTCCCAGCTTCGGCTTATCAGTCGTATCGCTCATTACAATCCTTCGTTCACATCCACAGCCGACGCATCCGACGTACCCGCCGATGCGGCGCTCAGCCCGACCTTCTGACCTATAAAATCGCGCCATCGCTCAAGCGCATGACGCACGCGCTGTGCGGCAGCGCGATCGATGACGGCGACATGTACCACATTCTGGCGTCCGAGGGCCAACGACAATATGGGTCTTTCCGCTGGAAAGACCAGCCCTTGGCGCGCCTCGATCGGACTCTCATCCTCGTCCATGCTGCCGACCCGATAAGCCTGTTCCAGCTTGCGGGTGCCGTCTTCGCCGGCATCGGCGGCGTGGAGCAGCAGATGGACTTCGCCGCGCCGCAGCGCGACGTCGATCTTCTCGCTGCCGGTGATCAGTGTCCCGGCCCTCGCTTCGAGACCGAGCCGATCGAGGGCAGTCTGCCGGAGGGCAGCTTCGATTCGGTCGGCAAGATCCTCCGGCGCCTGAACGGGGCCCTTGAAGGCGCGGGCGAGGGCGCCGCGGAGCTTGCCGTTGGCCTGGGCCTTTTCGAGGGCGGCACGATCGACGCCGATCCAGGCACCGCGGCCCGGCGCTTTCGCCCGCACGTCCGGGGCCACCTGCCCATCCGGACCAAGCGCGAGCCGGATCAGCGCATCACGCGCATCATGCTCTCCGGAAAGGATGCACTTGCGCTCCGCCACATGCTTGTCGCTCATGCGCAGCCCTCCCGAAGGACAAGCCCGCTAAGGCTCCCCTCCCGCCTGCGGGAGGAATAGGGGGTGGGGTGCACGCAAAGCGTGCGCAACGGGCGCAACCGATCACCGCGGCGGCGACTCCGCCCCCGCTGCATCCAATTCGTCGGCAGCCCCGCCCCGAGCAGGGCGGGGGAACGATTCGCTAGGCGTTCATTGGGAGGTTTCCGCAACAGCGTCCTCCCCTTCATCTTCGAACCAATGGGCGCGCGCGGCCATGATGATCTCGTTACCCTGTTCGTCCGAAAGGCCATATTCGGCGAGGATCCCGCCCTTGTCCTCGGAACGGTTGCTCTCGCGCTGGCGGCGCTGCTCGGGCCGCTTCTTCTGGACGAGCTCGTCGGTGGCGAGGTCGGCGAGGTCGTCGAGCGTCTTGATGCCGGCCTTGCCGAGCGTCACCAGCATACCCTCCGTGAGATAAGGCATCTCGGCCAGCGCATCCTCGACGCCCATCGAGCGGCGTTCCTCGCGTGAGGCTTCCTCGCGGCGGTCCAGCGCTTCCTGGGCGCGGCTCTGCAGCTCGGTGGCGAGCTCGTCGTCGAAGCCCTCGATCGAAGCGAGCTCGTCGAGCTCGACATAGGCGACCTCTTCGAGCGCCCCGAAGCCTTCGGCGACCAGCAACTGGGCGAGGGTCTCGTCGACGTCGAGCTCCTCCTGGAACATCGACGAACGCTCGACGAACTCGCGCTGACGCTTCTCGCTGGCGTCGGCCTCGGTCATGATGTCGATCGCCGAGCCGGTGAGCTGGGAGGCGAGGCGGACATTCTGGCCGCGGCGGCCGATCGCCAGGCTCAACTGATCGTCGGGAACGACCACTTCGATGCGGCTCTCTTCTTCGTCGATGACGACGCGGCTGACCGTCGCCGGCTGCAGCGCGTTCACGACGAAGGTCGCGAGATCCTCGGACCAGGGGATGATGTCGATCTTCTCGCCCTGCAGCTCCTGGACGACTGCCTGGACGCGGCTGCCCTTCATGCCGACGCAGGCGCCGACCGGATCGATCGAGCTGTCATGGCTGATCACGCCGATCTTGGCGCGGCTGCCCGGATCGCGGGCGGCGGCCTTGATCTCGATGATCGAGTCGTAGATTTCGGGGACTTCCTGGGCGAACAGCTTCTTCATGAAGTCCGGGTGCGCGCGCGACAGGAAGATCTGCGGTCCGCGGTTTTCGCGGCGGACCGAAAGGATCAGCGCGCGGACGCGGTCGCCGACGCGGACCACTTCACGCGGGATCTGCTGGTCGCGGCGGATGACGCCCTCGGCGCGGCCGAGATCGACGACGACGTGGCCGAATTCCACCCGCTTGACGACGCCGGTGATGATCTCGCCGACGCGATCCTTGAACTCCTCATACTGGCGCTCGCGCTCGGCGTCGCGGACCTTCTGGAAGATCACCTGCTTGGCGGCCTGGGCTGCGATCCGGCCGAACTCGATCGGCGGCAGCGGATCGACGATGAAGTCGCCGAGATCGGCGCCCTTTTGCAGTTTCTGCGCGTCCTTCAGGCTGACCTGCTTGAAATGGTCCTCGACCTCCTCGACCACTTCGACGACGCGCCACAGGCGCAGGTCACCCGAGACGGGATCGAGCTTGGCGCGAATGTCGTTCTCGGCGCCGTAGCGGGCCCGGGCGGCGCGCTGGATCGCGTCTTCCATCGCCTCGATGACGATGCCGCGATCGATCAGCTTCTCGCGCGCGACCGCGTCGGCGATGGCGAGCAGTTCGGCCTTGTTGGCGGAAACGGCAGCAGTGGCCATGTCAGTCTTCCTCTACTTGAATTCTGTCGGCACCGTCCGCGGACAATGGCGCGGTCGCGGCGATGAGTTTGTCGGTCATGACGAGCTTGGCGGAGCGCAGCGATGCGAACGGGAGCCCGGTCGCACCCATGCCCGGCACCTCGATCAGCACGGTGTCGCCTTCGACGCCGAGCAGGTCGCCGGTGAACTGCTTGCGGTTGGCGAACGGCTCCTCGAGCGTGATCCGGGCCTGATGGCCCTTCCAATCCTCGAAATCCTGAAGCCGGGTCAGCGGCCGATCGATTCCGGGCGAGCTGACTTCCAGGCGGTAGGCGCCCTCGATCGGATCGCTCTCGTCCAATATGTCCGAAATCCGGCGCGACAGGCGCTCGCAATCCTCGAGCGTCAGCTGGCGCGTGTCGGGGCGCTCCGCCATCACCTGCAAGGTCGGGTCGGACGTGCCGCCGATCATCTTCACGCGCACCAGCGCCAGCCCCTCGGCCTGCGCCGCGGGTTCGATAAGGCTCTGTACTGCGGTGATGTCCGCCATGCGAAGTCGGTCCCAAAAACAAAGCTGCCTCGTGCCGGCCCCGACCCCGGGACCAGCCTCAACGTCTAACGATGTCGAGGAAGGTGAACGCCATATAGGCCCAAGCCGCAAAGACGACAAGCACGGAATCGGCAGGGGTAGACCATTGATGTTCCGTCATTCTCGTCCTTGCCCTAGCGACTGACACCATGAGGACCTGCCAAGGCGGCGCCTGCGCGAGGCGCAGGGATTGATCGCGCTGGGTCCAGCCACTTGACCATCTTGACGGAGCCGCGGCGGATCAGCAGGACCATGGAGGTAACGACACCGGAGGTCTCGATGCGCGCGTTCAACCTGGCTGCACTCCCGATCCTCATGCTCGCCGCCTCGGCCTGCAACGCGCAGAGCGAGGCGGGCGGCACCGCGCGCTCGGTCGGCGCCGGTGAGCGTCCGTTCAAGGTCGAACCGGTCGCAACGTTCGACGAGCCGTGGGCGATGACCTTCCTGCCCGGCGGCCACGCCTTGATCTCCGAGAAGGCGGGGCGCCTCAAGCTGCTGCCGCCGGGCGGCGGCACGCCGATCGAGGTCGCCGGTGTGCCCAAGGTCGATTATGGCGGACAAGGCGGGCTGGGCGACGTCGTCCTCCACCCCGAATTCAGCGAGAACAATCTTGTCTATCTGAGCTGGGCGGAGGCCGGCGAAGGCAATACCCACGGCGCGGTGGTCGGCCGCGCTAAGTTGGTCCGCGACGGCGGCAGCGCCCGGCTCGACGGGCTGCAGACGATCTGGCGGCAGTCGCCCAAGGTCGAAGGCCAGGGCCATTATTCCCACCGCATTGCCTTCGGTCCGGATCGCAAGCTCTACATCACCAGCGGCGAGCGTCAGAAGTTCACGCCGGCGCAGGACATGAACCAGAATCTGGGCAAGGTCATTCGCTTGAACGACGACGGCTCGGTACCGGCCGACAATCCGTTCGCCGCCCGCGGCGGGGTCGCGGCGCAGGTCTGGAGCCTCGGCCACCGCAACCTGCTCGGCATCGCCTTCGACGGCCAGGGGCAATTGTGGACCAACGAAATGGGGCCGAAGGGCGGAGACGAACTCAACCGGATCGAGCGCGGTTCGAACTACGGCTATCCGCTCGTCTCGAACGGCGATCATTATGACGGCAAGCCGATCCCCGATCACGACACCCGGCCCGATCTCAATGCCCCGGAAGTGTGGTGGACCCCGGTGATCTCGCCCTCCAGCCTGATCTTCTATTCGGGCGCCAAATTCCCGGCCTGGCGCGGCAGCGCCCTGATCGGCGGCTTGTCCAGCGAGGCCCTGATCCGGGTCAGCTTCGACGGCACCAGCGCTCGCGAGGCGGAGCGCTTCCCGATGGGCAAGCGAATCCGCGAAGTGGAACAAGGGGCGGACGGCTCCGTCTACCTGCTGGAAGACGGCGAGGGCGGGCGCCTGCTGCGGCTCGTGCCGGCGGCCTGAGCGGCGCTGAGGCAGAGCCGGATCGGGAGGAAGCGGCTGGACGGCGGCTCCGATCTCCTCACGCTCCACAGCAAGGACTAGGGCCGCTCGCCCCGTGCGAGACTGAGCGCAGACCAGGGGATGATCGCCCAGTCCGGCGCGTCGCAGGCGCGCTGCACGCGCGGAAAATAGGCACCGAGCCACAGGCCCTTGTCGGACAGCATCCAGGCCGGGAAATGCCAGACATCGGGGTCCGAATAGTCGCAAGCGTCGTCGTCTCCGCCGGGCGGTGCCATCTCCGCGGGATGATAGCGCTTCAGCAGCGCGACGACGCCCGGCGCAAAGCTGTTGGCGCGGTAGGCGTACCAGCCGTTGCTCTCTTGCCGAGGAACCGGTGCCGCTCCGAAGTGCAGAAGATCATCCAGGGCTAAGGGGCGGCCGGTGCGAAGGTCGTAGCTGTGCCCCACCGTTCCGAAATCCGGGTGGGCAGTGCCCGCGCAGCTCCAACTGGTCGTCCAGGAATAGCTCATGTGACGGGCGCCGATCCACGGCCTGCTCGCCTCCGCGATTTCCGTGCCGGCCACTCCGTCCGATCCGGTGCAGGCGAACCAGGCCGAGATCGTCCGCCACTGATCGCGGGCGAGAGCATGGTTGATCGCCGTCATCGGCGCGGCCGGAATACCGGACTCCAGGCGGAACAGGCGGATGCCGGACAGCGGCTCGCGGTACCAGCGTATCGTCCGCGCGCCGATGGTTTCGGCCTGCTGCGGCACGAGCCGAAGGCCGGCGAGTTGCCGGCGCTCGTAGAGACTCAATGTGGACGGCACTTCCGCAGGGAAGGCGCCCGGTCCGTCCGCGGGACGCAGGCTTACGGCGAGCTTCCGGGCCTTTGCGGTGGTCAGCGTCCCCGTGAGAGTCGCACCCACCCGCTTCAGGTGCAGCTGGTCGCCGGTCGTTCGCGACATCAGGACAATCGTGTCGCCGTCCGCCTTGCCGGACAGATCGATGTCGAGCCGCGAACGCTGGTAGAAATAACGGCCGAAAATCTCTCCCTCGCTCTCCGTCAGGGCGGCGACGACGCGTGCGTCGCCGACGAAGCCTTCGTAAACCGCTTCCGTCTCCGCTGCGGCCGCGGCCCGGGCCGGCAGGATCAGGCACAAGCAGAGGGCAGCCAGGATGGGGAAGGCGGATCGTTGCATGATCATTGGGTCCAAGCGAGGGAAATGGGGGTTTAGGCGATCGCATCGGCGGCGACGACCTCAAAGGCGGCATCGGCATGTTCAGAGCGGCTTTCCGACCGCCCCTGATCTGATACGGCCCGCCTCATGATGGTTCTTCGTTCGGCATCTCCTCCGCTCTTGCGGCTCGCAGCGATGGCGATGCTGGCGGCGCCGCCAATTGCGGTCGCCGCCGCATCCGCGATCCATACGCCGGCGCCCGGAAGTGCGGAGCGCATCGCCATTCTCAAAATCCTCCACGATGGCGACGACAGACCCGAGGCGCGCTTCCGGATCCGGCAGTTCCGCGTGGTCCGAACGGGTCCGCGCGCGCTTGCCTACGTCCAGGGCGAGGGCGAGGTCGGCGCCTTCCAGGCACTCCTTCAGCAGGAAGGCCGAACCCCGTGGCGCAAGGTGTGGGGCGAGGGTGACGGCGGCAGCAACAGCTGCGAAGCCGGTGCGCGTCACTACGCCTGGGCGCTGGACCTCGTCCGCCGCTACGAGATCGATCCGAACGCGCTGTTTCCGGGCCTCGTCGCGCAGACACGGAAGCTCAAGCGGATGGCCAGGGCCGAGCCCGATGTCGACTGCGTCGGCGATCTCGAGGGCGGGCCGGGGGGATCGCTGTAGCCGTCCAGCGCCGCAAAGAAGGCTTGAGGGGACCCGGACGCCATTGCGCACGCACTGACGTCCGGGTCGGGGGGCGCTATCAATCAGAGCGTTCCCGCTGCGAGCATCTCCCGGGTACGCTTGAGGGTGGACAGGAGCGCCGCCTTGTAGCCACCGTCGCTGTCGAACTGCGCCTCTTCCGCCTGCTCCTCGGGTCCACCGGGTTCGATACCACGCAGTCCGAGGTAGCAGTAGAAACGGAGGTGGAGCGTGCCCGCCTCGTCCTCGATCAGCTCGTTTACGATCGCGCCCTCGCGCGGACCGGCGGCCTGGAAGAAGGTCACTTTGCTTTCCGGTTCGAGCACGATGATCTCGCGCAGGTCGGCGCCGGCAATGGTCGCCTCCCGCACGAAATGGGTGGCGCTCTCCTCGGTGACTTCGCAGCGCGTGCACAGGCCCGGCGGGAGGAAGAGGCGGGCGTCGCGCGCCTTGCGCTCGAGCCCCTTCCAGACCTGGGCACGGGTCAGGTTGGTTCCGCCAACGGGGTTCACCGGAACGGTCGCGGTCGAGTAGATCATGTCGGAACTCCTGGTTTGGGGATTGGGAGAAGAGGGCTCAGGCGGCGATCTCGGCCGCGAAGTCGCGATAGGGGCGCAAGGGGCGCCCGAGCAGGGCGGTCAGCCGGTCGACATCGCCAGCATCGGGAACCATGCCGTCGGTCAGGAAGCGCTCCGCCATCAGCCGCATGTCCAGCGCCATCCAGCCTGGCATGAACTGCCGCAGATTCTGCTCGAAGCCGCCGGTGTCGTCGCCGGGATAGGTGATCGTCCGGCCTAGCACGTCGCTCCAGATCGCGGCCACCTCGGCGCCGGTCAGCGTGTCCGGGCCGACGAGGTTGATTCGGGTCACGGGCAGCGGCGCGTCAGCCTGCTCGCGCCGCATCAACTCGATCGCGGCGACCTCGCCGACATCGCGGGAGTCGATCATGGCGAGGCCCTTGGCGCCGATCGGCATCGGGTAGAGGCCATAGCCGGCAACCACGTCCTTGATCGTCTTGTCGTTGTCCATGAAATAGGCGGGTCGCAGGATGGTCGCATTGAGCCCCATCTGCTCGATCATCCGCTCGACGCCGAACTTGCCGGCGAAATGGGGCACGTTCACGTACAGATCGCTGTGGATCACCGACAGATAGACGATGCGTTCGATCCCGGCCTCCCTGGCGACGGCGAGCGCAACGAGCGCCTGGGTGAATTCATCCGCCACCACGCCGTTCAGCAGGAACAGAGTGGAGACTCCGGCGAAGGCGCTGCGCAGAGCATCGACGTCGAGCAGGTCTCCTTGAACGATGTCGACACCGGCCGGGAAGCGCGCCTTGGCGGGATCGCGCACGAGGGCGCGGACGTCGGCACCGCGGCGGACGAGCTGTTCGACGACGTTGCGGCCGACATTTCCGGTTGCGCCGGTAACGAGGATGGTCATGGGGGGCACTCCTTGGTTGAGCCACTTGGCTCTTCTCCAATTAGTGATCCACATGCGCCCCAATAGACGCTAGATCTGGACGCACCGTCTCACTGGTGGAACACATGGACCTGCTCGCTCTCGCCGACTACACCCTGGTCGCCCGCCACGGCGGGTTCGGCAAGGCGGCGCGCGCCACCGGCCGCCCGAAGGCGACCCTGTCCCGGCGTGTGGCGGACCTGGAGGCGGGCCTCGGCCTGCGCCTGTTCGAACGCGGGGCGCGCGATCTGAAACTCACCGAGGAGGGACGGGCCTTGTTCGCGCGCGCGGGACAGCTTCTCACCGAACTCGAGGAAACGGCCGTGGAAATCGCCTCCGGCGGTTCGCGGCCGCGCGGACGCCTGCGGATCAGCGCCCCGCTGCTCTTCTGCCAGACGGCGATGGGCAAGCTCGCCGGCGACTTCGCGCTCCGCTACCCCGAGGTTCGGCTGGAGGTCACCAGCGAGGATCGCCCGGTCGACATGATCGAGGAGGGGTTCGATCTCGTCATCCGGGTCAATCCGGATCCGGACGAGAGCCTGGTCGGCCGCGCCTTTCTCCACGATCGTCTGGTGGTCGTCGCCAGTCCCGCGCTCCGCCGTCCGAGGGGAGACGATCCAGCCGACGCCGTGGCGGCCGTCGTCCGCGCTTCCGGCGACCAACCGGAATGGCGGGTTCGGACCCGGGAGGGCCGGGAGACGATCCGGACGCGGCCCGTGCTGAGCCTCTCGTCCCTGATCATGGTTCGCGACGCGGTCCGGGCCGGAGTCGGCGCCGCCCGCCTGCCGATCTCACTGGTAAGCCACGATCTCGCCGACGGCACCCTCGTCCATTGGGGCGACGTCGATGCACCGGACATCGCCTTATGGACGCTCTACCCTACGCGGCGTCTGCTCAGCGCACGCGTGTCCGCCTTCATCGACCAGTTGAGACAAGCCTTTCCCAATGGAACGCCGGACGAGCTTGCCGCCTATATTGGAAAGTAGGGCGCGCCCGCTGCGGCGCATGCGCGGCTGAGCGGGCGCCGAGGCGGGCAGGACCGGGCGCCGTTCACGTACGTTCGACTGGACGGCAAGCGATGCCGGCGACCGCGCCATCTTCCGGAGTGACGATCATTGCACCCGAGTCGAAGCCGATCGGCTTGACTGCGGCAAGGACGACGGCCGGGTTTCTCTCCTCCCTCGTCGGGCGCAGGAGGAACGCACCGTCTTCACGGCGTTGGACTCGGAACCGGCTGCCCTCCACCGAGACGATTCCGCATGCGTCGGCCGCGCCCTCGTCGGGGAGCCAGGAAGAATATGCCGCGATCGGAGAAGCGATCAGGAGCAGGCTTGGCCATTTGGCCCATCCTAGCGCGTCGAGCCAGCGCATCATCGAACCGCCTGCGCAGCCCGCGCGGTCCGTTTCGCAAAAATGATCACGCCGGTCGCGCTGAGGCCGGTCAGCAGCAGCCCGAAGAGAACCCAGATCAGCTTGGTTGCGACCCCACCGAAATTGCCGAAATGCAGCGGATCGGCCATGTGCACCCAACGCTCCAAGGGTGACAGACGGCCGGCGTCGCGCACGCCGATCACCCGATCGGTGACCGGGTCGACGAACACGGCGTTGGTGCGCTCCCGCACCAGCCAGGCGCGCCATTGTCCCTGGACGATCACGGGGTCGCTTTCGGCATAAGGCATCTGGATTCCGGTAATTGCGATTTCGGGAAAGCGGGCGCGGGTGGCCGCGATCCAGCCGGCCACGCGTGCAGGCTCCGGCGTCGGCAGGATGTAGCGGGTTCGCGCCTCGGGCAGGGGCGTTTCCAGAGACGGCGCCGCGCGCTCGACGAAATACCAGACCGAGGTAAGGCCGATCAGAGTCACGAACCACAGCGACCAGAGGCCAACCAGCCGGTGCAGATCGCCCGCCCAGGTTCGGGTCGAGCGCCGCCAGCGTGGCGTCCGGAAGAAGCCGCGCCAGAACTTCTTGTAGGTGAGCAGCCCGGTGACCAGCGACAGGATCAGGACGAAACCAAGGCTGGTGACGACGTAGAAGGGCCAGTCGGTCGGCAGCAGCAGATAATAATGAAGCGCTCGCATGACGAAGTGAAAGGTCGGTCCGCTCCCCTCGCCGGTGACGATCATCCGTGACGGATCGATATAGACCCGGCGCGCGGTGCCGTCGGGCAGGACGATGTCGGCCTGGCGCACGAAATAGCCCGTCTCAGCCCGGTCGTAGGTGCCGAGGCTCTGGATATAGGCGTCCGGATGCCGGTCGCGGACCAGCGCCCACATCGCGGCATAATCGTCCGTGCGACCGTTGCTGGTTCCCCGCAACTCCGGCTGCACCAGCCATTCGAGCTCATGACTGATCGTGGCGATCGTTCCTGTCAGGCAGACGAAGCCGAGGAACAGGCTGAGCTTCAGCCCGAACAGGCTGTGCAGGAGAAAGGCAAGCGGCCGCCGCACCGCACGGCCGGGTTCGGCCGGTGCGTCTCGCCGTGGAAGGGGGATCGTCGCCGGCCGGCTCACCGCATCAGAACCGCGCCGCCACGCCCAGCGTGATGCGGCGGCCGGCGCCTCGATAATAAGCGAAGCTGCCGCTTCCCGCCGCCTGGTTGTTGGGGCTGATATAGGTTTCGTCGAGCAGATTGTCGGCCGCGACGTAGATCTCCGCGGGGCCGATGCCATAACGGGCACTGGCGCTGACCAAGGTCACCGCATCGGTGTCGACGAGGCCCAGTCCTTCCTCGGCGGGGCTGAAGAAGGATGATGCGCCGTAATGGGAAACCTGGAGGCCGATCCCGATTTCGTCCGTTGGCGTCCAGTCGGCTCTGGCGGTGATCCGAAGCGGCACCACCACGTCCGTCGCATAGTTGATGTACCGGTCGAGGTCGTCGTCGAAGACTTTGCCCCGTTGCAGCGTCAGGATCCCGGACAGCTCAAGCGCCTGGTCGACCTTCCAGCCGAGTTCCGCTTCGACGCCGTGGAAGCGTTGTGGCGAGCGGAGCGGGATCAGCGGGCAGATCGGAGTCACGCCGGCGCAGCTCGGATCTGCCTGCAGCAAAGCGGCGCTCTTCGATTCGGAATGGTAAGCCGCCGCGCCGAAGCGCACCGGGCCGACCGATCCGCGCACGCCGATCTCATATTGGTCGGAGGTGGCCGGCTCCGGCGTAAGGGTCGCCGGATTGCGGATGTTGCGGGCCGCGCGGCCAAGCTGCGACAATTCCGCGCCCTGGCTGAAGCCCCCGTAAAGCTGGATGTCGGGCGTGATCCTGTAAACCGCGCCGAGGTTGAACAGGGTCAGCGCGGATTTGCCGATATCGCCGGGTGTGCCGCGCCCCGGCAGATCGGGCCGGAAAGCATGCGCGGTGATCTCGCCGCGATACCATTCGTGCCGTGCGCCGCCGGTCAGCGTCACCGCGCCGACAGAGAGCTCGGCCTGTGCGAACGGCGCGTAAGTCCTGAGCACGATTTCGGGGGACAGAGCACTGGTCACCGTCTCATTCTCATCGACCACGAAGCGGTACAGCGCGTTGCGGGTATAATCGAAGCCGTAGCTGGTCTTGAGCGCGACCCCGTCGCCCAGAGCATAGTCCCGCACCGCCGCCGAGCGGATGCCGAACCGCTCGTTGCGACGGTTGGACGAGAAGAAGCTGTCGCCGGTAGCGGCATCGAAGAAATTGTCGCGCTGCTTTATCGACTGATGTTGGTAGAACAGGCTCAGCGTCAGCGCATGGCCGAGCAGGTCGGGATGGCTGTAGCCCAGAGTGGTGGTGACATCGCGGTCGCGACCCTGGCCGACCTGCGGATTGGGCGCGACCTCGATCACCTCGGCAAGGTCGGTGCCGGGGATCAGCATGCCGCTCGGATAGAATTGCCGCCCGACATCCTCATGGTGGAAGGTGGTGATCCACCGAAGCTCGCTTCCGCCGGGCAGCGCAAGTCCGAACGAGCCCAGCAGGTCGATCGCCTCGTAGGCGCCGGACAGCAACGGATCGCCGACGGCGTCGCGAATGCGCCCGCCGTCCGTATAGGCGGTCGCCACATAATAATCGAACGCCCCACTCCGCTGGCCGGCACCGGCATAGACGTCCGTCGTCCAGGTGTCGTCCGCGCGCTCGGTGTTGAAGCTGGTCTGCGCCGTCAGATCGACGGCCAGGTCATCGGTTCGGCCGCGCTTGGTGATCAGATTGATGATCCCGCCCGGCGCGCCTGCGCCGTAAAGCGCGGTGCCGCCCCGGACCACTTCCACCCGCTCCAGCGCGAATGGGCTGATCGTGAATGGACCGGTGCAGGAGCCCTGGCGCAGATCCTCGTTGATCGGCACCCCGTTCAACTGAAACGAAACGGCGCGGCCGCGCACGCGCGTCAGGCAGGAGCCGCGGGTCTCGCTCGGCTGGATGTTGAGGCCGGGCACGACCGCTTCCAGCCCGGACAGGAGGTTCCTGTTTTGCCTGAGCTGCTCGACGATCGCATCCTCGTCCGCGATTGAGACGGAGATGGGAAGCTGCTCGATCGGCGAGCCCGCTCTCGTAGCCGTGACGATGATCTCGCCATCGGCGGTTTCGCCCGTCTCCGCGTGGAGCGGCGCTGCCGCAAGCGCAGCCAGCGCCGACACGAGGCAACCACTTGAATGTCGCAATGCGTTCCTCCCCATTTCCCCGCGGGCCGCAGTAAAACGCTTCAAGCGCTATTGCAACGCATTCGCAGAATGGGGCGCTTGAGAGCCTCGGTGGTGCGCTGCAGGGCTTCACCCCTGATCGGATGCCATTTGTAGCCGCCCCCCGATCATGATCGCGCTCGGATCCGGAGCCCCACCACCGGCGCTTGTCAGGCTGCGATCCGCCCCATCTCTTCCAGGTAGAGGTGCTCCAGTTCGGATGCGGTGATGGCGGCCGTATCAATCATCAGGCGAAGCTGGCCGCCGCGCATAACGCCGATCCGGGTGCCGACCTCGCGTGCGCGGAACAGGTCGTGGGTGACCATCAGCACCGCGGCACCGGCATCGCGTTGCCTGACGATCAGCGTGTGGAACTCGGCCGAAGCCTGCGGATCGAGCCCGGAAGTCGGCTCGTCGAGCAGCAGCGCGCGCGCCTGCTTGGCGATCGCTAGCGCCAGGCCGACCTTCTGCCGCATGCCCTTGGAATAGGCGCTGGCGCGGCGATCCATCGCGTCCCGCGCGAGCCCGGCACGCCCGAGGCACTCCCGCAGACGCGTCGCGGAAACGTCCTCGATTCCTGACAAGGCCGCGAAATAGGCGAGATTCTCGAGGCCGCTGAGCGCGCCGAACAGCGCGATCTGCTCCGGCACATAGAGCAACTTCCGCTTTGATCCGATCGTGTCGGCGCGGACGTCGACGCCGTCGACCCGCGCCTCGCCGGAGGTCGGTTCGAGGAAGCCGAGGAAGAGATTGATCGTCGTCGTCTTGCCTGCGCCGTTGGCGCCGAGAAGGCAGACGATCTCCCCCGGAGGAACCGTGAGGTTCAGCCCGTCGAGCGCCCGGTGCGAGCCGAAATCCTTGGTGAGAGCGACAGCTTCGAGCATGGATGGGATACCTTAGAGAAGCTTGGCCGGTCCGCCCCGCAGGCGAAGTGCAGCCATTGTGAGCAGCAGAAACGTGATCAGCAGAAGAGCGGTGACGTCGCGCGTCAGGGGTTCGGCACGGCTCGGCTCCACAAAGGTGAAGCGCGGCAGGCCCGAGTCATAGTCGGCGAGCGTCAGCAACCGATCCTCGTCCATCCAGTCGAACGCGAGCAGGCGCATCTCGCCGGCGAAGGCGCGCGCCTGTACCTGGAAGGCCAGTGCGCGGGTTGCGTCGGTGCCGGCGATGCGGTCCAGCGCATCCTGGGTGAGGACCGCGGGAGAGAGGAAGCGCAACCTGTCGGCGAGCGTCCGATGCGCGCTCCAGCCCCGGCTGTAGGCCTCGTGCATTTGGCGGAGGCGTGCATCCCGCTGCTGGATCTCGCGCCGGCTGTGCCAGAGCGCGGCGGGATAGGCCCGTCCCGAAGCCGCGGTGGCCGCTGCGCGTGCGGCCCCCGCATTCGCCGCCCGCACCTCGAGCCCTGCGCCGCGCACCGCATTCGTGTAGGCCATGGCCGAGGGTGGCGCCGCAACGAGGTGCGCGGCTGCTGCACTCATGGCAGGGATCAGGATGGTCACCGCCAGCCACGCCGTCCCCATCGCGAGAGCGGCGGTCGTCGAGGCACGAACGAACAGGTTGATCAGGATCGCCAGCACGATCCAGAATGTGCCGTACCCGGATGTCACGAGCGCGAACAGGGCGAGGCTCGCCACATCTCGCGCGCCAGCTGCCAGCAGCGCGGTGACGGCGATTGCCGTCATGGCCGCAAGCAGGCCGCCGCCGCGCACCCCAGCACGTGCGAGAATCAATCCGACAGGCCACACCGGCTGCGCGAGCTGGAAGCGGGCGCTGCCGCTTTCCACGTCGCCGGACCAGAAGTCGTAGGTCGCCGCGATTAACAGAAGCGGCAGCAGCAGCACGATCACGAATGCGAGGTCGAAGCGTCCCGCCGCGAGGACGATGGGGCTCTCCAGGCCGGCTGCGTGCGCATCGAAGATCGTGTACGGATCGATGAACGGCGAGATGCTGGCCGCTGCGGGAAAGCTCTCGGCCTGCCCCGCCGACAGGACTGCGAGCGGCGCATTGGGCAGACCGGCGCGGAAGGGCAGGGCGGTCGCGTAGACGAGGCCGAATTTCGGCTTCTCCCCCTTGGCGAGCAGTGCGGCAAATTCGGCCCGCCGCAGCGCCATGATCTCGTCGCCTTCGGCAACGGCCTGCGTCACCAGCGCCTGGCGCTCGGCTGCCCAGCGCGCGCCGGACAGGACCGAAAACCCCGTGGCAAGCGCAAACAGGAGCAGGATGATCCGCATCACCGGATCTCGCCAGGCACGTATCCATTCGAGTTGGACCAGGCTCATGCGTTGGACCTTCCAAGCCGGTTCCCGGCAGCGAACGCGAACAGCGTGCCGATCGCCGCCCAGGCCGCGAGGATGGCGAGATCGACCCCGTGGCGCGAAACCGCTTCACGCGTGGACGGCGGCTCGGGCGTGAAGCGGGCGTCGCGGGTAATCGCCGCCACATCGGCAAGAAAGGGACCTGCTCCCCCGGTTCGCGGACGGACGATAATGGCGCCGTTGAGGCGTTGGACCAATTCGTAGCGGAAGAGTTCGGCCTGCTCCAGGAAGCGACGGTGGGCATGCTGATCACTGCCCGCCAAGGCGCGCGACCAGGGTCGGATGGCTTGCAACGGCGACAGCAAGGCAAAGCCGCGTTGGATTTCCGCCTGGCGATCGTAGCCCTCGTAAAGCGTAGCAAAGTGGCGCCGGTAGAGGGAGGTGGACAAAGCTTCGCCGTGGAAGAGCGCAACGCCGTTGAAGTCGATCGGCAGATCCTCGATCTTGGACACGCCGTAGCGCCGCATCGTTTCCTCGCGGAGACGTTGCAGCCGAGCGTCCTGGGGATCGTGGCCGCTCGGCCCCTCGCGCATCTGCTTGGTGACCGCGGCTTCGAATGCGGGTCCGGACAGGGTCGGGGCAAGGCTTTCCGCAATGGAGGGCGCGATCCGCGGCACGAACAGGGTCGCCATGGCCCAGAAGGCGAGCAGGAGCACGAGTGCGGTTCGAGCGGAGGTGAAAGCCGCCGACGCGCCGAGCGTTAGCGCTGCAAAGGTGAAGAGATAGAGAGCATGGCCCGCCATGATCCAGAGCAGGGCTGCGAAATCCGATGCGGCGGCACCGGCTAGCGGCAGGGCGGCAGCCGACGCGAGCGCTGCCACCGCCACCAGCCCGACGGCGAGCCCGCCGAACGCCGCAAGTCGCCCCGCCATCAGCATGGTCGGCCCGGTGCCTGCGGCAAGTTCCTGACGCAGCAGTCCGCGGGCATGCTCACCGGCAAAGGCGGCAAAGCCCGACAGGATGATCAGGAGCGGCGCCAGCACCTGCAGCATGGTCGCAGGGCTGAGATCCCCGAAGCGGTCCAATGCCGTGCCGCCGTCGATGGCGCGGTGGCGTGCCGGGTTGTTGGCATGGGCCTCAAGCTTCAGCGACGTGCCGAGCTGCGGGAGGAGGCCAGGATCGAACGCCGCCAGTGGCGATGTCGGCTTGAACAGATAGCGTCCGAAATGGGCCGCACCGTGCGGATTTGCCGCGCCCTGCTGTGCCCAGATCTGCGCCTCGTTCGATTGCGCATCGCGCCGTTCGGCCTCCCGCCCGGCGTGCAGCGCCGCGCCCGTCAATCCCGCAGTGCAGAGCAGCAGCAGGAGCGCGAAACCGAGCAGGAACAGCCGGCGGTCGCGCATCAGCAGCCGCCATTGCTGACCGGCAACCGTCGCTGCGAGCGGGCGACCCATCTCAGTAGCTGGCTCGGAGCGTCAGCAGGACGTTACGCGGCTCGCCGTAAAAGTTATACGTGTTGATCGATCCGACCCGCTGGTAATAGACCTTGTCGAACAGGTTGTTGACCGACACGAAGGCGCGCAGACCGTCGTTGAACCGCCAGCCGAGCTGGGCGCCGGCGATGGCGAACGGAGACTGTTCGCGGATTCCGGCGACGCCGCCTGCGACGACGCCGCTCTGCCCGTTCACGCTGATCGCCGCGAAGGCTCCGCCAAGCGTCGCAGGCTCGTAGCGAGCGTAGAATTTGTACTGATGACGCGGCGTGTTGAGGTCGAAAACGGCACCGTTCTGGGCGGCCGTGCCGACCTCATATTCCGTTTTGACGTTGGTGTAGCTGGCGACGAGGTCCAGCCCCTTGAACGGACTGCCGGTCACCTCGAACTCGAAGCCCTCGATCTTCACCACGCCGGCGGGAACGAAGAAGCCGGGATTCGCGGTGTCGGCAAGTGATCGATTCTTGTCTTTGCTCCGGAACACGGCGCCGCTCGCATTGAGCGCTCCATCGATGAAGCGCCCCTTCAGCCCGGCCTCATATTGCTGCCCAACCCGCGGATCGAGCACGCTGCCGTCGACCTGGAGCGCCGTCTGCGGATTGAAGATATCCGAGTAGCTGCCGTAGAGCGTGATGTCGTCGGTGAGGTACAGCACTGCGCCAAGGCTCGGCGTGAACTTGCCACGCTCGCGTGCGCCGACCGCGAAATCCGTCGCCGGCGAGGGCGCGATGCCTCGCGTCTTGTTGGTATAGTCGCTGATGCGGCCGCCCGCCACGATCGTGAAGCCATCGAACGGGCGCAAGCGAAGTTGCGCGTGAAAGCCGCTCTGCTGCAGGTCGGTCTCGCTGCCCGACGTGAACTGACTCGATGGAAGGGGTATGCGGTCCGCCTCGAAGATCGAGAATCGCCCCTGCGAGGTCTGTGTGCGCTGGAGGAACGAAGTAGTCCGCTTGTCCCAGCTATAGCCGATCGCCAGCTCATGCTCCCGGCCGAACAAGGTGAACGGGCCGGTGGCATAGGCATCCACCGCAGTCTTCCCATTCACGCCACTCGCCCGACGGTTCACGTAAGTGGCGGTGAGAGTCACCGGATCGACGCCGGTGCCGGGCTGGATGAACGCGTCCTGCCACGCTCGCGGGATGTCGCGGTGGAGGGCGCGGACGACGACCTGCCATCCGCCCACTTCCTGCCTCACCTCGCCGGCATATTCAGTCGTCGTCTCGGTGAACCGGTTCCAGCTCGGCAGATGCTGGAAGTCGCGCGGAAAGTTCAGGAACTGGTCGGTCAACGGATGGCGAGTCGACGAATTCCCGTCCACCCGCAATCCATAGGCAGGCTGACCATTCATCGGCGTGTCGGCGACCGTGTCCTGGTAGCTGAGCGACGCACCGAGCGTCGTTGTCGGTGTCAGATCGAAGTCGAGCGCAGCGTAGGCGGTCAGCTTGCGGGTATGGGACTTCTCCTGGAAAAAATCGCGGTCGTGCAGGGCGCCGACCGCCCGTACACGCAGCCGTGCACCAGCATCGATCGGGCCGCCGATGTCGAACTCGCCGCGCAGGTTTTTCCACGATCCGGCGGACAAGGCGGTGGACGCCTGAAAGGCGCTGGAGCCGCGCTTTCGATTGAGGTTGATGGTCCCTCCAGGGGACCCGGAGCCGCGGAACAGGCCGGTCGGTCCACGCTGAACCTCCACCCGCTCGTAGATGACGAGGTCGAATTCCGGAACGCCGGAGGAAAAGGTCGAGGGTACGCCGTCATAAGCGTAATCGAGCACGAAGCCGCGCGCCCGGTAGTCCGGGTTCGTACCGTCGAACGGCATGACCGTGACTCCGGCCACCGTCTGCACCGCCTCGCCGATCGTGAAAAGATTGCGGTCCTCGATCTGCTCCCGGGTGACCACGCTCACGGACTGCGGAATTGCGATGAGCGGTGCCGGACTCTTCCCCGCCACCGCCGCTGCCGTCGGCGCATAGCCGTCGTCCGCCGCGATGCCGGTGACGATAATCTCCTTCGTGTGCGCGTTTTCGTCGTCCACGACAGGCCCGGCCGCCGCCGCGGCGCAGGCAGGGAGGCCGAGCAACAGCCCGGCGCCAATTGTTGCAGACTTCACAGGTCCCCCGTTACGCATGAGATGCTATATCATCTCTTGCGTAACGGGGCAGGCGGATCGTTGCAAGTCCGTCTCGAACAATCGAACACAGCCGGATCGGGGCGGGCACCCGGTGCCCAAGGATCTAAATCGATCCTCCCGGCTGGGGCGATGGAACGGCCACCGCTTCCCCCGTCACACGGCTCGACCGGATAGGGCGCACAACCGCCTTACGCGAACAGTGCAGTCCGGCTGGAGCGCGCAGAGTTGCGGCTCAATGCTATCTTCAACAGATCACCGCGAAGATCGTCATCGACGATTCCCCGCCTGGGCTCTCAGACCCGGCGGTAGCGGAAATACCAGACTTCGTGGCCTTTGCGCCGCGCCTTGGCCTCATACCGGGTCTCCGGCCAGCCGCCGGGCCGGGTGAGGAAATCCCTGGCGCTTTCGGCCAGCCACTGAAAGTCGCGGCGCTGGTTCATCACCATCATCGACCAGCGGCAATAGGTCGGATCATCGGTGCCGAGGCGGAACTCGCCGCCCGGCTTCAGCTTGGCGGCGACCAGGTCGAGCGGGCCGTGGTTGAGCATCCGCCGCTTGGCATGGCGCGCCTTGGGCCAGGGATCGGGATGGAGCAGGTAGACGAAGCTCAGCGCGCCGTCAGGCAGGCGCTCGAGCACCTCCAGGGCATCGCCCATGTGCAGCCGCACATTGGTCAGATGCTTGTCGCGGATGTGGGTCAGCGCGCCGACGACCCCGTTGAGGAACGGCTCGGCGCCGATGAAGGCATGGTCGGGGAGGAGGTCGGCGCGGTAGGCGAGATGCTCGCCCGAGCCGAAGCCGATTTCGAAATGGAGCGGCCGGTCGCTGCCGAACAGACTGGCGGAGTCGAGCGGCCCGTCTTCGGGCACGCTGATCGCGGGCAGCAACTCCTCGAGCAAGGCGGCTTGGCCCTGACGAAGCTTGTGGCCGGAGCGGCGCCCGTAGAGGCGGCGGATGGTGGCGGGATCGTTCACGCGCCGCCCATAACAAGCCCCTCCCCCCGAGGGGAGGGGCTAGATTGGATCAGAGGGCTGCCTTCAGCCTGTCAGCGAGGTCGGTCTTCTCCCAGGGGAAGAAGTCGCCCTCGGGCTTGCGACCGAAATGCCCATAGGCGGCGGTGCGGGCGTAAATCGGCTTGTTGAGGCCGAGATGGGTGCGGATGCCGCGCGGGGTGAGGCCGCCGAGCTCCGAGATGCTCATGATCGCCTTTTCGATCTCGGCATCGCCGACCGTGCCGGTGCCATGCGTGTCGACGTAGAGCGACAGCGGCTCGGACACGCCGATCGCATAAGCGAGCTGGATCGTGCAGCGGCGGGCGAGGCCGGCCGCGACGATGTTCTTGGCGAGATAGCGTGAGATGTAGGCGGCCGAGCGATCGACCTTGGTCGGGTCCTTGCCGGAAAAAGCGCCGCCGCCATGCGGCGCCGCGCCGCCATAGGTGTCGACGATGATCTTGCGGCCGGTGAGGCCGGCATCGCCGTCGGGACCGCCGATCTCGAAGCTGCCGGTCGGATTGATGTGGTAGACGGTCTCGTCCGAAAGCAGCGCCGCGGGAAGGATCTCGGCGACGACCTTCTTCACATAGGCCTTGAGCTCGGCCTCGTTCTCGCCCTGGTCGTAGCCCTTGCCGTGCTGGGTCGAGACGACGATCGCGGTCGCGGCGACCGGCTCGCCATTCTCGAAGCGCAGGGTGACCTGGCTCTTGGCGTCGGGCTCCAGGAACGGCGCCGCGCCGGAGTGACGGTCGGCGGCCATGCGCTCGAGGATCTTGTGGCTGTAATAGAGCGTCGCCGGCATCAGGTCCGGAGTCTCGTCGCAGGCGAAGCCGAACATGATGCCCTGGTCGCCGGCACCCTCGTCCTTGTTGCCGCTGGCGTCGACGCCCTGCGCGATGTGCGCGGACTGGCCGTGGAGATTGTTGTGGAAGGTGAACTTCTCCCAGTGGAAGCCGTCCTGCTCGTAGCCGATCCGCTTCACTGTCTCGCGCACCGTGCGCTCGATCTCGTCCTGGGCGCCGTCGACCCAGGCGTCATTCTCGTAGACGCCCTTGCAGCGGATCTCGCCGGCGAGGACGACAAGCTGGGTGGTGGTCAGCGTCTCGCAGGCGATGCGCGCTTCGGGATCCTTCGACAGGAAGAGATCGACGATCGCGTCCGAAATCTGGTCGGCGACCTTGTCCGGATGGCCTTCGGACACCGACTCGGACGTGAAGAGATAGTTGCTGCGCATGGGAGAGAACCGGCCTTCCTCGTGAGAGCTTTGCTGGATGGAATTGCGGATATAAAGATATCCTTATATGCGGCCGCTCCCTAGCGCGTCTCCGCCCGCTTCGCAATGGTCCGCGCTCGCCGCGAAAGCAGCAGGCCAAGCGCCGCCAGCAGCAGCGCGAAGGCGAGCGGCAGGACGTTGCCGAGCCGCGCGAACGGAGTCGGCGGCTTGGGCAGCGGCAGACGGGAATCGATCACCCCGCGCTCGCGCCAGGGCAGGCTGGCGAGCAGCCGCCCTTCGGCATCGATCACCGCGCTGATCCCGGTCGGGGTCGAGCGCAGGATCGGAAGTCCTTCCTCCAGCGCGCGCAGCCGTGCCTGGGCGAGATGCTGGGGCGGGCCCCAGGCGCCGAACCAGGCATCGTTTGACGGGTTGAACAGGAAGGCGGGACGATTCGCCCGATCGACAACTTCGCCCGAGAAGATGATCTCGTAGCAGAGCTGAAAGCCCGCCTTGCCGATCAGCGGCAGATCGAGCGTGCGGGGGCCCGGCCCCGGATCGAAATCGACGTCGCCGGGCGCGAGACGCGACAGGCCTATCGCGGACAGGATCGGACGCATCGGCAGATATTCGCCATAAGGGACGAGATGCGCCTTGTCGTAGCGGGCGAGAATGCGGCCGCCCGCGCCGATCGCGAACACGCTGTTGGTGGCGCTGGTCAGCTCTTCGCCGGTCGCCGAGCGCCAGGTAATGCCGCCGGTCAGCAGCAAATCGCCGGGTCGCAGCAGCGCGCCGACCTCGCGCCGCAGCAAGGCCGTTTCCCGCTGCAGGGGCAGATAGGCGAGTTCGTTCTCGAGCGGCCGGGTGATCGCGGCCTCGGGCCAGAGCAGCAGCCGCGGCTCGGCCGGCGAGGCCGCCGACATCTGCTCGAGGCGCGCCATATTCTGGTCCTCGAACCCTTCCTCCCATTTGTCCTGCTGGCCGATATTGGGCTGGACGATGCGCAGCGCGACGCGGGCCGCGCCCTCGGGCGGCCGGCTGGCGAGGGCGGCAAGGCCCGACGCGACGGCGACCGCGCCGACCAGCCCGGCCGCCGGCCGCCATTCCCGTCGCCAGAGGATCAGCAGGGCGCCGGCAAGCAGGGCGGCGAAGCCCGACAGGCCGTAGGTGCCGATCCATTGCGCGGTCCATGACGCCGGCGTCGGCAGCAGGGCGACTCCGAGCGGGTTCCAGGCGAAGCCGGTGAACAGGGTCGCGCGCAGCCATTCGGTCACGATCCAGGCCGCGGCGAAGATCAGCACCAGGCGCAGGGTGCTGCGCCCGGCCGGCTGGTCCGGGCGCGCCGCGCCCCAGCGCCAGGCGAGTCCGGTCGCCATCGCCGGATAGACTGCGAGGTACAGCGACAGCAGAACCACTGCGACCCAGCCGAGCCACGCCGGCATTGCCGCCTGATAGGTGAAGGCGGTGGCAATCCAGTTCAGGCCAAGGGTGAAATGGCCGACCCCGAACCACCAGCCGCGCGTCAGCGCGCTGCGCATCCGCGGCGCGTCGGCGACCAGCCAGAGCAGCAGGGCAAAAGCAGCAAGCGTCAGCGGCCAAGCCCCCAGCGGCGCGAAGCCGCAGGCGCCGACGATCCCGGCAACGAGGGCGACCAAATTCTTCTTCATGCGGAAGCAGCGAGGAAAATCATGCTCTCTCCATGCCGAAGTCGGCGGGCGGAGAAAAGCCGAGCCTTGGTCGGCGACGCCACCCGGGGTAAAGAACCGGCATGGCGCTTCCCCCATTCCATCTCGCCTTTCCCGTCCACGATCTCGACGCAGCGCGCGCTTTCTACGGCGGCCTGCTCGGCTGTCCGGAGGGACGAAGCGCCGCGGAATGGATCGACTTCGATTTCTACGGCCATCAGATCGTCGCTCATCTGTCGCCCGACGCAGCGCCTCGCCCCCACCACAATCCGGTCGACGGCCATGACGTGCCGGTGCCGCATTTCGGCGCGGTGCTCGACATGGCGGCGTGGCGGAATCTGGCGGATCGGCTGCAAGCAGCCGGCGTCGATTTCGTCATCCCGCCCACCATCCGCTTCCAGGGCGCGCCCGGCGAGCAGGCGACGATGTTCTTCCTCGATCCGTCCGGCAACGCGATCGAGATCAAGGCGATGGCCGATCCGGACAATCTGTTCGCCAAATGAAAAGCCCCTCCGCACGGGGAGGGGCTCGTCGACAGGATGAAGGAGTCCGGCCCTATTCGGCGGCGACCCCGACGAACAGGTCGTTGGTGGCGTGGCGCTCGGCCGATCGGGTCGCTTTCTGCTCCTCGGCGAACCAGGCGGCGGTCGCCTCCAGGCCCTGCTGCAGCGGCACTTTAGGTTCCCAGCCGAGCCGCGCCTTGGCACGGTCGATATTGGGCTTGCGGCGGCGGGGATCGTCGACCGGCAGCGGCAGGTTGATTACCTCCGCCTTCGATCCGGTCAGCGTCAGCACGCGGTCGACCAGATCCGAGACGGTAAGCTCGACCGGATTGCCGAGGTTAACCGGCTCGTCGACGACGTCGCTGTCCATCAGCCGCATCAATCCGTCGACGAGATCGGAAACGTAGCAGAAGCTGCGCGTCTGCGAACCGTCGCCGTAGATGGTGACGTTCTCGCCGGACAAAGCCTGGCAGATCACGTTGGAAACGACGCGGCCGTCGTCGGGCCGCATGCGCGGTCCATAGGTGTTGAAGATGCGGGCGACGCGGACGTCGGCGCGGCCGAGGCGCTGATAGTCGAAGGTCAGGGTTTCCGCGGCGCGCTTGCCCTCGTCATAGCAGGCGCGCGGGCCGGTGCAGCTGACCCAGCCGCGATAGCCCTCGGGCTGCGGATGCACCTCGGGGTCGCCATAGACCTCGCTGGTCGAGGTGAGCAGGAAGCGCGCATTCTTCTCCTCGGCGAGGCGGAGCAGATTGCGAGTGCCGAGCACGTTGGTCAGCATCGTATGCTCGGGATCAGCCTGGTAATGGGGCGGCGAGGCCGCGCAGGCGAGATTGTAGATGTGGGTGAACTGGGTCCGCTTCACCGATCCGGGCAGGTCGTCGATCACGTCGCCCTGGACGAAGTCGAAACGGGCCTCGCGTTCGAGGTGGCGCAGGTTTTGCGGGCGTCCGGTCAGCAGACTGTCGAGACAGACGACGTTCGCGCCCTCGGCGAGCAGCGAATCGATGAGATGGGAGCCGATGAAGCCGGCGCCGCCCGTCACCAATGCCGTCTTGTTCTTTCCATTTTTCACGCGCCGCTCCCTCTTATCGTCAGCTTATCATGATCTTCAACGTCGACAACTACTTAGCTAAACACCGCGATCCGTATTTGGTTCACCTCTGCAACGATCGCGGTTTCGGCCGGTCATTCTGCCCCGACCAGCTCCGGCTGCGATGTGGCAAAGGCCTCTTCCAGATAGGTTTCGAGCTCGGCGGCGCGATCGGCGGCGGTGTGGCCGTGGAGGACGCGGGCGCGGGCGGCATGGCCCATCTTCGCCGCCGCGGCCGCATCGGTCTTCGACAGCAGGTCGACGACCTCGTCGCTCGTATCCGCGAGAACGATCTCGCGCTCGGGTGCGAACAGTTGGTCCAGCCCTTCCCAGCGGTCGGAGACGATCGGCACCGCCGACGCCGCCGCCTCGAACAGCCGCACCGACGGCGACCAGCCGGCGGCGATCATGTCCGCCCGGGTGACGTTGAGTGTGTACCGTGAGGCCGAATAGAAAGCCGGGTGCTCGGCCGGGGGCAGATGCTCGATCCGCTCGACGTTGCCCGGCCAGTCGATGTCGGCGGGATATTGCGGCCCGGCGACCACGAAGCGCCGCTCCGGCAAACGCCGCGCCGGTTCGATCAGCAGGCGCTCGAGCGTCGGCTGCCGGTCCGGGCTGTAGGTGCCCAGATAGGAGAGATCCCACGTCTTCGGCACATCCAGAGGCGGATAGGCATCCGGATCGACCGAGCAATAGAGCGCTCGTGCCGCCGGCGAGCGATAGGTCTGCTCGATGTGCCGCAGGGTCGGGCCGCCGGTGAACGACAGATAGACGTCGTAGCCCGGGATGATCTCGGGCGAGAGATATTCGAAATCGCCGCGCGCGAGCTTGGCGAGCGTCACCGGCGTGTCGATGTCGTAGAAAGCGGTGACTCCGCGCGCATGCGCCTGGACGAAGCGGCCGACCGCGACGCCGTCTGGCACGTAGGAGCCGACGATCACCGCATCGGCTTCGGCGATCACGTCGCGCCAGGTCTCGAGCGCCGCCAGATCGGCGTAATAACGGAGCGCGCAATACTCGGGATCGGTGACGTCGCGGTTCGATGCGTACCAGGGCACGTCGCGTTCCAGGAACAGGATGTCGTGCCCGCGCGCGGCGAAGGCCTTGAGCAGCGCGCGGAAGGTGGTGGCGTGGCCGTTGCCCCAGCTCGACGACAGGCTGAGGCCGAGGACGACGAGGCGCATCAGGCGGCACTCCGTTCCGGCTGGAGCAGGGTGCGCCAGAGCGCGTCGACCTGCTCGCCGCGGTGGCTGTAGGTGTGCTCGGCAAGCACGCGCTTCAGCGCTGCCTCGCCGGTCGCGCGGGCGCGTTCCGGAGTGAGCCCGGCGACATGATCGGCAACGTCCTGGCCGTCGCGGGCGACCAGCACTTCGCTGTCGGGGGCGAGGAATTGCTCGATCCCTTCCCAGGCGTCGGTGATCAGGCAGGCGGCGGCCCCGGCCGCTTCGAACACGCGGGTGGCCGGCGAGAAGCCGACATCGGCCATGCTGTCGCGGGCGACGTTGAGCACCGCCAGCGGGGTGCAGTTGAACGCATTATGCTGGTGGGTGTAGACGTGGCCGAGATGGCGGACATTGTCCGGCATCGGCTTCGAATCCCAGCCGTTGCCGCCGATCAGAAAGCGCCGCTCGGGCAAGGCGGTGGCGGCGCGCAGGAAGAATTCCTCCACCCGCGCCTCGCGGTCGGGCAGGCGGTTGCCGAGAAAGGCGAGATCCGCGGCGAAGGCCGGATCGGCCTCGGTAGGATGGTGGGTCGTCGGATCGAGCGCATTGTAGATCGGCACGCAGCGGCGCGCGCCGAAGCCCTCATAGGCGGAGACCACCGGCGGGCCGCCGCCATAGGTCAGCACCATGTCGAGTTCGGGGAGGGTGCGGCGTACGACGTGGCTTTCGTCGGCCCGCATCTCTTCCAGGGTGGCGGCGGCGTCGACGTCCCAGAAGATCCGCAGCGCATCGGCACGGCTGTGGGCGACGATGCCCTCCAGCAATTCGGTGTCGAACACGCCGACGCCGTTCGCCTTGACGACGATGTCGGCGGCCCTGGCCTCCTCGAGCACGCTCCGTAGCCCTTCCGGCGTGGCGTCGTAGACCACCGACCGCGCCCATTCCGGCGGATCGATGTCGCGATGCTGCTGGCGGTCGAAGGCATCGGGCTCGTAGAAGGTGATCTGGTAGCCGCGGCCGGCAAGGTCGCGGAGCAGGCCGCGATAATAGGTCGCGGCGCCGTTCCAGTAGGAGGAAAGCAGGCTGGAGCCGTAAAAGGCGATCTTCATGCGGTCAGACTCATGGCAGCGGGCGCGGCAGGGCGCGCCTCGATCGTGGCGAGGATGGCGAGCAGTTCGTCGGCGCGGTGGCCGCAGGTGTGGCGGGCGCGGATCGTCTCCAGCCCGCTGGCGACGAGCGAGCGGCGCAGGTCCGCATCCTCGCTGACGTCGCGCAGGCGCCGGGCCATTTCCTGGCCTGAGCGGGCATAAAGGAAATCCCGGCCGGGCCTGAACAGACCTTCGCTGTCCTCCCACGGCGCCGACAGCAACGGAATGCCGCAGGCGAGCGCCTCGAAGACCCGGATCGTCGGAATGCCGGGCAGGATGGTCGAATAGAAGCGCCGCGGCACGTGCACGGTGGCGAGATGGCCGGCGAAGATCTCCGGCGCCCGGGCATTGGGCAGCCAGCCGCGGTACCGGACTCCGTAACGCTCGAGCAGAGCGAGCGCCTCGGCCGGATAGCGGACGCCGTATATGTCGAGGGAGAGGCCGGTGGTGCGGGCGGGGGCGAGCAGGAAATCCTCGATCTCGCGGGTCCGCTCGCCGTCGCCCCAATTGCCGATCCAGACCAGGCCGGCGCGTTCGCCCTCCTCTTCCGGCGGGTGGAACAGGCGGATGTCGGCGGCCTCGTGCCAGACGAACACGCGGCCCTGCCAGCCCCAGCGCCGATAGACCTCCGCCAGGGTCTCGCCAAAGGCGAGCACGCCGTCATAGCCGGAAAGATCGAAGGCGCGGATCGCCTCCGGGTCGGAGACCGCGCGGTGATGGGTGTCGTGGAACAGCAGGGTGAAGCGGCCGCCGGCGGCGCGCAGCCGACCGATCTCGGCGACCAGCTCCGGCGCGTTCCACTCGTGGACGATGACCGCATCGGCGCCGTCGACCAGGCTTGCGAGGTCCGTGCCCGCGCCGAACGCCTGCGAGCCAAGGTCGGGATAGTTTTCCCGATAGGCGGCGAGCCCCGACTCGCCATGATCGGCAAGCAGATTGTCGAGGCTCCAGGCGCCCTCGGGCTCGTAGGCGACGACCTCGTGGCCGCGGGCGATCAGTTCGCGCAGCACGCCGCGCAGGAAATGGGCGTTGCCATGGTTCCAGCACGAGGCGAGCGAATGGGTGAAGTAGACGATCTTCATTGGCCGTCCCCTCACGCCGCCGCGCGGGCGGAGGCGAGCACCGGCCGCTGGATCGCAGGGAGCAGGCTGCGGTAGAGCGAAGCCATCTGCGCCGCCATCGCGTCGGCGCTGAACCTCTTGGCGCGTTCGCGCGCCGCCCGCCCCATCACCGTGCGCTCGAAATCGTCGCCGACCAGATCGGCGATGGCGCGGGTGAAGCCGCCTTCGTCACGCGCCGGCACGAAGATGGCGACGTCCTTCCAGAGCTCGCGAAACGTGGGGATGTCGGACAGGATCAGGGCGCAGCCGGCGGCGGCGGCCTCCAGCACGCTGAGGCCGAACGGCTCGTACAGAGCCGACGAGACGAACACCGGCCGCGCCGCCAGCCAGCGTGCGATCTCCGCTTCCGACAGGGTGCCCAGGCAGTGGATGTTGTCGAACATCACTTCGGCGCCGTTCGGTCCCTTGAGCGGCCCGGCGGCATGGACGGGAACGCCGATGCCGGCGGCGGCGGCGTCGATCGTGCGGACGTTCTTGCCTTCGTCCCAAAGCCGCCCGGCGGTGAACACGAAATCGTGCGGCGCGCCTTCGGTGACCGGCAGCGGCGTGCGGCCGTTGTGCACGGTGCGCGGCGCTTGCGTGAGGGCGTAGAGGCGTCGCGTCGCTTCGCCGAACGCCGCCGTCGGGGTGACGACCGCATCGGCGGCATGGAGGCCGGCGCGGACCAGCTTCGTCCGCCAGGCAAAGTCGTCCGGCATTTCGCTGCCCTGCACCGCCTCCCACCAGCTCGCGACGCAGCTGTGCTGGACGGCGACGACCGGCGCACCGAATTTGGTCTGGGCGGCGAGTGCCGGCGTGTTGAGATGGATGACGTCGGCCTTGTGCTCGGCGCCGAGTTCGCGAATCGAATCTCCGGCGTCGCGGAGCGCCCGGCCATCCTCGGCCAGCCAATCGAGCGCGAGCCCGGTCTCGATCACGGTGACTCCGGGAATGGCCGCCGCGGCCTCGCGCTGCGCATCGGACGGCGCCGGGCCCATTACCGCCAGGATCGTCTCGATGCCGAGCCGCGACAGACCGGCGGCGAGCTCGTTGCTATATTGCCAGACGCCGCCGACCGCGTCGGCGGTGACGAGGATCCGGGGGCTGCGGGCCGGCACGCCCGTGGCGAGGCTGGAAGCGCGGCTCACGACGCCGCACCGGCCGGCACCACGCCCGTGGCGGAGGCGATGAACTCGGGCGTCGGTGCGCGGGTTTCGCGCAGCCATTCGGCGAGCAGGCTCACCCCCTGCTTCCACGGCACCGCCGGCGCGAGGTCCAGCGCGGCGCGGATCGCGCGCGTGTCGGCGACGAAGTAGCGCTGGTCGCCCGCGCGCCAATCGGAATATTCGACCGCGACTTCGCGCTCGATCAGGGTCGAAATGTGGCCGAGCAGCTCGCGCAGCGACACCGAATTCTGCGGTCCGCCGCCGAGGTTGAAGGCGCGGCCCTGGATCCGGTCGATCCGCTCCCAGGCCTTGAGATAGGCATCGACCGCGTTCGACACGTCGAGGATGTCGCGGACCTGGTGGCCGTCGCCATAGAGGGTGATCGGCTTGCCTTCGAGCGCGCGGATCAGGAAGTGGGCGACCCAACCCTGGTCCTCGGTGCCCATCTGGCGCATGCCGTAGATGCAGCTCATCCGCACCACTGCGCTGCGCAGGCCGAAGCTGCGGGCGTAATCGAGCACATATTGGTCGGCCGCCCCCTTGGAGCAGCCATAGGGCGTGTGGAAATCGAGCGGCCGGCTCTCGCCGATACCGTAATCGGCGACGGCGCGGTCGCCCGGCACGTAGCGCGCTCCGTCGAGGTGGAAATCGATGTCGCCGAGATCGCCATAGACCTTGTTGGTCGAAGCGAAGATCACCGGCGTGCCGTCATTCTTCAGCCGCACCGCGTCGAGCAGGTTGAGCGTGCCGCGGATGTTGATCTCGAAATCCTCGCGCGGATCGACCATGCTGGTCGTTACCGCGACCTGCGCCGCCATGTGGAACACGGCCTTGGCCTCGCGCGCGGCGCGGGCGAGTTCGTCCTCGTCGCGGATGTCGGCGATCACCGGCTGGATCTGCTCGCCGTGGCGTTCCTTCAGCCAGGCGAGGTTGCCTTCCACGCCGGGGCGCGACAGCGCGTCATAGACGATCACGTCGTGGCCGAGTTCGGCCAGGCGATTGGCGATGTTGCAGCCGATGAAGCCTGCGCCGCCCGTCACCAGGACAGGGCGGCCGTCGCTGCGGCCGGCGGGATCCTCGCGGCTCATGCGACGAGGCCCCGCGCCTCGAGCTCCGCCCGGGCCTGCTCGACGCGGTCGTCGGCGGTCTGCACGGCAACCCACTCGGCAAGCTCGGCGAGGCCTTCCTGGAAATCCTTGCGCGCCCGGAAGCCGAGCACGTCGGCGCTCTTGCTGCCGTCGCAGAAGCAGTGGCGGATGTCGCCGATCCGCGATTTGCCGACGATCTGCGGCGAGATGTCGTTCTTGCCCATCGCCCGGGCCAGTTCCTGGGCGACTTCGGTGACCGAGCGGTCGTGGCCGGAGCCGACGTTGAACGTCTGTCCCACCGCCTGCGGGAGTTCGAGCGAGTCGGCGAAGGCGCGGGCGACGTCGCCGACATAGACGAAGTCGCGGCGCTGCTCGCCATCCTCGAAGATCATCGGCTGCTGGCCGTTGAGAAGGCGGGAGGCGAAGATCGCGAGCACGCCGGTATAGGGATTGGAGAGCGCCTGGCCCGGGCCGTAGACGTTGAACAGGCGCAGGCAGACGCCTTCCATTCCATAGGCCTCGGCCATGATCAGGGTGGTGCGCTCCTGCACATATTTGTTGAGCGCGTAGATCGAGGCGAGGTCGGGGCGCTTCCATTCCGGAGTCGCGATCGGTTTCAGCGGCCGGCCCTGGGCGTCGACCGGATCCCAGCCCTGCGACTCGTCGGTGCGCGGCTGGCGCTTGGTTTCCTGAACGGTCTCGCCGTCCTGGTCGACATACAGGCCTTCGCCGTAGATGCTCATCGACGACGCGGTGACCACCCGCCGCACCGGATTGTCGATCAGCTTCTCGAAGAGAACGGCAGTGCCGACGTCGTTGACCGACGTGTAGCGCTCGACCGCATACATGGACTGGCCGACGCCCACTTCGGCGGCGAGGTGGACGACGCTGTCGATCCCCTTCAGCGCCTTGGTGACGGCATCGCCGTTGCGCACGTCGGCGCGGATCAGTTCGACATCCGGAGAAAGATCCTCCGGCCGTTCGCGGTCGCCGTGGACCTGCTCGATCAGGCTGTCGAGGATCCGAACTTCATGCCCGCGTTGCTGGAGTTCCTTGGTGACGGCGCGTCCGATGAAACCAGCGCCGCCGGTGATGAGAATACGTTCCGGCAAATGCGACCCCCGTAGCTTGGAAGGGAACAAAGCTCGCGGCCGCGAGCAATCCCCGTTGGTGATGCTTCTTCTTCTTCCTCCCCAGAACACGGGCAACGAAGCTTTGTTCCGTATCCGCAAAGAACGCGGTTGTTCCGTGAGTCTTCGTGAAAATAGAACGTGCAAACACGCGCTCTGCGCAACTTGATCCAGATCAATTGTTGCTGCGTGCGGCGCGTGTCATGTCGCTCGCGCGGCTCCGCGGGGAACCGCTTTTCCCGAAGTCGGTTGGGCGCCCATGCGAATTTGTTTCATGTCGGTACCGATCCCCGCGTGACGGCGACGATCCTCCTCATCCGCCATGCCGCGCACGTCGAACTCGGCAATCTGCTGACCGGTCGGCGCCGGGACGTCGCGCTCAGCCGCGAAGGGCTCGATCAGGCGCGAATCGTCGGCGATCTGCTCGGCGTCGAACCGATCGCCGCGGTCTATGCGTCACCGCGCGAGCGGGCTTATTATACCGCCCGCGAGATCGCCGAACCGCACGAGCTGAAGGTCGGCGTCATCGACGATCTCGACGAGGTCGATTTCGGGGATTGGACCGGGCGCAGCTTCAGCGCGCTGGAGGGCGATCCGGTGTGGACCGAATGGAACGAGTCGCGCTCCACCGCGCGCCCGCCGAACGGCGAGAGCATGGCGGCGGCGGTGGCGAGAGCCACGGCCGCCCTCGCCGCTCTCGCTGCCGATCATGCCGGCCAGACCATCGCCTGCGTCAGTCATTGCGACATCATCCGCGGCGCGATTGCGCATTATCTCGGGCTGTCGCTCGACAACATGCTGCGCTTCGACGTCGACACCGCCTCCGTTTCCCGGCTCGCCCTGGGCAGCTGGGGCGCCCGAATCATGACCGTGAACGAAAGGCTCTACCAATGAACCTGGCCGCAAGAAGCATCGCTCCGGACGAAAGCGACCTCCGCGCACGCATCGACGCGCTCGGGCCCTGGTTCCACAATATCGATCTCGGCGGCGTCTGGACCGCGCCCGATCATTTCCTGGGCGATTATCCCGGCGACAAGTTCCGGCGCTTCGCGCCGCATCTGCCGACCGATCTCACCGGCAAGACCGTGCTCGACATCGGCTGCAATGCCGGCTTCTACTCGATGGAGATGAAGCGCCGCGGGGCCGAGCGCGTCGTCGGCGTCGACAGCGACGATCGCTATCTCGCCCAGGCGCGCTTCGCCGCGGCCACGCTCGGCTACGACAATATCGAGTTCCGCAAGCTCTCGGTCTACGACGTCGGCGCGCTCGGCGAGACGTTCGATGTCGTCATCTTCATGGGGGTGCTCTACCACCTGCGCCACCCCTTGCTCGCGCTCGATCTCATCCACGAACATGTCGCCGGCGACATGCTGATCTTCCAGTCAATGCAGCGCGGCTCGGACGACGTCACGCCGCTCGAGGGCGACTATCCGTTCGAGCAGACCGACATCTTCGACGAAAGCGGCTATCCCAAGCTCCATTTCGTCGAGCGCGAATATGCCCATGACTGGACCAATTGGTGGGTTCCGAACCGCGCTTGCGCGGAGGCGATGCTGCGCTCCGCCGGGTTCACGATCGAGACTCGCGCCGAGGACGAGGTCTACATTTGCCGCCGCAGCGAAATGCCCTATGCAGCGTACGGTCCGGGGGCGGTCTATCCAATGAAAGGGTGAATTTTGTCCATCGAAGCGGCAATGATCTGGAACGAGCCCAATAACAAATCGCATTGGGATCCGGAGATTGACCCAGATTGGAGCCAGTTCGGGACGACCGTGATCGAGGCCGCCAAGGCGATCCACGCGGTCAATCCGGCGATCAAGAGGGTGCTCGGCGGAATCTCGCCGATCGATCCCTTCTTCATCGAGAAGCTCAAGGGCTTTGGCGTGCTCGATCACCTCGACGTGATCGCCGTGCACGGCTTTCCGCTCGACTGGAATCTGTGGCCGATCAACGATTGGCCGCAGAAGATCGCCGAGATCGAGGCGGTCGCTCCGAACCATGAAATCTGGGCGACCGAGGTCGGAGTCGGCAGCTTCGGTGCCGAGGAAGTCCAGGTGTTCGGAGTCGATCGCACCGCCGAGCTGCTCGTCGGCCGGGTGCCGCGCGTCTTCTGGTATTCGCTCTACGATCTTCCGCAGGCCTGGGGCGCGACCACGCGCCACAAGGAAGCCGAAGGATCGAGCTATTATCGCCATTTCTACATGGGGTTGATCCGCGAAGACGGCACTCCGAAGCTTGCACTCGATCACTTTCGGGCGCACACCCCCGCGATGGGCATCATGCAGTGGTTCCACTTCGAGGATCCTCGGCTGGACGACGCTGTCGCCTGGCTGAAGCGGCTTGGTGTCACCCATTTGCGAACCGGCCTGAGCTGGGCGGACAGCTACCGCCCCGGCTGGGAGGCCTGGTTCGATCGGCAGATGGCGGCGCTCGAGGAGTTCGAGACCACCGTCACCTTCTGCTTCACCCCTGAATCCGAGGGGCTCGCGCCCCACCACACCAGCCCACCGAAGGATCCGATGTATTTCGCTGATTTTTGCGCCCGCATGATCGAGCGCTACGCCCCCGCCCAGCAGCGCAAGGCGGTCGCCTGATGAGCCTCCATGATCCCAAGGCGATCAACGTCGCCGTCATCGGCATCGGCAATTGTGCCAGCTCGCTCGTTCAGGGCATCGCCCATTATCAGAATGGCGGCGCCAACGAGCAGATCGGTCTCATGCATTGGGACCTTGGCGGTTACCGTCCCAAGGACATCAAGATCGTCGCCGCTTGGGACATCGATCGCCGCAAGGTCGGCCGCGATGTCGCCGAGGCGATCTTCGAAAAGCCGAACTGCACCGCCATCTTCTGCGATCACGTGCCCGCTTCGGGCACGATCGTCGAGATGGGCCGCGTCCTCGACGGCTTCTCCGATCACATGGCCGATGCGCCGGATGACCGCACCTTCCTCGTCGCCGACGCGGCCGAGCCGGACAAGGCGGACATCGTTCGCCGGCTCAAGGAAACCAACACCGACGTGCTGATGAACTATCTGCCGGTGGGCAGCCAGGAGGCGACCGAATTCTACGCCGAATGCGCGCTCGAAGCCGGCGTCGCCTTCGTCAACAACATCCCGGTGTTCATCGCGTCCAACGAAGGCTGGGCGAAGCGGTTCGAGGATGCCGGCGTGCCGATCATCGGCGACGACATCAAGGCGCAGCTCGGCGCGACCATCGTCCACCGCGTGCTGACCGATCTGTTCCACAAGCGCGGCGTCAAGCTCGATCGCACCTATCAGCTCAACACCGGCGGCAACACCGACTTCCTCAACATGTCGAACCGCAAGCGGCTCGCCTCGAAGAAGGTGTCGAAGACGGAGGCGGTGCAGTCCGTCGCCGAGCATCGCTTGGACGACGAGAACATCCATGTCGGACCCTCCGACTATGTCGCCTGGCAGAACGACAACAAGGTGTGCTTCCTGCGCATGGAAGGCCAGCTGTTCGGCGGCGTGCCGATGAACATCGAGCTTCGCCTGTCGGTCGAGGACAGCCCCAATTCGGCCGGCGTCGCCATCGACATGATCCGCTGCGCCAAGATCGCCAAGGACCGCGGCTTCGCCGGCCCGATCCACCCGGCGGCGGCCTATTTCTGCAAGCACCCGCCGGTCCAGACCACCGACGACGAAGCCCACGCCGCGCTCGAGGCCTTCATCAAGGGGTGATCTCCGCCAACCCTCCCCGGGCTTGCTCGGGGAGGGGACCGCGTCGCAATGCGCCGGGGTGAGGGTAAACCGAGCGTCCATCGCCAGAACCACCGGTCGGGCTGTGCCGGTCGAAGCCTCTTCCTGCTGTCCCTTCGCCGATCAATCCGCGCCACCCGGGGTTGTTCTCACGCTTTTCCGCAATCCGTCGACGCGATCGCGGTCTCCGCAGAGTCGCACTCCCGTCCGGCCCTGCAGGCCCGCACGATCCCGCTCGATAACTTCGAGGAGGAATGTGCAATGAAGATCGCAGCCGTGGCCCTGCGTCGAGCGAGGGCCTGATCGGCCTCAGCGTCAGGCCCCGGCGGCTTCCAGCGCCTCGGCGATCAGCCGGCGGCTGTTCTCGACGCCGTAAAGCGCGATGAAGCTGCCCATGCGCGGGCCCTGGTCGCTGCCGAGCAGGGTTTCGTACAGCACCTTGAACCAGTCGCGCAGGCCTTCCTTGCCGTAATGGCTCTTGCCGATCTCGTAGACATGGTTCTGCAGCACCGCCGCCGGGTCCTCGTCGGCGCGGCCGGTGCCGTCGTCCTGCGCCAGCAGGGCGTCGAGCTCCCGCAGCGCGGGCACTTCCTGCGCGGTCGGCGGCCGCCGCCGCAGCGACGGCGCGACGAAACGGCTGCCATAGGCCACGGCATAGCCGACGAGCCGGTCGAGCTCGGGGTTCGCTTCCGCGCTGAGCCCCGGATTGTAGCGCTGGAGGAAGCTCCAGATCGTCTCGCGATTGCCGACGCCGGGCAGGCTGGCGATATTGAGCAGCAGCGCGAAGCTCACCGGAGGCCGCACGCCGGGAACCTCGCCGGCGTGGATGTGATGGACCGGGTTGCCGAGCTTCTTGTCGATCGGCTGGTCGGCATAAGCCGCGAGGAATTGATAATATTCGTCCACCGCCTTGGGGATGACCCCGAAGCTCAATTGCTTGGCCTTTTTCGGCTCGCGGTAGATGTAGAAGGCCAGGCTCTCGGGGGGGGCGTAGGTCAGCCACTCGTCGATGGTGACGCCGTTGCCCTTGGTCTTCGAGATCTTCTCGCCATTTTCGTCCAGGAAGAGCTCGTAATTGAAGCCTTCCGGCGGCCGGGCGCCGAGGATCCGGGCGATCTTGGAGCTCTGGATGACCGAGTCGATCAGATCCTTGCCCGCCATTTCGTAGTCGACGCCGAGCGCGGCCCAGCGCATCGCCCAGTCGACCTTCCACTGCAATTTCGCCCCGCCGCCGAAGATCGACTGATCGACGCTCTCGCCCGTCTCCGGCTCGACGTAGCGGACGAGGCCGGCTTCGGCGTCGATCACCTCGATCGCCACCTGCAGCACCTTGCCGGAAATCCGGCTCACCGGCAGCACCGGCGAATAGGTCTTGCGCCGTTCCTCGCGCAGGGTGGGCAGCATGACCCCCATGATCTCGTCATAGGTGCGCAGCACCTGGCGCAGCGCCGCGTCGAACCGGCCGGAGCCGTAGCAATCGGACGAGGACAGGAATTCGTAATCGAAGCCGAACCGATCGAGGAATTCCCGCAGCAGGTTATTGTTGTGCGCGGCGTAGCTCGCATGGTCGCAGCCATAGGGATCCGGCACCCGCGACAGCGGCTCGTCGATATGGGCCAGCATCATTTCTTGGTTCGGCACGCCCGGCGGCACCTTGCGCATGCCGTCCATGTCGTCGGAAAAAGCGATCAGGCGCGTCGGCCAGTCCGCCATCTCGGTGAGCGCATGGCGCACCATCAACGTGCGCGCGACCTCCTGGAAGGTGCCGAGGTGGGGCAGGCCCGACGGACCGTAGCCCGTCTCGAACACGATCTCGCCCTTGTCCGGGCCGTTCGGATAGCGTTTCAGAAGCTTGCGCGCTTCCTCATAGGGCCAGGCCTTGGAGACGAGCGCGGCTTCGCGCACAGCGGCAGGGATTTCACGGCGGGACATGTGCCGCTTCTTCGTCGCTTCTCCCGGTCCGCGCAAGACGGATTGGGCCCCTTCGCTGGCGGGGAGGATGAGAAGCTGAAAAGCAATCGCCCCGCTCACCGGATCGCCGCCGCTTGCAATCGTCGCGCGCCGGCGATTACAAATCCGGATGAGCGTTCAGGGAAGCTGCCACTGCGGCAACGTACGCATCGACGTGCCGAGCCCGCCGACATGGGTGGCCGACTGCAATTGCTCGCTCTGCCGGCGGACCGCCTGGCGAGTCGCTTATTATCCGCCGGACGCCGTGCGCATCACCGGCGAGACGAAGGCCTATGTCTGGGGCGATCGGATGATCGGCATCCACCATTGCCCGGTCTGCGGCTGCGGCACGCACTGGGAGACGCTCGGCGAGGATTTCGGCAAGATGGGCGTCAATGCGCGCCTGCTCGACGGCTTCGACGAAGGCGCGGTCGAGATCCGCAAGTTCGACAATGCGGGGTGACCGGGGCCGCTGACGCTCCCACTGCGCCAGGGCGGTGACTCCCCCGGCGGCGACGAAGGCCCGATCAGCCCGAGTCCGGATTCGCCTTCAGACCTTATTCAGCGCGCGCCTTGCATGGCATCCTCTGCGCCCCACATCCGCATCGCGGCGTTGCCGTTTCGTTCCGAGATCGTCTAAGAGACACCATGGGCCTCACGCTCCCTTATCCGGCGCTTCACGCCACCCATGGCGGGATCTGGCTGGCGACACCGGACGGCGAGGTGCGCGGGCTCGGCCGTGGCGAGGCGATCGCCATTGCCGCCGAGACTCCGGTGATCATGCTCAACGCGCCGTTGATCGGCCAGCGGCTCGGCTATCCGGAGCTGTCCGGCGCCGATCTGCTCGAATTGTTCGCGTTCGTTCATCCCGCCCGCTTCGTCGTGCCGACCCCGAAGGGGATTGCCGCCGCGCTCGACCTCGAGGTGCCGGCGAGCGACGCCGACGCGGCGCCGCTGCTGCGCAGCGCGGCCGAGTCCCTCCTGGCCCAGATGGCGGCCGATTGGCCTGAGCGGGAAGGGGCATGGGCTTCGGCGCAGGCGCTCTGGAAGCTGCGCTGGTCGTGGGCGCCGGCGATCGCGCAGGTGCTGAAGCGGCCGGAGCGCGACGAACGATGGCTGTTCTCGCGGCTCCCCGAATGGGAGGAAAATGCCGGCCGCCCGCAGCCGCGCGCAGTGCGAGTGAGCGAGATCGAGGCGGTCGAGCGGCTCGCCGATCTGGTCGGCAGCGCCGCTGAGGTCCGCCAGGGCCAGCGCGATTATGCGGCCGCCGCCGCCGCCGCCTTCGCGCCGCGAAAGGCGGAGGGCGCGCCGAACATGCTGCTGGCGGAGGCGGGGACCGGGATCGGCAAGACCCTCGGCTATCTCGCGCCGGCGTCCGTCTGGGCGGAGAAGGCCGACGGCGCGGTGTGGGTGTCGACCTACACCAAGGCGCTGCAGCGCCAGCTCGATCGCGAGGGCCTTCGCCTGTTCCCCGACGCGGAGGAGCGGCAGAAAAGGATCGTCGTCCGCAAGGGCCGCGAGAATTACCTCTGCCTGCTCAATCTCGAGGATGCGCTCCAGGGCGGCTTTGCCGGCCGCGCCGCGATCCTCGCCCAGCTCGTCGCCCGCTGGGCCGCCTACAGCAAGGACGGCGACATGGTCGGCGGCGATCTGCCCGGCTGGCTGACCTCCTTGTTCCGCCGCGCCGGATCGACCGCGCTGACCGACCGCCGCGGCGAGTGCGTCTATGCGGGCTGCCCGCATTACCGCAAATGCTTCATCGAACGTGCCGCCCGCGCCAGCCAGGACGCCGATATCGTCATCGCCAATCACGCGCTGGTGATGGTCAATGCGGCACGGGCGCGCGACAATCCCCCGACCCGAATGGTGTTCGACGAGGGCCATCATCTGTTCGACGCGGCCGATTCGACGTTCGCTGCGGCGCTGACCGGCCAGGAGACGATCGAGCTCCGGCGGTGGCTGATCGGCCCAGAGGGCAAGTCGCGCGGCCGGCGGCGGGGATTGGCGGCACGTCTGACAGACGTCGCCTCCTATGACGAAGCCGGCGGCCTTGCTCTCCAGAATGCGATCGAGGCGGCGGGGCTTCTGCCGGGCGACGGCTGGCTCGGCCGGCTCGCCGAAGGCACGGCCTTCGGTCCGCTCGAGAAGCTGCTCGCCGCCGTCCGCGCGACCGCTTATGCCCGCGCCACCGCGCAGGATGCCGGCTATGCCATCGAGACCGAGATCGCCGAGCTCGATGCGGACATCGTCGAAGCGGCGGCGCCGGCGGTCGAAGCGCTGGAATCCCTGCTGCGGCCGCTCATGGCACTCGCCAAGCGGCTGGAGGCGGTGCTCGAAGATGCGCCCGATTGGCTCGACGCGCAGGCACGTGCCCGCATCGAGGGCGCGATCGGCGGCCTCACCTGGCGTTCGCAGATGCTGCAATCCTGGATCGCGCTCGCCGCGCGCCTGGGCGGCCCGGCGGATCCGGATTTCGTCGACTGGCTCGCGGTCGATCGCGTCGACGGGCGCGAATTCGACATCGGTCTGCATCGCCGCTGGCTCGACCCCACGCGGCCCCTGGCGAAGACGGTGCTCGAGCCGGCGCACAGCGTCGTCGTCACCTCCGCCACCCTGCGCGGCGCTGAGGATTGGGGAGCGGCCGATGCCCGCACCGGCGCCTGTCACCTGCCGGTGCCGGTGCAGAGATTCGCCGCCGAGAGCCCGTTCGATTACGCTTCCAACAGCGAAGTGCTGATCGTCACCGATCTGAAGCGCGGCGACGTCGCCCAACTCGCCGGTGCCTATGGGCGTTTGATCGAGGCTGCGGAGGGCGGCACGCTCGGCCTGTTCACCGCCATCCAGCGGCTCAAGGCCGTGCATGCGCGGATCGCCGACCGGCTCGCCCGCGCCGGTCTGCCGCTCTACGCCCAGCACGTCGATCCGATCGACACCGGCACCCTTGTCGACATCTTCCGCGACGATCCGCGCGCCTCCCTGCTCGGCACCGATGCGCTTCGCGACGGCGTCGACGTGCCCGGCCATTCCCTGCGCCTGGTGGTGATGGAAGGCGTGCCGTGGCCCCGGCCGACCGTGCTTCACGCCGCGCGCAAGGCGGCCGGCGGCGGCAGCGCCTATGACGATCGTGTCGTCCGTGCGCGCCTGGCCCAGGCCTTCGGCCGGCTGATCCGGCGCCGGGAGGATCGCGGGGTTTTCGTTCTGCTGTCGTCGGCAATGCCGTCGCGGCTGCTCACCGCGTTCCCGCCCGGCGTGACGATCCGCCGGCTCAGCCTGTCCGATGCGATCGATCGGGTGCGGTTGCTGCTTTCCTCCGATCATCCTTTCGGGCATCAGGCGCAGCGGCAAACCGAAGGGGCCGAATGAAGACGCTGACGCTGCTGCGCCACGCAAAATCGACCTGGAACGATCCGGTTGCGCGTGATTTCGATCGGCCGCTCAATCCGCGCGGACGGCGCGCCGCACGGACTGTGGGCGCAGAAATGCGGGCGCGGGGACTCGGCTTCGATCGGGTGGTCGCGTCTCCGGCCAAACGGGTGATGGAGACGCTTGGCGAGCTCGAGCAGACGTTCGGGCGGCTCGGCACGATTTATGACGAGCGCCTCTACCTTGCCGGCACCGCCGCGTTGCTCGACATCATCCACGAGACCGATGACAATGTCGACCGGTTGCTGCTCGTCGGGCACAATCCCGGCCTCGAGGACCTGGTTCTGCTGCTGGCGCGCGACAATGCGCTGCGCGTCGAAGCGGCGATCAAATATCCCACCGCCACGCTGGCGGAGATTGCGTTCGCAGTCGACCGCTGGGCCGCCATTGAGGGGGATATGGGAGACCTCGACCGGTTCATCCGGCCGCGCGACCTCGATCCCGAACTCGGTCCCGACGAAGACAGTTATTGAGCGGGCGGGGCCGTTTCCGAAGCAGGGACGAGAGCCTGATCTTGGTACGGAGCTGTCGGTATCAGCCTGGGATATGAACCGGGCTGATCCGGTCCGCTGACGCTTCAGGCGGTCGCTTCCAGCGCGTCCGCCAGCATCCGGCGAATCGCAAGCAGGTCCTGATTGGGGAAGCCGTCGTCCTGCTGATTGGCGGGGGTTGGGCCGGTTGCCGCAACCGCCTCCTCGCCATCCCCGGATCGTCCCGCGAGCAGCTGCTGGACGCCGCGGATCGTATAGCCGTCCTCGTTGAGGAGGCGATGGATGCGGTGGGCGAGTGCCACGTCGGCCGGGCGGTAATAGCGCCGGTTGCCCGCGCGCTGCAGGGGGCGCAGCTGCGGGAAACGGGTCTCCCAATAACGAAGGATGTGCTGCGGTACGCCCAGATCGGCGGCGAGCTCGCCGATCGTCCGAAAGGCTTGGTCGCTCTTGCGGGGCGCTTCGCTCATCGCGCGCTCAGCCCGCCCGGGCGATACGCTCGCGCATGATCTGACTGGCGCGGAAGGTAAGCACCCGGCGCGGCGCGATCGGCACTTCGACGCCGGTCTTGGGATTGCGGCCGACCCGCTCACCCTTGTCGCGCAGGATGAAGCTGCCGAAGCCCGAGATCTTCACATTCTGGCCGTCCGAGAGGGCGTGGCACATGTGATGGAGGATTCGCTCGACGATGCCGGCCGATTCGGCGCGGGACAGGCCGATTTCGCGATGGATGACGTCGGCCAGGTCGGCCCTCGTCAATGTGCCGGCCTCGGTGCGTCTCATGATACCTGCGTCGGCCATGGCCTCCCCTTCCCCCGAAGAAAATGTTGAAAAAGCATAGTGCAAAAGGCTTAGATCTGCAAACCGCCGATGCGGCAGGATGCCCTCGCAAGCTGACCATTTGCTGCGAACGGTTCATTTACTTCGACAAAGCACACGGAATTCAGCGCGCGAGGCTCAAAAGCGGGCAACAGCCGCCCCCCAGGTGAAGCCGCCGCCCATCGCTTCGAGGACGATCAGGTCACCCTGTTTGATGCGGCCGTCGCGAACCGCGGTGTCGAGTGCCAGCGGCACCGACGCCGCAGACGTGTTGGCATGCTGATCGACCGTGACGATCACCCGCTCCGGCGCCAGGCCTAGCTTGCGGGCGGTGGCGTCGAGTATCCGCTTGTTGGCCTGATGCGGAACCACCCAGTCGACCTCGTCCGGGGTATGTCCGGCCACCTCCAGAACCTCGTTCAGGACGTCGGCGAGATTGACCACCGCATGCCGAAACACTTCCTTGCCCTTCATGCGAAGCTTGCCGACGGTGCCGGTGGTGGACACGCCGCCGTCGACGTAGAGCAGATCGTTGTGCCGTCCGTCGGCGTGGAGGCGGGTGGCGAGAATGCCGCGATCCTCGGTGTTCTGCGCCTGGAGCACGAGAGCGCCCGCACCGTCTCCGAACAGCACGCAGGTCGTGCGGTCCTCCCAGTCGAGGAGGCGGCTGAACGTCTCGGATCCGATCACGAGCGCGTAATCGGCCATCCCGCCCTTCACCATGTTGTCGGCGACCGACAAGGCATAGAGAAAGCCGGTGCAGACGGCGGCGACGTCGAAGGCGATGCAATCGTTGATGCCGAGTGCCGTCTGTACCCGGGTCGCGCTCGCCGGAAAGGTCTGGTCCGGAGTCGCGGTCGCAAGCACGATCAGGCCGATCTGGTCGGCGGTGATCCCGGCGGCGTCCAGCGCCTTGCGGGCCGCGTCGGTCGCCAGGGTCGCCGTGGTCTCGCCATCGCCGGCGATGTGGCGCGCGTGGATGCCGGTGCGCTCGACGATCCAATCGTGGCTGGTGTCGACTCGTTCGGCGAGTTCGGCGTTGGTGACGCGTCTCGGCGGCAGCGCGGAGCCGGTGCCGATGATGACCGAGCGCCGGCTCATTTGGCGGCCTGCTGCGTACGATGTGCCGAAATGTTGTCGAGATCCTCGATGATCTTGCGGGTCAGATCCTCGCGCACCATCCGCGCCGCGACTCGGATCGCGTTGGCGACGCCTTTTTCGTTGGCGCTGCCATGGCTCTTCACGACCAGGCCGTTGAGGCCGAGGAAGACGGCACCATTATGGTTGTTCGGGTCGAGATGGTGCTTCAGCAGTTCGGTCGCCGGCCGGGAGATCAGGAACCCGATCTTGGAACGGATCGAGCTCGTGAAGGCGCGGCGGAGCAGATCAGTCACGAACCGCGCCGTTCCCTCGAGCGACTTGAGAGCGATATTGCCGGAAAAGCCGTCGGTGACGACCACGTCGACGTTGCCGCGCGAAATCTTGTCGCCTTCGATGAAGCCTTCGAACCGCATGCCGAGATAGTCGGCCTCGCGCAGGATCGCGGCGGCCTCCTTCAACTCGTCCGTGCCCTTCAATTCCTCGGTGCCGATGTTGAGCAGCTGCACGCGCGGATGGTCGAGATCGAGCACGACCCGGGCGTAAGCCGCGCCCATCACCGCGAACTGCACGAGGTTGCGGGCATCCGATTCGGTGTTGGCGCCGAGATCGAGCATGACGAGATCGTTCTCGCCGAGCGTCGGCAACAAGGCGGCCAGAGCGGGCCGGTCGATCCCTTTCATCGTCCGAAAGGTGAGCTTGGCCATCGCCATCAGCGCGCCGGTATTGCCGCCGGAAACGGCGGCATGCGCCTCACCCGCCTTCACCGACGCGATCGCGCGCCCCATCGATGTCGTCTTGGTCCGGCGGATCGCCTGACTGGGCTTGTCCTCCGCCGAGATCGTGTCCGGCGTATGGACGACCTCGGTCACGCCCGCGATCGCAGGATGCGCCGCAAGTTCCGCGCGAATCGCGGATTCGTCGCCGAACATCAGGAAGGACAGATCCGGGCGACGGCTGTGGGCGAGCGCGGCCCCCGCGCACATGACCGCGGGTCCGACATCGCCACCCATCGCGTCAATTGCGATCCGTGGCGCGCTTACCACTGATGCCGTCTCCTGAATCGCCGATTTCGGCCTTAGGCCTCGACCGGCAGGACTTCGCGTCCGTTATAATGGCCGCAGCCGGTGCACAGATTGTGCGGAAGGTGCAGCTCGCCGCAATTCGAGCATTCCTGGAAGTTCACCGGCTTCAGCGAATCGTGGCTGCGACGCATGTTGCGCTTCGAGGGCGAAGTTTTTCTCTTAGGGACGGCCATCCTGGCACCTGTTCCAATCGATCGGGTTCGTTGATGTGGCGAGCGAGCGGCCAATGGTCAACGGCCGGGTGGGCCGCAGGCCATGGCGGCCGGGTGCTCGCGCCTGAGCGGTGTGCCCTATAGCGATTTCGCCGGTTGTTGCAAGCGCGCGCTTCCCATGAGAGAGCGATATGGCATCAGGAGAGAGCATGCCATGACGATTACCCTGCCGATCACGCTTACCATCGCCGCCGGCGCAGCGCTGATCAACATCTGGTTGGGAACCCGGGTCAGCCGCCTCCGGCTGCAGCACAAGGTCTCGGTCGGCGATGCTGGCAACATGGCGATCGTCAACCGCATGCGCGCCCACGCCAATTTCATCGAATATACGCCTTTCGTGCTGATCCTGCTCGCGCTCGTCGAGCTCGCCGCCGGATCGCCCACATGGCTGTGGGTGGTGGGGACGCTCTATATCGTCGGCCGCCTGCTCCACCCGTTCGGGCTCGATCGTCCGGCACCGAATCCGCTGCGGATGATCGGCATCCTGCTGACCTGGCTGACCCTCGCCGGGCTCGCGGGCTATGCCCTGTTCCTCGCCTCGACCTTCCGCCCCCAGGCAGCGATCACCTTCGCCGAGGCGCCGGCTCAGGCGCCGCGCTGAACGGGATGGCCGATCAGGCCTTCGCGAGAACCTGATCGGCGACGAACGGATTGCTTCTGCGCTCCTGCCCAAAGCTGCTCATCGGGCCATGGCCTGGAACGAAGGCGGTGTCGTCGCCGAGCGGCCAAAGCCTGGTCGTGATCGCGTCGATCAGATCCTGATGGTTGCCCATCGGAAAGTCGGTGCGTCCGATCGATCCGCGGAACAGCACGTCGCCGACGATGGCGAGCTTGGACTCTGGGTGGTGGAACACGACGTGGCCGGGCGTGTGGCCCGGGCAGTGATAGACGTCGAGGGTGAGCGCGCCGACGGTTACGGTGTCGCCGTTCACCAGCCAGCGATCCGATTCGAACGGCTTGCCCGGAATGCCGTAGCTGCGGCCGTCATCGTCCAGGCGCGCGATCCAGAACCGGTCGTCCTCGTGCGGCCCTTCGATCGGCACATGGAGCTCCTCGGCGAGGATCTTGGCCGATCCGCAATGGTCGATATGGCCGTGGGTCAACAGGATCTTTTCGATGGTGACCTTGTGCTGCATCGCCGCGGCCTTCAGCCGGTCGAGATCGCCGCCGGGATCGGTGAAGGCGCCGCGCATCGTCTCGGTGCACCAGAGAAGGGTGCAATTCTGCTGCAGCGGCGTGACCGGGATGATCGTCGCCTTCAGGGGAGGGTTGCTCATCCCCGGCGACATGGCCCGGCCGGGGGCAAGTTGCAACATGGGGCCGGGTCGGCCAAATGTGCCCGCAATGGCGCTCACCCATCTTCAACGGCTCGAAGCCGAGGCAATTCACATCTTTCGAGAGGCGGCGGCCGAGGCCGAGCGGCCCGTGATGCTGTTTTCGGCCGGCAAGGATTCCTCGGTCCTGCTTCATCTCGCCCGCAAGGCCTTCGCTCCGCTGCCGCCGCCATTTCCGCTGCTCCACGTCGATACGACCTGGAAGTTCAGGGACATGTATGCGCTGCGGGATCGTGCCGCGGCGGCCGCGGGCATGGAACTGATCGTTCATCGCAATCCCGAAGCCGCCGCGCGCGGCATCAATCCGATCGACCATGGATCGGCCCTGCACACGCGATTGTGGAAGACCGACGGCCTCAAGCAGGCGCTCGACGCCCATCGCTTCGACATCGCGATCGGCGGTGCCCGCCGCGACGAGGAACGGGTTCGCGCCAAGGAGCGGGTGTTTTCGTTCCGCTCGGCCGGGCATGGCTGGGATCCAAAGCGTCAGCGTCCCGAATTGTGGCGGCTCTACAATGCCCGCAAGGCGGAAGCGGAGAGCTTTCGCGTGTTTCCGCTCTCCAACTGGACCGAGGCGGACGTGTGGAACTACGTCGCCGCCGAACGGATCGAAGTGTCTTCGCTCTATTTCGCGGCGCCGCGGCCGACCATCGAGCGCGATGGTGCCATTCTCGTCCTCGACGACGATCGCCTGACGCCCGCGCCCGGCGAGGTCGTGCGCGAGCGATGGGTCCGCTTCCGGACGCTCGGTTGCTATCCGCTCTCGGGCGCCGTTGAAAGCCGGGCCGAGACCCTGCCTGACATCATCGCCGAAATGGAAAGCGCCCGCACGTCCGAACGCGAGGGGCGGCTGATCGACCGCGACGGCGTGGCGTCGATGGAACGCAAGAAACGAGAGGGCTATTTCTAGTGGGGGGACCGGGCGCCAAGGGCCTGCTTCGTTTCATCACCTGCGGCTCGGTCGACGACGGCAAGTCGACCTTGCTCGGACGGCTGCTGGCCGAGACCGGGTCGACCCATGATGGCGAGCTGGCTGCATGCGGAGGCGATCCCGCCCTGCTCGTCGACGGCCTGGAGGCCGAACGGGAGCAGGGGATCACGATCGATCTCGCTTATCGCTTCTTCGCAACGCCGCGCCGCAGCTTCATCGTCGCCGATGCCCCCGGGCACGAGCAATATACCCGCAATCTGGTCACCGGCGCCACCACGGCCGATCTCGCCCTGGTGCTCGTCGACGCCGCCAAAGGGGTTCTGACCCAGACCCGCCGCCACAGTTTCCTGTGCCGGCTCCTGGGCGTCGGCAGTGTCGTGCTGGTCGTCAACAAGATGGATCTGGCGAGCTGGGATCAGGCGGTGTTCGATCGGATCGTCGCCGATTACCGCGCGGTCGCGTCCGATTTCACGGCCATTCCCGTCTCCGCCGCCGCCGGCGACAACGTCGTCCGGCGCTCGGAGGCGATGCCCTGGTATGTCGGCCCCACCTTGATCGAGCATCTGGAAGAGGTGGTGCCGCAGCAGGACAGGTCGGCCGAGGGGCCGTTCCGGATGCCGGTCCAGTGGGTGTCGCGAGCATCGCGGCGAAGCTTCGCAGGGTTCGTCGCGAGCGGCGCGATCCGGCCTGGCGACTCGGTTCGCGTGATGCCGGCGGGCACGCTCGCCGCGATCGACGACATCAGCCTCGGCGATGCGACGATGGACGAGGCGGTGGCTGGGCAGTCGATCGCAATCAGTCTTGCGAGCGAGGTGGATTGTTCCCGCGGCGACGTCCTCGTCGGTGCCGATGCACCGCCGGAAGTCGCAGATCAGTTCGAGGCCACTCTGATCTGGCTCTCGGAAGAGGAACTGACGCCGGGACGCCAATATGATCTGAAGCTCGGCAGCCAGTCGGCGCTCGCGACCATTCAGCCTCCCAAGCATGAGATCGACGTCAACAGCTTCGACGAGCTGCCCGCGCGCACCCTTGGCTTGAACGGCATCGGCGTTGCCGAATTTTGGACCGATCGCCCGATCGTGTTCGCGCCTTACCGCGATTGCCGCGATCTCGGCGGCTTCATCCTGATCGACCGGATCACCAACGATACGGTCGGTGCGGGCCTCATTCATTTCGCGCTGCGGCGCTCGCACAATCTCCATCCTCAGGCGCTCGACATCAGCCGCGAGGCGCGGGCGGCGATGAAGGGGCAGAGACAGCGGCTGCTGTGGTTCACCGGCCTCAGCGGCGCCGGCAAGTCGACCATCGCCAATCTGGTCGAAAAGAAGCTGCACGCCTTGGGCCGCCACAGTTTCCTGCTCGACGGCGACAACGTCCGGCTCGGCCTCAATCGCGATCTCGGCTTCACCGACGCCGATCGGGCGGAGAATATCCGCCGCGTCGGCGAGACTGCCAAGCTCATGCTCGATGCCGGATTGATCGTCCTTGCCGCCTTCATCTCGCCCTTCCGTGCGGAGCGCCGAATGGTGCGGGCGCTGATTCCCGAAGGCGAGTTCGTCGAGATATTCATCGACGCGCCGCTCGCGGAGGCCGAGCGGCGGGACCCCAAGGGTCTCTACGCCAAGGCCCGGCAGGGGCGGCTGCCGAACTTCACCGGAATCGGCTCTCCTTACGAGCCTCCGGAGCAGGCCGAACTCGTCATCGATACCACCAGGCTGACCGCCGAGCAGGCCGCCGACGAGATCATCCGCTACCTGCTGCGATCCTGACCGCCGCTCCGGGCCGGCCAACGCGCTTGCGCTGCGGCGGGGCTGGGTTAGGCTGGAGGCATGAAGCGGCTCTTCCCCCTGCTCGCGGCGATGCTGTCGGCGTGCGTCGCTCCGCAGACGGAAGGGCCGCCGGCCTCTGCCGCGCCGCCCCATGCCGCTTATGCCTGGGTCACGTTCGATGCGGAGCGGATCACCGGCTCCGGAACGGATGGCCTTGCGGATCGCGAGGCCGGTCGGCCGCTGACGATCGACGATCCGGTCCGGGTCGCCTCGATCAGCAAGCTCGTCGTCGCACTCGGCGTGATGCGAATGGTGGAGGCCGGCGAACTCGACCTCGATCGGGACGTGTCGGAATGGCTCGGCTGGTCTCTCCGCAATCCCGCTTTCGCGGATCGGCCGATCACGCTTCGGCTGCTGCTCTCGCATCGCTCCAGCCTTCAGGACGACGTCGATTACGTCATCCCGCTCGATCGTACCGTCGCCGCCACCCTGGCGGATACGAGGGCGTTCGATCGGGAGCATCCGCCCGGCACCTTCTTCCGCTATTCGAACCTCAACTTCCCAATTATCGCAACAGTGATGGAGCGGGCGTCCAACGAGCGTTTCGATCGCCTGATCCAGCGGCGCGTTCTAACGCCGCTGGCGCTCGACGCCTGCTACAATTGGACGACCTGCTCCGATCCGGCGATCGGTCGGGCCGTGGTTCTTTACGGCAGCGACGGTTCGATCCTTCGCGACGATCTTCGCGGCGCACCGCCGCCATGTCCTGTCGCCGTGGGGGCCGATGCCGCCTGCGACTGGACGGCCTATCGCATCGGCACCAACGGCGCTCTGTTCTCGCCGCAGGGCGGACTCAGGATCTCGGCCGCTGGGCTCGCCCGATTGGGCCAGTTGCTGCTGCGCGACGGCCAGCTCCCCGACGGTCGGCCATTTCTCTCCCCTTCGTCGCTTGCCGCCATGACGGATGCGGCCTGGCGGACGAATGGTGCCAACGGGGTGACCGACCCCGGTTTCTACTGCGCTTACGGGCTTGCCGTGCAGATCCTCTCCGCCTGCGCACCGGGTGACGATCCGTTCGGTGACGGGCGGGTCCGGATCGGCCATGCCGGCGACGCCTATCAGCTTCGCTCGGGGCTCTGGGTCGATCCCGCTCGACGCACGGGAATTGCCTATTTCGCGACCGGCGTTGCCGAGGATGCGCCGCGCGGCCGCTCCGCCTACCGGGGCATCGAGGAATGGCTCGCCGCGCGAGAAGCGAAGGCGGTCGGCGCGAGGTAGAGGTGCCGCACATCTGCCTGTGCCTTCTGAACCGCGGCGCAGATGTCCGCGACGCTGCGCTCGACATCGGCGGCGGTCAGGCGGTCGTCGAAGTCGACGGCCGCGGTGACGGCGATGTCGTGCGGCCCCAGATGCACCGAATTGATGTCGCGCACATCATCGACGCCACGTCCGGCGCGGATCAGCCGCTCGATATCGGTCAGCACTGACGGGAAAGCCGCTTCGCCGATGATCAGTCCCATCGTCTCGCGGGCGAGCAGCGAGGAGGCGACGATCAGAATCACGCCGATCACCACCGACGCAACGCCGTCGAGCGCCGGCATGTCGAGCAGATGAGCAAGCGAGAGCCCGATCAGGGCGGCGCCGAGGCCGAGCAGGGCGGCAGTGTCTTCAAACAGCACCACGAACGTCACGGGATCCTTGGCCTCGCGAATCGCCCGCCACCAATTGCAGCCGGGATTGGTCCGCCGGAATTCGCGGCGGGCGACGAGAAACGAACTGAACTCGAGCGCGATCGCGACCCCCAGAATTGCGTAATTGACCAGCGGATCCTCGATCGGCTCGGGCGCGAGGATCTTGTGGACGCCTTCATAAACGGCAACCGCGCCGCCGGCGGCGAACAGCAGCACCGCAACGACGAAGCTCCAGAAATAGATTTCGCGGCTATAGCCGAACGGATGGCGCGCATCGGCCGGCCGCTGCGATCTCTTCATGCCGATCAGCAGCAGGATCTGATTGGCCGTATCGACGAGGCTGTGTATCCCCTCCGAAAGCATCGCCGACGATCCTGTGAGCGCCGCCCCGACGAACTTCGCCGCGGCTATGCCGAGATTGGCACCGAGCGCGGCGAACACGACTGTCTTGGATCCTGCCATCTCGCTCCCCTGCGGTCGAGGCGGGTGAACGGGCGGCAGCGAAAGGCGTTGCGTGTGAGACGCGTAGACCGGCGAAGATCCTCCCCGCAACGGGGAGGGGGACCAGCTGAAAGCTGGTGGAGGGGGTTCCGAAACCCACTTAGGGTCCTGAGTCGGAACGCCGACGCGAGTCTCCGAGCCCCCTCCACCACCGCCTGTCGGCGGCGGTCCCCCTCCCCGTTCCGGGGAGGATCTAGCCTCTCGCCGCCGGTCCCGTCAGCACTCCACCACATTGACCGCGAGGCCGCCCTGTGCGGTCTCCTTGTAGCGCTCGTTCATGTCGAGGCCGGTCTTGCGCATCGTCTCGATCACCTGGTCGAGGCTGACCCTGTGCGATCCGTCGCCGACGAGCGCGAGGCGCGAGGCCTCGATCGCCTTGATCGCGCCGACCGCATTGCGTTCGATACACGGGACTTGGACGAGGCCGCCTACCGGATCGCAGGTGAGGCCGAGATTGTGCTCCATGCCGATTTCGGCGGCATTCTCGATCTGGCTGTTGGTTCCGCCGAGCGCCGCGGTGAGGCCCGCCGCCGCCATCGAGCAGGCGACGCCGACCTCGCCCTGACAGCCGACCTCCGCCCCCGAAATCGAAGCATTCTCCTTGAACAGCGATCCGACCGCCGATGCGGTGAGCAGGAAGGTGCGGACGCCTTCCTCGTTCGAATGGGGCGTGAAACGCTGGTAGTAACGCAGGATCGCCGGGACGATGCCCGCGGCGCCATTGGTCGGCGCGGTCACCACGCGGCCGCCGGCGGCATTCTCCTCGTTCACCGCCAGAGCCCACAAATTCACCCAGTCGATCACCGTCAGCGGATCGGACAAGGTTCGCTCGGCGCGCTCGATCAGCAATTTGTAGAGGCCGGGTGCGCGCCTCTTCACGTTCAGGCCGCCGGGGAGGATGCCCTCCTTGCCGATCCCGCGGTCGATGCAGCGCGACATGGTCTCGGCGATTTCGGCCAGCCGCGAATCGATCTCCGCATCGTCATAGCCCGCGCGCTCGTTGGCGCGGGCGACGTCGGCGATCGTCAGCCCCTCGCGCGCCGCGATCGTGAGCAACTCGGCGGCGCAATGATAATTGTACGGAATGTCCCAGGCGCCGGCTGGCGGGGCATTGCGGGCGATCGCCTCCTCGTCGACGATCGCGCCGCCGCCGACGGAATAGGAGATTGCGGTGTCGAGCGTCGCGCCCTGCTTGTCCATCGCCGCAAAGCGCATACCGTTCGAATGGTGCGGAAGCCGCTCGCGCTGCAGGAAGCGCAGGTCCGCCGCCTCGTCGAACGCGATCTCGCGCAACCCGCCGAGCGGAAGCCGGCCGGTCTGCCGGATTCTGGCGACGAGCGCGTCCGCCTGATCGGGATCGACCCGATCCGGCCGCTCGCCGGCGAGGCCGAGCAGGACGGCGCGGTCGGTGGCGTGGCCCTTGCCGGTCAGGGCCAGGGAGCCGTACAGATCGACTGCGACGCTTTCGGTTGCGTCGAACAACCGTTTGCGCTGGAGCGTCTCGACAAAGCGGCATGCGGCGGTCATCGGGCCCATCGTATGCGAGCTCGACGGTCCAACCCCGATCTTGAAGAGATCAAAGACGCTGGTGACCAAAATATCCTCTCCTGACGCCGCCGCAGATGCGCCCGCTGCCCGCTTCTGGCAAGCCGCGAAGCCGTTCGTTCTGCTTGATTTCCAAGGAGAGACGCGGCTTTACCGCAATCCGCGTTCGATCGTCGAAGCCTCGGATCCGGACGGTGTCGATGCCGCCATCGCGCGGCTGGAGGGTGTCGAGGCGGCCGGATTCATCGCCTATGAAGCCGGCCATGCTCTGGAGCGGAAACTGGGCGATCTCCGCTGCACGCCGGCGGAAGGCGCGCCGCCTCTGGTTTGGTTCGGCCTGTTCGACGGCTACGAAAGCCTGCCGCCGGGTGCGCTTCCGGATCCCGAGGGGGCGTGGGCAGGGGCGCCGCAGCCGTTGATCACCCGGGCGCGCTACGAAGCCTCGGTGGAGGCCGTCCGCGAGCATATCTTCGCCGGCGACATCTACCAGGCGAACTTCACCTTTGCCGCCGACGTGCCCACCGCCGGGCATCCGGTCGCGATCTACGCCGCCTTGAAGCAGCGCGCCCGGGCCGGCTGGGGCGGGATCGTCTTCACGGGCAGACACTGGATCCTGTCGCTTTCGCCGGAGCTCTTCTTCGTCGCCGCCGGCGGACGAGTGACGGCGCGGCCGATGAAGGGCACCGCTGCCGCAGACACCGATCCGGCGCTGCTTCGTGCCGATCCCAAGCAGCAGGCGGAAAATCTGATGATCGTCGATCTGCTGCGCAACGATCTCGCCCGCGTCGCCAAGCCGGGCAGCGTCGCCGTGCCGGAGCTGTTCGCGATCGAAACCTACCCGACCGTGCACCAGATGACCTCCACCGTCGTCGGCGAACTCGAGGAGGGCATCGGCCCGGTCGACCTGCTCCGAGCCACCTTTCCTTGCGGTTCGGTGACCGGCGCACCCAAGATCCGGGCGATGGAGGTAATCGCCGCGCTCGAGGAGGCGCCGCGCGCCATCTATACCGGATCGATCGGCAGGGTTGCACCGGACGGCGAAGCCGCGTTCAATGTCGCCATTCGGACCTTGACCCTTCGTGCGGGCGAAAGCGTTGCGCGCATGGGCCTCGGTTCGGGCATCGTCGCGGACAGCCGGCCTGCGGACGAATGGCAAGAATGTCTGGCGAAGGGAGAGTTTGTGGAGACGGGCCGACGCTTCGATCTGATCGAAACGATGCGCTTCGATCCCGAGGAGGGCCTTGCGCATCTGGAGCTCCATCTCACCCGGATCAAGCGCAGCGCCGATGCGCTCGGCTTCGCCTTCGATCGCCACGGGGTCCGCAACGAGCTCCAGGCGGCGACCTTCACCCTGCGCGTCGGCCGCAAGGTTCGCCTGCGTCTGTCGCGGAGCGGCGCGATCGCGATCGAGGTGCGGCCGCTGCCTGCCGATGCGGAGCAACCCGTCGATGTCGCGCTCGTCGCCCTCCCCGTCGATCCCGACGATTTCCGCCTGCGTCACAAGACCAGCGACCGTGCTTTCTACGACGACGCGCGCCTTGCCGCCGGCTGCTTCGAAACCCTGTTCGTCGATCCCGACGGGTTCGTGACCGAAGGCAGCTTCACCAATGTCTTCGTCCGCCGCGACGGTCGTCTGGCGACGCCGCCGCGCACGCGCGGGCTGATGCCCGGAATATTGCGCGAAACCCTGCTGGAGCAGGGCGAGGCGGTTGAAAGGGAGCTTCGCGCCGCCGATCTTCAGGGTGGATTTTACGTCGGCAATGCGGTGCGGGGGCTGATCGCGGCGCGACTCATCTGAAGGCGATGCGATGAAGATCGACAGACGGACGGCCTTGACCATCGGCGGCGCCGGAGCGCTGGCCGCAGGCGGATTCTGGTTCGGCGGTCGCGCCGGCAATGCCGCGGCGCCCGGCAGTTTTCCGGTTCATTATACCGACGCCGAGTGGCGCAAGCGGCTGCCGTTCGAATCCTACAAGGTGCTTCGGCAGGCCGCCACCGAGCGCGCCGGATCGAGCCCGCTCGACAAGGAAAAGCGTTCCGGCACCTTCGTCTGCGCCGGATGCGGCCTGCCCCTGTTCGCCTCGCGCGCGAAGTTCGAGAGCGGTACCGGCTGGCCGAGCTTCACCGCGCCGCTGCGCGGGGCGGTCGGCACGCGGTCCGACGACAGCCTGTTCATGAAGCGTACCGAAGTCCATTGCCGCCGCTGCGGCGGGCATCTCGGCCATGTGTTCGACGACGGTCCGAAGCCGACCGGCATGCGCTATTGCATGAACGGTGCGGCGATGCGCTTCGTGCCTGCGTAACAACGAGTCAGGCGGCGAGCGGAAAGCGCAGCAACCGGTCGGCAACGGGCACCAGCGCTTCGGCGCCGGCCCCGACGGCCCGGACGATCTCCGGATGGGCGGCATCGAGCCCGCCGGTCAGAGCGCCGAACGCCGGCAGGATCAGCTTGCGCGTGGTGCCGATGAAGCACCGCCGCGAGACGTTCCGGCCGCGCAGCGTGATCCGTAACTTGGGATGAAAGTGACCCGACAATTCCGGCCGCGGCTCCTCGGGATCGGCCTCGTGCCGGAGCAGCAGTCCGTCGACGAGCGCTTCTTCCACCACGGCACCGCCGCAATGGTCGGCGATGCCCGGATCGTGATTGCCGGTGATCCAGGTCCAGCGCACCCGCGCGGTCAGCGCGGTCAGCAACAAGCGGGCCTGAGTGGGCAGGCGGTCGCAGCCGTGGCGATCGTGGAAGCTGTCGCCCAGGCACCAGATCTCCTCGGCCCCGGTCTGGTCGGCCAGGCCGGTGAGATCGGTCAAGGTCGCGATCGAATCATAGGGCGGCAGCATCTGCCCGAGCCGGGCGAACCAGCTCGCTTTCTCGAGGTGAAGATCGGCCACGAGCAGCGCCTTGCGCGCCGGCCAGAACAAAGCGCCTTGCGGCAGCGCGATCAGCTCGGTGCCTGCGAACGAAAAGGGAACCATCGCCGCCAGCTATAGCCCGCCGCGGCTGCGGTTCAAGCGTTCTGGACCGTTGATGCTTGACCGATCGTTGTCGCGACGATCCGCCCTGAGTTCGAGTCCGGCTGCTTCAGTTCGACGCTTGGATCACGCGCCGTTGATCTGGTGGGCCAGGTGCGCAGCCTGCTTATCGGTGCCGGTCTTGGCGATGCTGTCCGCCGCCCCTGGGTGCGTGGCAAAGAACAACACCGCACCGGCCAGGAAGCCGTTCAGGCCCAGCACGAATGGATTGTTGAACTTCTTAAGCCACGACATGATTGCACCTTCGACTTCAGACCACCGCTACGCTGCCCCGGGGCAGAGCGCCGGAGCGAGCGGGCCATTACGCTCCCGAAAGGAGGAATGCCAGCACCTTTTTGCGGTGCACAAATCGATATGGTAATTCAGTCGCTCTTCGCAACCCGCTAATCTGGATCAGCGGGCGCCAGATTGTCGTCGACGGCGTTCGCCAGTGCCGCGATCGTGAACGGCTTGCGCAGCACCGGTGCGTTCGGGCCCAGCACCGCCTCGAGCTGGTCGGTCTCGGCATAGCCGGTGACGAACACGATCGGCAGATTGGGGATCAGCGCGCGGGCGGCGGCGGCGACGTCGGCGCCGTGCATTCCGGGCATCGCATAATCGATCAGCGCGATTTCGGGGCGCCACTCCTTCAGCACGGCCAGAGCCGCTTCGCCGCCGTCGGCAGTACGGACATCGTGGTCGAGGCCGCGCAGCGACTCCGCCAGGAAGGTGCGAACGTCGGGATCGTCGTCGACCAGCAGGATTCGGGCGGTCCGCGCGCTCCGGCGCGGTACCTGCTCGGTGTCGCGCTCGCCCGCTTTCGCCTCGGGCGGGGCGATCGCGGGCAACAGGATGTCGACGCGAGTTCCCGTCCCGATTGCGCTGTCGATCCGCAAGGTGCCGCCGGATTGCCGGGCGATGCCGTAGACCTGGGCGAGGCCGAGGCCGGTGCCCTTGCCGACCGCCTTGGTCGAGTAGAAGGGCTCGGTCGCCCGGGCGAGCACCTCGGCGCTCATGCCTTGCCCGGTGTCCGCAACCCGAATCCGGACGAAATCGCCCGCTTCGTGGTCAGCGTCTTTGTCGAGCGAGACGCGGGCGGTAGCGATCGTCAGGGCGCCGCCGCTCGGCATCGCGTCGCGGGCGTTGATCGCGAGGTTGAGCACCGCATTTTCGAGCTGGTTGGCATCGCACAGCGCATGGCCGGTGCCGGCATCGAGTTCGGTATGGATGATGACGGCACTGCCGATCGTGTGGCGGAGCAACGTCTGCATGTTGGCGATGACGTCGTTGACCAGCACCGGCGCCATGGAAATGCGCTGGATTCGCGAGAACGCGAGCAACTGGCTGGTCAGCTTGGCGCCGCGGCGGCTCGATTCCAGCGCACCTTGCGCGATACGCTGGAGCTTCGGATCCTCGATCCTGCGCGCGATCAGCTCGAGCCCGCCCATGATCGGGGTCAGCAGATTGTTGAAGTCGTGCGCGATGCCGCCGGTGAGCTGGCCGACCGCCTCCATCTTCTGCGCCTGGCGCAGCGCGTCTTCGGCCTTGATCCGCTCGCCGACCTCGGTCTGCAGCCGGTCGAGCGCGGTGCTGAGATCCGCGGTACGCTCCGCCACCCGCCGCTCGAGCGTCTCGTTGACCTCGCGCAGGGCGGCTTCCGCCTGTTTCGCGTCGGTAATGTCGGTGGCGATGCCGATGAAGCCGACATGCTCGCCGTGCGAGCCCCAGCGCGGCTGCGAGATCGAGCGCAGCCACCGCCACGCGCCGTCGGCGCGAAGATAGCGCGCTTCCAGCTCGAACGGCTTCAGGGTCGCTTCGCCGGCCAGGCTCTCGGTTACCACCCGCGCCGCATCCTCCGGGTGGATCCGCTCGCGCCAGTCGAAGTGCAGCGCCTCGTCATAGGGTACGCCGAGGAAGCCGGCGTACGCTGCGTTGACGAAGCCGCGGGAGCGGTCGAGCTTCGTCACCCACATCGGCACCGGCGCCGAATCGGCGATCAGACGAAACCGTTCCTCGCTCTCGCGCAGCGCCTGCTCGGCGAGGTGGCGTTCGGTGACGTCATAGCCTTCCGCGAAGATGCCAGTGGTCTTGCCCGACGAATCGACGATCGGCGCGAACACGAAATCAAGCAGCCGCTCCTCGCTGGGCGCGCCGGGCGCCCGCTGCAGGGCGATCAGCATCGAGCGGCCGGCATAAGCGCGGCCCGTGCGGTAGACCTCGTCGAGCAACTCGAAAAAGCCCTGGCCCTCGACTTCGGGCAAGGCTTCCCGCACCGGCTTGCCGACCAGGTCGCGATGGCCGACGAGCTGGAGGAAGGAAGCGTTGATCAGCTCGTAGACATGGTTGGGGCCGCGCAGCACCGACATGAAGCCCGGCGCCTGGTCGAACAATCGGCGCAGCCGTTCCGCCTCGTCGACCCGCTCGCGCTCGGCGAGCACCATGTTGGTGGTCTCGACGCAGGTACAGAACATGCCGCCGACGGCGCCGCTCTCGTCGCGGATCGGGCTGTAGGAGAAGGTGAACCAGGTCTGCTCGGGCGATCCGCGCCGGGTCATCAGCAGCGGCAGATTCTCGTGATAGGAGGAATCCCCGGCAAGGGCCCGGGCGGCGATCGGTCCGACGTCCTCCCACAATTCGGCCCAGACCTGCTCGAACGGCGCACCCAGCGCGTCGGGGTGCTTGCCGCCGAGGATGTCGACATAGCCGTCATTGTAGAGGAAACGGAGCTCCGGTCCCCAGGCGACGAACATCGGAAAGGCCGTGCTGAGCAGCAGCCCGACGACGGTCTTCAGCGCCTGCGGCCACGCCGCGGGCGGGCCGAGGGGCGTAGCCGCCCAGTCGAAGCCGCGCATGCGCGCACCCATTTCGCCGCCGTCGGAGAGGAAGGAGAGGGGGGCGGACGATACTGGCGGCACTGGCGAAGACGTCATAGGCGCGAACACTGGCTCCTGAGACCCCCGCGTCGTCCTATCGACCGGGGCAGCCTTGAAAACCATATAGAAAAGGCTCGGAAACGCTTCAGACTGTTTGGCCCGGAACGGAGGAAGGCGAGAAGCACGGGATCGAAACGCCGGTGGCCGGCTTCCGTTTCAGCGGGCGGGGACGGCGGCATTGCCCTTTACCGCCCAGGGGCGCACCGTCTCGACGAGGCCGATCAGGAACTTGCCGGGCTCTTCGTGCGGTGCGAGATGGGCGGAATTCTCGAACCAGACGATCTCCTTGTGCGGTGCCCGGAGCTTTGCAAACCAGGGTTCGATCACCGACGCCGGCGTGGTGATGTCGTGACGGCCGAGGAACATGAACATCGGGAATTTGCTGGCGGCGATGCTGCGATGATCCGTCGCGATCATGTCGGGGAGCAGCGCCGGCACCGAGAGTTGTCCGCCCTGATCGATCGCCTGGCGGTCGGCGAGATCGTAATAAGGCGACAGCCGTGCCGCCCGAAAGTAGAAGTCGGCATTGTCGCGATAGGCGGCGAGGCCGCCATAGGCCATCACCCACTTTCGCACCACATTGATCTTGTCGAACGGGATGTCGCCCTCGCCAGGATAGGGCGCGATCGCGCGCAGCTCGGCGAGCGCGGCATCGTCCTTGCGCTCGGTCGCTATCGTCAGCAGCGCCCGATATTGCGCCGCCTCATTCGGGCGCAGCGAGAAAAGCGGCCCCACGCCCACATAGGCGCTGATCAGGTCCGGCCGCCGCATCGCCGCGTCGAGTCCGATCAGATTTCCCCAGGAATGGCCAAGCAGGACGACCTTTCTCGCACCCAGTCGCGCGCTTACCCTTTCGATCAGCGCGACGAGATCCTCCGCCATGCGGGCGCGCGACAGATGCGCCCGGTTGGCGGCCTCGCCGCCGGAGCGAAGCGTCTTGCCGCTGCCGGGCTGATCCCATTGAACGACGGTGAAATAGTCTTCCCAGCCGCGCTGATACGGCCAGCTGCGCCCCATCTCGGTCGCGCCCGGCCCGCCATGAACATAGATCAGGATCGGGTTCCGCCGATCCGCGCCGCGGATGCTGATCCACTGCGGCAGGCCGTTCAGCGTGACGGCCTCGTTCACCTCGATCCCGTTCGGAGTCACCACTTTCTGCATGTCGGCGATCATCGGCCGAACCGCGGAATAATGCGCTTCGCTGGTTCCCGGCGCCTGGGCCTGAGCCGGCGCCCCCAGAGCACCCGCCACCCACAGGGCGAGCGCGAGCCGCAACGCACGCAGGCGATCGGGCCTGGAGGTCCGTGTCGGAGTGGACATGGTCTGCGCGCCTCCCGTGGCCGGTGCGATGTCCCGTCGTCGTCGCCTCAGCGTCCCGCCTGCTTCTCCACCGCCCGCATCACCCGCAGCAGATTGCCGCCCATGATCTTGGCGATATCGCTCTCGCTGAAGCCCTCCTTGCGCAGCCGCGCGGTGACCTTGGGCAAAGAGGCGATGTCCTCCATGCCGATCACGCCGCCGCCGCCGTCCCAGTCGGCGCCGATCCCGACATGGTCGACTCCCATCACGCCGATGCTGTGCAGCAGGCTCTTGATGAACATCTCGAACGTCGCGTTGGTGTAGGGCTGGCGCGCATCGAGCGCGGCCTTGTCGGCGACCAGCTTGCGGCGCTCGCTGGCGTTCAAACTCTCCCATTTCTGCTGGCGGGCGTCGATCGCGTCGCGCTCCTCCGACGTGTCGTGCTTCACCAGGAAGACCGAGTTCACGAACATCACGCCGCCGGCTTTGGCGAGCCTGCGCATGCGCTCGTCGTCGATGTTGCGCGGGTGGTTGAAGATCGCCCGCGGACCCGAATGGGAGAGGATCATCGGCGCCTTCGACAGGGCGAGGAGCTGGTCGAACACCGCGTCCGACGAATGGCTGCCGTCGACGATCATGCCGAGCCGGTTCATCTCGGCCACCCATTGCCGGCCGAGCGGGCTGAGCCCGTTCCACCGCGGCGTGTCGGTGGTCGAATCGGCAAACTGGTTGTTCTTCGAATGGACCGGCCCCGCCATCCGGACGCCGAGCCGGTAGTAGAGGCCGAGCAGCGAGACGTCGTCACCGAGCGGATAGCTGTTCTCGATGCTCTGGAAGACGATGCGCTTGCCCTCGCGGTGGATCCGCTCGGCATCGTCGGCCGTGGTCGCGAAGGCGAGCTTGTCCGGATTGGCGGCGACGACGCGCTGGATAGCGGTGGCGCGCATCAGCGCATCGTCCCGCGCCTTGATCATCGCCGCTTCGTCGAGCCCGCCTTGCGGCGTGTAGATGACGAAAAAGCCGCCATCGAGCCCGCCCGCCTCCATCCGCGGAATGTCGAGCTGGCTGACGTCCCAGGCATATTCGTGCCAGCGGGTGAAGTCCCAGCCCGGCCGCTCGAACAGCACCGGCGTGTCGAGATGGGTGTCGAGCACCAGCATCTGCTCGTGGACGAGCCGGTCGGCCGGTGACACCGTGTCGTGGGCGGCGACCGGGCCGGCGGCAACGGCCAGGCCGAGCGCGGCGAAAGCGGCGAAACGCATCAACATCCTCCCTTTTGCGGCGACGATGGAAGGCGGCGGGGCAGAAGGCAAGTGCGCCGGAGCTAGATCCTTCCCGCCGCGGAGAGAGGGCAGGCGGGTAGAGACGCCGGGGGCGTCCCTGGAACCGGAACCGGCCGACGAGCCGCCGTCATGCGCAGCATGGTGGAAGGGGATCAGGGCCGACAAGATCCTCCCCGATGAGCAGGTGCCCCGCGCCCCGCGCGGCGCAGCCATCTCCGGGGGAGATGGCGACCTGCTCATGGGAGGGGGACCATGCGCAGCATGGTGGAGGGGGTGTCGAGACCCACGCGGACTAGCTTCTCCAGCTCCCAGGCGGGTCTCCGCACCCCCTCCACCCCGGCCTGTCGGCGGCGGTCCCCCTCCCCGAGCAAGCGTGGGGAGGCTCGGAAAAAACCTCAACCCCATTCCTTGAAAAGAACCCATCTGGTTCTAAATCACTCTTGCCGGGCGCCAGATGGGCCCGGTTTTCCGGAGGGCGCCCGCGCCTGTCGCGGTCGCCCCTCACGAACCACGTTGCTCACAGGAGGACTTGGACAATGAGGACCAACTACGATTTCGCCCCGCTGCGCCGCTCGGCGATCGGCTTCGATCGCCTGTTCGATCTGCTCGAAAATGCCGGCCAGGCCGCGGAGAATTACCCGCCCTTCGATCTCGAGAAGCTCGACGAGGACAGCTACCGCATCACGGTCGCGGTCGCCGGCTTCCGCTCGGACGAGATCGAGATCACCGCGCAGCAGAACCAGCTGCTCGTCTCCGGCCGCAGGAGCGGCAATGACGAGGGCCAGTATATCCACCGCGGCATCGCCACCCGTGCGTTCGAGCGTCGCTTCGCGCTCGGCGACTACGTCCAGGTGCGCGGCGCCGATCTGCGCGACGGCCTGCTCTCGATCGAGCTCGTCCGCGAGATCCCGGAAGCGATGAAGCCCCGCAAGGTCGCGATCGGCGGCGCCCAACCGCAGACCACGATCGAGGGGCAGAGCTCCGAAAACGACAATCACGGCGACGTTCGCGCCGCCTGATCTCCTTCAAACGGCCCCGGAGCACCCGCTCCGGGGCCGCTTTGCGTCGGGCTCGCGCCGGTTCACGTGACGAACCCGGCGTGCTTCGCTAACGGCTGAGCATGGCCGCCCCCGCCCGCACTGACACCGTCCTGGTTCCCTTCCTGGTGGGAACGCTCGGCATCGCTCTGTTCTCGGCGATGGACGCGGTGATGAAGGGTCTGGCGCTCGGCATTGGCGCGTTCAACGCCGTCTTCTGGCGGATGCTGGTCGGCCTCGCTTTGTCCACGATCCTCTACGCCGCCTCGCGCCCGGCCCGGCCGACCCGCGCCGCGATGCGCTTTCACGTCATCCGCGGCATCGTCGGCGCGTTCATGGCCTTGACCTTTTTCTGGGGAATCGCCCGCATGCCGCTCGCCGAAGCGGTCGCGCTCACCTTCGTCGCGCCGCTCGTCTCGCTCTACCTCGCCGCCGCGATCCTGGACGAGCCGGTCGGCAAACAGGCGGTGCTCGCCTCCTTGGTCGGCTTCGCCGGCGTCCTGCTGATCGTCGCCACCCGCACGGGCGACGCCGGCGGCCGCGACTGGTGGGGCGTCGCCTCGGTGCTCACGTCGGCGATGCTCTATGCCTACAACATCATCCTGATGCGCCAGCAGGCCCTGGTCGCGAAGCCGCTCGAAATCGCCTTCTACCAATATGTCGTGGTGGTGGCGACGCTCGCGGTCGCGGCGCCCTTCCTCGCGACGCCGCCCGCCGCCGGCCACTGGCCGAACCTGTTCGTCGCCGCGATACTGGCTTTGATCTCGCTGATGCTGCTCGCCTGGGCCTATGCCCGCGCCGAGGCGCACCGGCTGGCCCCGGTCGAATATACCGCCCTCGTCTGGGCGGCGATCTTCGGCTTCCTGGTCTTCGCCGAGCCGGTGCGGCTGGCGACCCTCGCCGGCGCCGCCCTGATCGTCGCCGGCTGCATCCTCGCCGCCCGCACCTCCGCCCATCCCGAACCCGCCATCGAGGCCATGCCATGACCCCCCTCCTCGCCTGGATACTGCTCTGCGTCGGCGGCCTGTTCGAGGTCGGCTTCACCACCTGCCTGCGCAATGCCGAGGGCTTCCGCAACATCCCCTGGACCTTGGGCTTCCTCGCCTCGGTCACCTTGTCGATGGGCCTGCTCGAGCTCGCCGCCCGCACCATTCCGATGGGCACGGCCTATGCGGTGTGGACCGGTATCGGCGCCGCCGGCACGGTGATCGTCGGCATCTGGTGGTTCGGCGAGCCGGCCACCACCATCCGCCTGCTGCTGCTGCTCGGCCTGGTCGGCTGCATCGCCGGCCTCAGGATCACGGCCGCATGAGTATTGCCGCATGAGCATCGACGAGGGCCTCTATTCCTGGATCCAGGAAGCGCTGGCGCCGCTCGGATCGGTGTCGCTGCGCCGCATGATGGGCGGCGCGACGCTCTATCTCGACGGCATCATCTTCGCGATCCTCCACGACGATACGCTCTGGCTCAAGGCCGATGCCGAAACCGACGCGCTCTGGGACGAGGCAGGCTGCGAGCGGTTCAGCATGACCTTCAAGGACGGCCGCGTCGGCACAATGGATTATCGCCGCGCGCCCGCCGACGTCTATGACGATGCCGACGCCCTGCAGCATTGGTCCCGCCTCGCCGTCGAAGCCGGCACCCGCGGCACCGCCAAACGCAAACCGCGCAAGCGCAAGGGCGGCGTTGCCGGGCAAGTCTGACGTTCCGTTCGGCGCGCCGAACGCTTAGGATGGCCGGGGAGGATAGGATGCTCGGCACGATCGCTTTGCTGCTCACGTCTCTCGCGCCCGCTCCGGCGGCGCAGCACCCCCATGTCGACCAGGTGCTCGCGCGCAACCGCAGGCTGGAGGCCGCGATCGCCGCAGGCGACGTCGCCACCTTGCGCAGCCTGTTCGCGCCCGAGTTCAGGCTTCAGAATTCGGCCAACGAGATCCTCACCGCGGAGCAGGTTCTCGAACAATTCCGCTCCGGTGCGACCCGCTTCGCCGGCTACGAACGGGAGGTGCAGGCCGCTTACCCCTCAGGCGAGTCGATCGTCGTGTTGATGGGCGAGGAGAAGGTCACCCGCGCCGGCGCGCCATCGGCGCCGATCCGCCGCCGCTTCACCAGCATCTGGCGCAAGACCCCCGACGGCTGGCGCCAGATTGCGCGCCAATCGACCAACGTCGCGGCTCCCGAGCCGCGCTGAGCCGCCATCCCGAAAGCTCCTCCGCAAGCTCGCTCGGGGAGGGGGACCACCCTAAGAATGGTGGAGGAGCATCACCCGCGGTCACGATCACCGTGTCAAAGGGGGGCACTATACGTGTTAGCGTCCGCCCCGCCGCACGATCAGACGATCGCCGCAACCGCGTCGGCGCCGATCGCCGCGACCAGCCCGCCCTGCAACAGGCGCGGGAGCGGCCGCCACCTGGCCAGCGCCACCGCCGCCACGACGACCAGCACCGCCCCGCCCCAGAAGATCGGAACGAGCGGCGCGTCGTTGCCGATCGCGATCCGCGCGACGAAGCTCGCCGCCAGCGCGATCGGCCAGCCCCAGACGACGCCGCGCCACGCCGCCAGCAGCCGCGGTTCGTCGAAGCCGCGCCGCCGGCGCTTGCCGAGCCAGAGGAAGGTGCCGGTCGCGCAGATCGCCGTCAGCGCCGCCCCGAACACGAAATAGGCGATCTTGACCGGCAGCCCGCCGAACGTGCCGAAATGGAGGCGGTAGAGCGAGGCCGCTGCCTGCTGCCCCACCGCGCCGTCGGCAAGCCCGGCCCTGTGCTGGAATTGCCCGGCCGCGTCGAAGCCGTAATATTCGCCGAAGATCAGCCGCCGCTGATGCTCGCCGACGATCTGGATATGCTGCCCCTTCGTCCCCGGATCGTGGAGGATCGCATAGCTCACCACCACGTCGGGATGGTGCGCGGCCATGTGCCGCAGCGCCGCAGCGACGTCGGGCAGCGGCGCCGGCGCCGGATCGGGCTTCGCCTCGGCGCCGTAGATCGGCGCATAGACCTTCTCGAGATCGCCGCCATGATCGGCCGAGGCGATCGCATAGCCGGTGAGCGTAGCGGTGCCGATGATCGCCCCGGTCAGCGCGATCGCGACCGAGAAAGGCAGGGTCCAGACGCTCAGGCGATTGTGCCAGTCGGCGAGCGCATTGGCGTCCCGCGCCCGCAGGCGGAAGGCGTCGCGGAAGATGCGCGGATGCGCGACGACGCCCGACACCGCCAGCGCCAGCATCGCCACGCCGAGCGCGCCGACCAGGAGGATCCCGAACAGCGCCGGCAGATTGAGCAGGTAATGGAGCTGGAGCAGGAAGTCGGACCAGGCGATCTCCTCCTTCTGCGCGAGGCTGCCGTCGGCGCGCAGATGAAAGGCCTGGTTGTCGGTGGTGATCGTCGCCCGCGGCAGATCCTCCACCGGCATGTGCACGTAGAGATGAGTGGTCTTGGGCTTGCCCGCCTCGGTCGCGACCATTGCGGCGACACCGCGCGCCACCGCCTCCGGCGCGATCGCCGTCATCTCCGGCACGCCTTGTTGCTCCACCCGCTGGAACTCGGCGTAGAACACCGCCAGCGTGCCGGTCAGCGACACCAGATAGAGCAAAGCGCCGGCGAGCAGCCCGATCGCGGCATGGGCCGACAGCGCCCGTTTGACGGTTCCCGGATCCGGCGCCGCGCTCATCCACTTGCTCCCGTCACGAAGGCCGGCAGCCCGGCCAGGGCGAACGCCGCCAGCACCAGCAGCGGCCGCAGCCGCCTTTGCTCCATCAGCACATAGAAACCGAGCATCGCCCAGGCGAGCGGCATCGCGAAGAAGGCGAGCGCGGTCGAATCGGCCTCGCCCGCGCCGAGCAGCCCGGCAAGGCTGCGCAGCCCGAGCGCCAGGCCGACGCCGGCCGCCGCCGCGAGCAGCACGCTGATCGCAAAGGTCGCCACCCGCCGCCCGAGCCCGAGCGGCTCGCCGCCCTGCGGAAGCATGCCCGCGCGCCGGTTCGACGCCCGCTCGGTCCCCGCCGGCGCGGTCAGCGCGGCGTAAGCGAGCAGCAGGCAGGCGGCGGCCATGCCGGCGAGGCAGGCGACGCTCGTCCCCCACGCCCCTGCTTCCTGCCAGCCGAGCCCCGCGGCGAGCGCCATCAGCGCCCAGCCGGCGCCGTTCAGCGCATGCGAACGGGTCCGCCGCGCCCACGCCGCCCGCAGCACCAGCACGGAGGCGATCGCCGCCAGGCTCGCCGGCCAGACCATGTCAGAAGCGGTAGCTCAGGGTGCCGAAGACGTTGCGCGCCTGCCCCTGGAAGCAGTCGCCGCGCGCAAGGCACGCGCTGTAGAAGCGCTTGTCGAACAGATTGACCGCGTTGATGCCGAGGCTCCATTGCTTCCAGCCGATCTCGGCAACCGCGTCCACCAGAGTGTAGCTCGGCGTGCGGATGCCGTCGGGGAAGGCGGCGCCGAACGAGCGGTTGGCGCCGACATAGCGGACGCCGCCGCCGATCCGGAGCGTCATGCCGCTGGCGAGAGTCGCCTGCTTCAGCGCCCACAAGGAGGCATTGGTTTTCGGCACGTTCTCCAGCTGCCGGCCGGTATCCTTCAGCTTGGCGTCGTTGCGGCTCACATTGGCGATCAGCTGCAGGTCGCCGGGCAGGGTGGCGCGCCCCTCGATCTCGAAGCCCTTGGAGGTCAGCGATCCCGCCTGAATCTGGTCGAACGGATCGGGCGTGCCGGCATCGTCGATCGGCGTGTTGCTTTCCTTGATGTGGAAGGCGGTCACCGTCACCAGCGCGTTCGGCGCCGGCTGGAACTTGATCCCCGCTTCATATTGGCGGCCGCTCTTGGGCTTGAACGGGCTGCCGTCGCTCGCCGCGCCGGCGATCGGCTCGAAGCTCTCGGTATAGCTGACGAAGGGCGACACGCCCGCCACGATCTCGCCGATCACGCCGGCGCGGAAGGTGGTCGCGCTCTCGTCATAGCTGCCGCCGCCGAGCGCATCCTTGGCCTCGGCCTGGTCGTGGCGCACGCCGAGAGTCACGGAGACGCGGTCGGCGATCCGGATCTGGTCCTGCAGGTAGAAGCCGAGCTGAGTCTGCCTGATGTCCTCGGACGGGGCGGAGGGCTCGGGCAGGCCGCCGCCATAATCGGACAGGCTCGCATAATCGGGATCGTAGATGTCGATCGATTCATAGCCGAAGCCGGCAACCTTGCGAACGTGGTTCCAGCTGTAGTCCACGCCGGCGAGCAGAGCATGCTCGATCTGTGCACCCGTATCGAAGGTCACCCTCAGATTGTTGTCGGTCGAGAAGATCTCCATCCGCGCCCGGTTCGCGTCGGCATAGAGGCCGATGATGCGCTGGTCGGCGTCGAGATAGGGCGCGGCCGGGTTGGAATAGCTGTCGGGATAATGGGTGAAATAATCGAGGTCGCTGTCGATGTAGCGTGCCTTGAGGCTGAGCCGCACCTGGTCGCTGAACCGGTGGTCGAGGATTGCCGTCCCCTGCAGCAGGCGGCCGTCATAGCGGTCCCAGCCCGGCTTGCCGATGAACAGGTCGCGGTCGAGCTTGCCGTTCGGGTTGGGCAGCAGGGTGCCGACCAGAGGCAGGAATTGCGCGGTCGAGCCGCCGTCATCCTCCTGGTAGAGGCCGAGCAGGGTGAGGCTGGTGTCGCTGCTCGGCGCGAAGGTGAGCGAGGGCGCGATCAGCACCCGGTCGTCGGCGACATGATCGGTCTGCGTGCCCGAATCGCGGACCCGGGCGACGATCCGGCCGGCAAGCTCGTCGGTGATCGGCCCGGTCAGATCGGCGAGCACCTCCTTGCGGTCGAACGAGCCGTAGCGCAGCGCGATCTCGCCGCCGGCCTCGAACTGCGGCAGCTTCGAGCTGAGATTGAACAGCCCGCCCAGCGCCCCCGCGCCGAACAAAGCCGAGGCCGGCCCGCGCACCAGCTCGACCTGCGAGAAGGTGTAGGGGTCGGCACGGATGCTCGCATAATAAGAGAAGACGTCGCGCATCCCGTCGCGAAACTGGAGCGCGTCCAGCCCGCGCACCTTGACCCCGTCGACCCGGCTGTCGGGCCCGTACGGATTGGCGGTCGCGCCCGCGACATAGTTGAGCGTGTCGCTGACCGACACCGCGCCCTGGGCGAGGAAGACGTCGTCCGTTACCACAGTGATCGGCTGCGGCGTCTCCAGCGGCGGCGTATCGCTCTTGCTCAACACCCGCCGCGCATCGCGCTCGCCGGTGACGACGATCTCGTCCGGCGCGCCCGCCTCGCTCTCTGCCGCCGCGGCCGCCGCGGCATCGCCCGCCGCGACGACCTCGTCGGACGCAGCGGCCGCAAGGGCCGGAGCGCCGTTGAAGGCGGCGCAAGAGAGCAGCAGGCAAGAAGCAAGGCGCATGGTCGATCCTGATCCGTAACAGTCGCCGGTCGTCTAATGCGACGCATTCTCAATTGCAACAAGGATCATAGTCCTTCCCGAGCTGGCTTTGGTGGGGCGATAAGCTCTCGGTGAGGACCCAGCTTGGTCATGGCGCCGGATGATGCAGCCGGCCCCAACGATTCTGGTGAGGGAATTCCGCCCACACCCCGGTCTCCTGAAGCTCTTCTGAGCGAAGTCGAAGCATGCCCTGAGCGTAGCCGAAGGGGGGCCGCCCTGAGACGAGCCGAAAGGCCTGTCGTGATCGCAGTCGAAGGGAGCTGGTCGAGGCCTTTTCCATTTTTGCTGCTGAAGCGGCAGGCCCCGGACCCGAAGAGTTCCTCCGCGGACGCACGTTGGTGGTAAAGAAGGTATCCGCCCCTTTTCCCCGTTCGCGCTGAGCCTGTCGAAGCGCTTTCCTTCTTCTGCCCAAGCGACATTCGTGAAGGGCCGAGGCAGCCGCCGCGCGCTGCAGGCCCCCGTGGAGCGCTCCCTCGCCCCGCTTTCCGCTCACCCGCCCATCTTCAACGCGAAGATCGCGAAGGACGCGATGCCGCGAAGAGGCAGACCGCTTTTGTCCCCGCACCGGGATCGGAGGTGGGGCGGCCCGTCCGCCACCAACCCTCAGCGTCATAACCAGCCCCCACGCTCTCGAACGGCGGCCTCTTCGGACGCTCCATATGACAACGGACTGCCGCGAACGCGCAGGCGTCACCCCTCAGTCCATCGGCGACCGCGTCACACCAGCCACCTGTGGCGCACCAGGATGCCACCAACCCCCGCCTCTCCCGCACATCGCGGCTGGCGCGTGCTAGGCGAATCCCCGCGCCAGTTCCGGCTTGCCGCCGTCCGGCATGCGCCGCTGCAGCTCTTCCTCCGCCCGTTCGAGCCGCGCGAGGATCGCGCCGACGACCACGGCGGGGATCGAACGCCCTTCGGCGACGAGCTCCGCGACGGCGCGGATGTCGGCGTTGCTGATGTGGCGCTCGGTGGTCGTTTGCATCCCGCGACAACCCGCAACCCGCTGAACGGACCATGCCGCATCGCCGACCCGTGCATTCGGCGCGACAATCTGCGCCCGAGCCACCATCATGGGACACGAATGAAGTATCGCAACGGTCCGTTGCGCTGGCCAAGCAAGCCTCGACTCACCCATTTCGCCGACCCTGCGCCCGTCCCGCGCATCGGTGCAGCCGATCCCGCCCCTAGGAGTTTCAACAGGTTGACCGGGTCGAGGCCCGTCCGCATCGCGGGCGAGGGCCGCGGCCCGGCGGGTGGCGGCCGGCGCTTCGGCACCGCCCGCCGCCTGCGGGCGAGCGCATGAGGAGAGGGTGCCGCGTGACCGATGCAGGGTGAACATCAGCTGGCCTTCGTGATGCTGGCGCTGGCCGCGGCTCTGCTCGGCGCCTGGGTGGCGCTCGATCTGCAGGAACAGGCGCGGGCGCGGGAAGGCCGGGCACGAGCACCCCTGCTCGCCGCCGCCGGTCTCGCCCTCGGAATGAGCATCTTCGTCACGCATTTTATGGCGATGCTCGGCTTCTCGATCGCGGCGGGCTTCGGCTATGACGCCGCCTGGACGGCGCTCTCGCTGCTGCTCGCGCTGGTGGGAAGCACCGCCGCAGTCGCCATCGCCCAGCGCCGCCCGGCCCGCCCCTGGAAGACCTCCGGTGCCGCCCTCGTCATGGGCGCGGCGATTTGCGCCATGCATTATGTCGGCATGGCCGCGATCACCGGCGTCGCGATCGTCTACGATCCCGCCTTCGTCGCTTTGTCCTTCCTGATCGCGATCGCCGCTTCGTGGACGGCCCTGCAGTTCGGAACCCGGCGGCGCGCGATCTCGGCGCGCGCGGCGGGCGCGCTGCTGCTCGCGCTCGCCATCTGCGGGATGCATTTCGCCGGCATGGCCGCCGCCACCTTCCGAGTGGTCCCCGCCGCCGTCCGGGCCGAAGCAAGCCTCGACGGCACCGCGCTGTCGCTGTTCGTCGGCGGCGGATCCTTCGTCCTCTTGTTCCTTGCCCTGATCGCCTCGGGCGCCGCCCGCGCCCACGAACGACAGCGGCTGACGAGGCTGCAGGGCGAGCTCAACCGCGCCGCCCGCATCGCCGGCATGGGCGCCGTCGCCACCACCCTCGCGCACGAGCTCAACCAGCCGCTCACCGCGGCGGCCAATTACACCTTCCTGGTCAAGCACGGCCTCGCCAAGGGATCGGGCGTCGCCGAGATGCGCGAATGGGTCGACAAGGCGGAGGAACAGATCCGCCGCGCCGGCGAGATCATCCGCAAGGCGCGGGCGATGATCAGCGAAAGCGGCGTGTCGCGCAGCCGCGTCGATCTGCGCGCCAGCATCGATCGCTGCCTCGAGCTGCTGCGCGCCGACGCCGGCCTGAAGGAGCCCGATCTGCGCATCGAGTTCGATCGCGGCGAACGCCTGGTCCACGGCGATCCGGTCCAGGTGGAGCAGGTGCTGGTCAACATTCTCCGCAACGCCTGGCAGGCGCTCGCCCAGCAGCGGCAGCCGCGGCTCACCGTGCGTGCCCAGCCGGCGAAGGACGATTTCATCCTGCTCACCCTCGCCGACAACGGCCCCGGCCTTCCCCAGGAGGATCCGGAGGAATTGTTCTCGGCGCTGAAGGGCTCGGGCACCGGCCTCGGCGTCGGCCTCAGCATCGCCCGCACGATCATCGAGGCCCATGGCGGCAAGCTCTGGGCGGAGAACAATATCGGCCAGGGCGCCACCTTCTTCCTCACCCTGCCGGCGGCGCTGCCCGTCGCGGAGGATCGCGACGAATCCGTCCCGCCCCGCCTGGCGGCCGCCGGGTAACCGGCACGCGCCCAATATCTGCCCTCACCGCTGCCCCCCTATTCCCGTTCCCGCTGGGGCTCTCCCGAGCGAGGTCCAAGCATGCCCTGAGCGAAGTCGAAGCGAGCCTGTCGAAGCGCTCTCCTGTTTCTCGCGGACGCCGGCCAGATTTCAACGCGAAGATCGCGAAGGACGCGATGACGCGAAGGGCGGATGCCGCTTCCGCGCAGGAGCAGATCGATCCCCTTCCTTGGAGGGGCGCCGCCGACCTGCCATGATCGTTGGCGGCCTGACCTGTCCTGGGGCCGTCGAAGAGGTGGTCCTTTGTGCCCGGCGTGCGAACATGGGGCTTGAAGGCCCGGGCACAGGCGTCGGCCGAAAGGCACCGGCAGCCTTCTCCTTCGCGGGCTTCGCGGCCCTTCGCGATCTTCGCGCGAAACAGCGGCTTCGGTCGAGGGTGTCGCCGTCACCCCGCTCTTGCGCGTGCCGCCGCCGCCCACGGCCCCGGTCCCGGCCCAATGCCCCGTGCGGCCCCCGCACTGTGTGGAGGCGCCGTTGCGTGACGGAGGATGAAGGGTCCAAGCCGTAAAGCGGGGACGTCGTAAAGCGGGGACATCATACACAATTCGCCTGCCGCCGGCCGCCGAGCCACCCTCCACGCCCGGTCACCCCCTCCTCGAAAACCATTGTGCCGCATGGCGCCACCGTGTTTAGACCGCAGTCCAAGCGCAGGGGACGCCACGCATGCCGCAGGACGGGAACGAAGCACCGGCTGCGAGCCCGGAAAACGCGGTCGCCGCCCTGCAGGAGCAGCTCGCAATCTCGCGGCTGGTCATGGAACATGCCGCCGACGCCATCTTCCTGCTCAACGCTTCGGGGGAAACCGTCTACGCCAACCCCGCCGCCGAGGCGATGTTCGGCTGGAGCAAGGCGGAGCTCACCGGGCGCAAGCTCCACGAGCGCGTCCACGATCGCCATCCCGACGGCCGGCCCTATCCGATGGAGGACTGCCCGCTCGGCCGTGTCTTCTTCAACGGCCGAAGCCTCCGCGCGCACCAGGACGTCTTCTTCCACCGGGACGGCCGCCCCGTTTTCGTCGAATGTTCGAACGCGCCGGTGCTGCGCGACGGCGCCGTCGAAGGCGGCGTGCTCATCGTCCGCGACGTCTCCGACACCCGGCGCGCCCAGCAGGCGCTGGCCGAGAGCGAGGCGCGCTTCCGGACCATGGCCGACAGCGCCCCCGTGATGATGTGGGTCACCGATCCGGACGGGCACTGCACCTATCTCAACCGGCGCTGGTACGAATATACCGGACAGGCGCCCGGCGCCGGCGAGGGGCTCGGCTGGACCGATGCGATCCATCCCGACGACCGCAACATCGCGCGAGACGCCTTCCTCGGCGCCAATGCCGATCGCCGCGAATATCGCGTCGATTTCCGCCTGCGCCGCGCCGACGGCGCCTATCGCTGGACGCTCGACGCCGCCGCGCCGCGCTTCGGCGCCGACGGTGCCTATCTCGGCTATGTCGGCTCCGTCATCGACATCGACGATCGCCGCGAGGCCGCGGAACGGCTGGCGCTGAACGAGGAACGGCTGCGCCTCGCCCTCGACGTCGCCGAGATCGGCCAGTGGGACGTCGACGTCGCCACCAGCGCGATCTTCTGGTCGCCGCGCGTGCGGGCGATGTTCGGCGTCTCGGCCGACCTGCCGGTCACGCTCGACATCTTCTACGAAGGCGTCCACCCCGAGGATCGGGAAAAGACCCGCGCCGCCTTCGAAGCCGCCGCCGATCCGACACGCCGCCTGCTCTACGACGTCGAATATCGCACGGTCGGCCGCGACGACAACATCATCAGATGGGTCGCCGCCAAGGGCCGCGGCCTGTTCGACGATGCCGGCCGCTGCGTCCGCGTGATCGGCACCGCGATCGACATCACCGCCCGCAAGGCGGCGCAAGTCGCGCTCGCCGAAAGCCGGGCCCGCTACCAGATTCTGTTCGAATCGATCGAATCCGGCTTCTGCGTCGTCCAGGTAGACCTCCAATCGCCGGGCGGCCGCGTCGATTACCGCGTGCTGGAGGCCAACCCCGCTTTCTACCGCCAGACCGGCTTTCCCACCGAGATTCTCGGCCGTTGGCTGCGCGACGCCGCACCCGCGCTCGAGGAGAAATGGTTCGAGACCTACGGCCGGGTCGCCCGCACCGGCGTTCCGGAACGGTTCGAGCAGGCGTCGGACTCGCTCGGCCGCTGGTTCGACGTCTACGCCTTCCGCCTCGGCGATGCCGGCGACGGCCGGGTCGCCATCCTGTTCAACGACATCTCCGCCCGCCGCGATGCCGAGGAACGGCTGCGTGCGCTCAACGAGAGCCTCGAAAGCCAGGTCGCCGAGCGCACCGCCGATCGCGATCGCATCTGGCGGCTGACCACCGACGTCATCCTCGTCGCCCGCATGGACGGCATCGTCACCGCGGTGAATCCCGCCTGGACGGCGCTGCTCGGCTGGCGCGAGGACGAACTGGTCGGACAATGCTTTCTCGACCTCATCCATCCGGACGATCGCCCCGCCACGCGCGCCGGCGCCCAGCTTCTGGCCCAGGGCGACACCCTCCACCGCTTCGAAAACCGCTACCGGGCCAAGGACGGCGCCTATCACTGGATCTCGTGGAGCGCGGTGCCGTTCGAAGGCCTGGTCCACGCCGTCGGCCGCGACGTCACTGCCGAGAAAGCGGCCGCGGCCGAGCTCGATGCGGCGCAGGAGGCGCTCCGCCAGGCCCAGAAGATGGAGGCGATGGGCCAGCTCACCGGCGGCGTCGCCCACGATTTCAACAATCTGCTCACGCCCATCGTCGGCGGCCTCGACATGCTCCAGCGCAAGGCCCTGGGCGGCGAGCGCGAGCAGCGCCTGATCGCCGGCGCGATGCAATCGGCCGAGCGCGCCAAGACTCTGGTCCAGCGCCTGCTCGCCTTCGCCCGCCGCCAGCCGCTCCAGGCCAGCGCCGTCGACGTCGGCGCACTGGTCACCGGCATGGCCGATCTGGTCGCGAGCACGTCGGGTCCGCAGATCCGCGTCGCGGTCGAGACCGCCGACGCCATGCCGCCCGCCAGGGCGGACGCCAACCAGCTCGAAATGGCCCTCCTCAATCTCGGCGTCAACGCGCGCGATGCGATGCCGGATGGCGGCACCCTGCGCATCACCGCCGATTGCGAATCGGTCGCGCCCGGCCACCGCACCAACCTCGCGGCCGGCCGCTACATCCGCCTGTCGGTCGCCGACACCGGCATCGGCATGGACGAGGCGACCCTCAAGCGCGCGGTCGAGCCCTTCTTCTCCACCAAGGGCGTCGGCAAGGGCACCGGCCTCGGCCTCTCCAGCGCCCACGGCCTCGCCTCCCAATTGGGCGGCGCCCTCACCATCGACAGCCGCCCGAATGTGGGCACCAATGTCACCCTCTGGCTCCCGGTCAGCGCCGACGGCAGTGCCGCCGATGCCGCCGCGAAGCCGCCGTCGTCATCCACCGCCGACGCCCCGCAACCGGCCGCGGCGACGACCGGCACCGCTTTGCTCGTCGACGACGAGGATCTGGTGCGGATCAGCACCGCCGACATGCTCGCCGAGCTCGGCTATGCGGTCGTCGAGGCGGCCTCCGCCGAGGAAGCCTTCCGCCTGCTCGAAGACGGCCTCGCCCCCGATCTGCTGGTCACCGACCATCTCATGCCCGGCATCAACGGCACCGATCTCGCCCGCAGCGTCCGCGCCGAGCGGCCGCAGACGAGCGTGCTGGTGATTTCCGGCTATGCCGAGAATGACGGCATCGACGTCGATCTGCCGCGGTTGACCAAGCCGTTTCGCAAGGCGGAGCTGGCGGCGAAGCTGGGGGAATTGGGGGAGGGGTAGGAGCGGCGCGGCGGCTGCGCTCCGTCCCATTCCCCCGTAAGAGCGCACTTCTGCCTACTGGAACAGGCTTAAAGTAAGTCGCCGCCGACACAGGTTCGCGCACCGCATTACAAGAGCGGCCGACTTTGGGACAATGCTGCCTTTGATGACCACCATGCCGAACGGCGGGTTTCGTCAGAAGCCGACGTCCACTGGTTGCCCGACCTCCTATCGGAGGGCGACCAGAAGTGGCCGTGAGCTGCTTGGCAGCTTTCAGTCAGAATTGCAGGATAGCTGCCGTGCGCGCCAGATCGGAGCGGACACGATCGAATAAGGTTTGATCACAAAAGCAATTTCCGTCAGGTCGCTGGCGAGCGCAAGGGGAGGAAAGCGCAAAAATGGCATTCAACGAAGATCGCCAGATCCTGAATTTATCGGACAGCGAGCTCGAAGATCTGATCAAGAAGTGGCTCGCGAAGCTTGCGGACACCTATGTCGGATTCGAACGTCCAACCGCATCGGCGGACATGGGTCGCGACGCCGTTGGCTTTCTTTCGGCGCGCCGATACGATGGTAACTGGCACAACTACCAGTGCAAGCATCTCAAGGCGCCCTTGGGCAAGGCCGAGTTTGTCACTGAACTCGGCAAAATCTTCTATTACGCCGACAAGGGCGAATTTACGCTGCCCACCAAATACATCTTCGTCTGCCCCAATTCGGCAGTTCGGGACGTCAAGAAGGTGATCGACCGACCGTCGCTCATCGCGGACTTCGTGGTCGACAACTGGGACGCCTATTGCCTCAATCGCATATCGACGACGCCATGTCCGCTCACCCCGGCGATCACGACGGCGATCCGCGCATACGCGTTCGAGAACGTGGAACTCTGGAAGGCGAGCGAGCTCGTCGAGAAACCCCAAATGCGGGCCGTCCTTCATGAGCTCCTCGACATCGATCCAGGCGAAGCCCCGCGGGTGCGGGTCGCTGACGTGCCGGAGGACGTTGCTGACGAAGAGTCCGCATATGTAACCCAGCTTGTGGCGGTGTTCGCCGCAGCCAGTGGCGCGGCCTTCGCAACCTATTCGGAGGTCGTTGCCAACGCGACCTACGGCCCCCAAATCGTCAACGCCCGTCGACGGTACCTCGAACGCCAGGCGTTTCGACGCCATTTTCGTGACAACCTGCCGGCCAGCCAGATCGACAATGTCGACGAGGACGTGCACGAGACCGTGATCGATCGGTACCACGCGCTGGGCACGGCGCCCCCTTACGAGAGGCTTACGCAGATCATGGAAGTCGCCTCCTTCGCCCAGATTACCGGCGCGCTCGGGCGGCACAATCGCGTCACCCCAAGCGTCAAACAGGGCGCGTGCCACCACTTCGCGAATGTCGGACGCATGCCGTGGGCCTGACCTTGCCCATCGCCCAGCCGCAACTCTTCAACACTCCGCTCGAAGCAGGCGTGCGGGCGCTTATCATTCTCGACGCCTTTGCGCCCCAGGCCTTCGACCTCGCGACCATGTCGCTACTGGACTATTACATTGTCCACACCGGCGACGTTGGCGGCCCACCCAGTCTTCACCCCGAGATCAATGCCCGTGCCGGCGAGTATTTCGTGCGCCGACACCTGGTTGAAGAGGGCCTGCTGCTGATGGCCCGCGCATCGCTTGTCGAACAGGTCTTTACGGGCAGCGGCATCGCGTTTCGGGCGCACGAAACGGCAACAGCGATGATCGATCTTTTCGGTAGCGCCTATAATCGCCGCCTCGCCAAAGCGGCCCAATGGCTCGCACGGGAGGCTGCTGATCAAGGTGTCGACGTCTTCATCCAAGGTCTGAAGGACGGTCTGGAGCGCTGGTCTCACGAGATCGTCGGCAGGGCTCCGGATAATGTCTGACCGGCGCAGGATCATCATCGACCGGCTGATGTTCACCGGCCCCGAGCGAATACCGGTTTCGGTTCAATTCAAGTCGGGCGTGAACATCATCTGGGGTGCTTCGAACACGGGCAAATCGTTTGTGCGCAAGTCGATCGACTACCTCCTTGGCGGAGAGCTTCCGACCCTGCCTCCGGAAGGCAAGGGCGTGGACAATTATCTCCTGTGGCTCACCCTCCCTGGCGATCATCAAGTCACCTTGCGCTCATCCGCTTTGGGCGGTGACATCTACAAGGCCGACGGACATCTCCAAACCGTTGGTGAAGGCTCGCCTGGGTACGAGGTGTTCTCACGAAAGCACGTCAGCTCGCCCAACGTCTCGCGATTTCTGCTCTCGAGCGTTGGCTACCGTGAAGCGCAGCTTTTGAAGAACGAACGAGCGGAAAAGACGCCGTTCTCGTTGCGCGTCATCATGCGCTACCTGCTCATCGACGAAACGAGGATGATCGACGAAAAGAGCTTGCTGCTCGCGCACAACACCACTGTTACCTCGGAAGACAAGGGGCTCCTCAAGTTCCTCCTCACCGGTGTGGACGGCTCCTCGATCGCGCAGGTGCGGTCCGGAGATCAGCTCAAGGCTGCAAAGGAGGGGCAAATCGAACTCCTCTCTCAGATGGCCGAGCAATTGCGAAAAGTGATCGATGATACCGTCGAAACCACTGCGGTCATTGCCGATCTTGCGACCGCCGAGCGAGAAAAGGCCGATCTTCTCGAAGCAGTGGAAGAGCGCCAGAACAGTCTGGACGCGCTAGCGCTCGAGGAGCGCCGCTTCTCCGATGATATTCAAGGCTACCAGGCGCGGATCGCGGAGCTGAATGCGCTAAAGGTGCGTTTCGATGAGCTCGCGCGCGTCTACGCCTCCGATATCGACCGTCTGGAAGGCCTAGAGGAAGGCGGCTTTCTCCTGCAACGCTTTGCCACGATCAATTGCCCGCTGTGCGGCGCATCTCCCGACCATCAAAAGCACGACCATGGCCTTGGTGACATCGAGGAGCAGCGACACGCCGTGGAGCTGGAGATGGAGAAGATTCGGGCCGAGGCCCGTGACCTCGCCGCCGCGGCCGCCGATGCCGATGCCGAAATCGTCGAGGTTGAACGGCTCATCGTCGTCGCCACTGAAAGCCTCAACAAAGCGCGTCTCGCCCGAGTCCAAGCTGCACAGAGCGAGGTGTCGGCGCGGTCCATCTTCCTTGGCGCCAGCGAGCGTTGCGAAAAGCTCGAATCCGAGTTGGAGAACAGGCGCCGGGTTTCCGACCTTGAGGCGCAGATCTCGCGGATCAAGGCAACGGCCGTGCAGTCGCGACAACGCGCCGACGGCATCGACGTGAATCTCGATCTATCAAACAGCGAGGCACACGAACTATCGACGGTGGTGAAGCAGGTCCTGAAGGCGTGGAACTATCCCGGCGCCGACGCGGTGCATTTCGAGAAGGGTGACCAAGACATCGTCGTCGACGGCAAGCGCCGCCGCGACAACGGCGCTGGCGTTCGAGCGCTCCTCCATGCCGCGTTCAAGATCGGCGTGCTCGTCTATTGCATCGAGAAGGGACGACCGCATCCGGGTTTCGTCATCCTCGATTCGCCCCTCTTCGCTTATCGTCCCGCGGAAGAGGATCGCTTCGAGGATCTAACCGACGACGAGCTGGAATTGCGCAAAGCCGATGTGGCGACGCACTTCTACCGGTACCTGCAGGCCATGACCCACCAGGCCCAGTTCATCGTGATCGAGAATCACAAGTCCGATCAGGATGTCGTTAGGCCGTACGCGAATTATCAGTTCACCAAGAACCCAAGTATCGGACGCGCCGGGCTCTTTGTTTGATCCGCACGCAGGTAGGGCGCGCGCGGCGAAAGTCAGTCACGGCTTGGTCAGCAGTCCGTCGCCATAGGTCGTCATCGCGAGCCCCCGCGCAGGGTCGAGAGCGAACCGCTTGTCCACGGCCTGATTGGCCGCAAAAGCTGCGTCCATCAGCCGGTCGCCTGCCTCCCACCGAGCTAGGAAGGCATCGAGCCAGTGCGGCGGCACCTGCGAGTCCAGCGGCCAGGGCGAGGCGATAACCGCGCTGCAGCCGCGGTCGAGAACCTGCTTGGCGAGCCCGAGCGTCGTGTTGGCCATGGGATGCTTGTCGGTGCGCCCCCCGCTGCAGATGAAGAGGATGACGACGCCGACGTTTCGCACGGCCGCGGCTAGGTCGGCGGCCGAGACCTTCAGGACGCCCTCGTCGGAGACCAGCTGGAAGAAGCGACCCTCGGGGTTGACGCCGCCATGCGCCGTCAGCACCGCGATCGAAGCTCCGGCGAAGCGCTCCGGCAAGGTCCCGCCATGGTCGACCTCGAAGCCATGGTCCATGAACGGGCCATCGAGCCGCTGCGCGAGCAGGGTCAGGGTCGAGCGACCGTCATCGCCCTCGGCCGTGGAGATCCATGCGACGCGGCGGCCATCGCCCTTGTGATTGCGTTCGAGGGCGCCGCTCAACCAGGAAAGCGATGGCACGGCCGCCACTGGCGCCTTGCGACCCAGGAACTCGGTTCCGTCGTAGAAGATGTTGGGCGGGAAGGACTGAAGCTCGCTCGACGCCGAGATGATGGTCGGGCGCTCTGCGGACCAGCTCAGCTGCAGGGGTTCGGTCGTGCGGTAGAAGAGGTTCGGGCTTTCATCGACCCCGTAGCGGTAAGGGAAGGCCTGCGACCAGACATGGAAGGCGGCACGCGAGAATTTGTCGCCGTCTTCCGCGACAGGCTTTGCCAGCGCGCCGCCGCTGGCAGCAAGCCGGATCAGGCGCCCTCTGGCATCGAAGCCAAGTTGAAGGACATCGACGCCGTCCGTCGAAATCGCTCGCGCGATGGCTGCCGGCTCATCCTGCTGTGGCACCGCTGGCGGCGCGGCCGCCTCGTCCCAGTTGGGCAGCGCGGTGCCGCGATCGGCGAGAAGTTCGAGCGCGAAGCTTACATCCTCCGGCGCGGCCAGAATGTCGGCGCTGGCAAGGGTCCGCTGCGCAAGGAAAGCGATGTTCCCCATGTCGAAGCCGACATCTTCGGCGTAACGTGCAGTTGGTATCGCGGCGGCGAGCCCTGCCAGGTGGGTGGGTGTCGGCAGCGGCGCAGAGGTTGCCGCGATCATCGTCGCGAGCGTGCCGCCGGCCCATCTGTTGAGTTCGGCAAAAATCTCCTCGGACTCACCCGGCACCTCTACACCGCGTTCGCGAGCGTCGCGAATGAGCTGTCCCAGGATGATGCCGGACGGCGCTGTCTGGTCCCGATGATCGAGGACGGTCCTCCCGATCGCCGTTGCCTCGGCGAGCAGCGCTGCAAGCTCGTCTGGATCCTCACGGTCGCGCCGGGCCAGGCGAACCTGCAAGGCGAGAAGATCGAGGCGGTGACCATAGGTTTTGGTGAGCTTCATCCGCTCGAGCAGTTCGCGCCCCTTGTCGACCATGGCGAGCGCGGTGTCGAACAGGCCGATGTCACGCAGGAGGCGGGTCAGCCCGTAAACCTCCTGCCAGAGTTCCTCCTCGTCCGCCCGATCGTCCGCGGCAAAGGCGCAGGCGAGCGCCACCAGACCAGTCAGATGGTCGCCGGTCCGGTGATAGGTGTCGGCCACGGCGAACCAGGCAAGGCGACGGCGCCGCGACGTTGCGGTCCCGGCCTGGACGGCCGCTTCGACGAGGTCGCGGCCTGTCTGGGCGAAGCCACTGCTCGCAATCTTGCCGGCTGCCAGCCGGTAAAGCCTGAGGTCGATGTCGGGGTCGGCCGCGTGCGGTGCGATCGCGGCGGCGAGCGCAAGGTGCAGCTGGACCGATTGGATGTCGCTGTCATCCGAGATGGGAGCTCGCTCGACATAGGATGAGAGCGCTGAGATGGCTTCGTCCGGGCTCTCGGTCAGGAGTTCCAGAGGCAGGGCCAGCTTGCCGATGATGATTGGCTGCTCGGCCTGAAGCCAGTTGAGCGCACGCTGGAGAAATGGCTTGTGCTCCATCATCCACCCCGCGTTCGCCGAGCCTTCCTTCGCACCCTTGTCGACCGCAACGGGCCGGCCTGCCAGGTCGAGGACATGCTTTGCAATCAAGGCGAGCCCCGTCGTACCAGCCACATCGGGCTTGAGCAGGTTGACGATGCCGCTTCTCAGGCGCGCGTTCATCGGTTCGCCAGCCAGCCGCTCGATGAGCTTGCCGAGCAGCGCCTCGGTCGCCTCGATCCCAGCAGCAGGCCCGCCCTCCGGCCCGGCCTGGAGAAAGCCGCGTTCGAGGACCTCGAGCGCAAGCCCTTCCCAGCGTTCGGCCTGTGCCAGTCCTTTGGGGACATCGCCGACGAGATCGAACGCATGCCAGATGAGGCCGCGCGCAAGGGCATCCACGATGCTCGCCAGCCGATAGCCGTCGGAGATCTCTGCCGTGTCACTTGACTGGATAAGGCCAACATAGTCCGGAACGGCGGTGCCGGCGAATGCCTCGGCAAGGCGGGCATGAAAGTCGGCCCGGGCCGCATCGCTCTCGCGAAGGAGCTCAGCGAGACCCGAATGGTCGCGGGCACGCAGCAGCAGCTGGCGCCGGTGCCGGCGCACGCCTTGGGCGTTGGGAAAGCGGGCCTCGAGCCGGGTCGCGATGCGCGCCGCAAGTGCCTCGTCCCGATGCTCAAGCGTCCCGAGCGCAGACTCTAGGTCCTCGCGGCTCTCGAGGGCATCGATACAGGGCGCGATGAGTTCGGCTGCGAGCTGTGCCGCGCCGGCATCCTCAGCGATACGTCCAAGCCGGACCCGGGTGGACGGGTCGAGTTCGTCGCGAGCCAGGAACTCGCTCCGGATAAGCGCCAGGGCCTCGAGACGAAGCCCTGCCTTGTGCAGCAGTTGTACCCTGATAAAAGGCTTCTTTGGGTCTGTCACCGGGGGCAGCGCATCGACGTCCGCCAGCGCGCGCCCAGCCTGACCGAGGGCGATCCACCGATCCCAGGCATCGACGCGTCGGGCGAGAATGCTTTCGGCGCTTTCGTCCGCGGTCGATCCCATCACCCCAAAGCCATCGACCGATAGGATGAGGTCGCCAAGCGCCGGCCGGATCGGCGAACTCTCGTTGACGTCGAGGGCGACGTAGAGATGCCGCTCCCGAGCAATTGGCGCGGCTGCGACTGCAAGAGCGTGAACCTGAGGCGCCCAGACGTCCTCCGGGATCAGCGGGGTCTGGGCACCCTCGGCGACAAAGGGCGCGATCGCGTCGTCCCGGTATCCCGCCGCCTCGACTACGATGATGGCGGTTCGTTCGGGCTGCTCGGCCATCAGCGCCAGAAGACTGGCAGGCCGGCCATCGGTCGCCGCCTGGACGGTCAGGCGATCTCGGAACCACGCGGCCTCATCTGCTTCGAGCGGGCGGCGGGCGAGCATCTCGAAGGACTTCCCGAAGCTTTCCCAGGCGCGACTGTCGGCCTCCGTGACGTCATCGCCGGGCGGTATCACGATTATAATCCGCTGCATCGCCGGCTCCCCGCCCTCGACCGCGAGACCGGCGAGGGACGCGGCGACCATGCCCGCCCGCGTGGCTGGCTTGCCTCCGGTGACGGTCAGTATATCGCCGCTCCCGATGACATGCGGGTTCCGGGCATAAAAGTCCGAGATCGCCGCGAGCAGTTCCTTGTCGCTGCTGATCCTGCGCTCCGGTGGCGCTGCGATGTCGCCTTCTACGCCTAGTTCCTGATTTTCTCTCTCTCCGTGCATTTAGAAACGATAGGTGCGCGGCAGGAGAACCTCCAGCGCAATGAGCGACATCAACCGTGTTTCTCCGTCGAGCTTGGAATGTCCGCTCTTGGGGAGGACGGGCGTCTGACGGAACATCCGATTATGCGCGGAGCCGTCGGGCGGGTTCCCGAGGCGCGAACGGCAGCTCGCTCAAGAACCGGTCGTTCGGCTTGTTGAGCAGGAAGGACCGGGTTTGGTCGCAAGCTGCCGATGCTCCAGGCGCGGGGAAACGGTCCGGCTCGTGCGACGGCAGATCTCTTCGTCCGACCCAATATAGTAAGATATGCCGCGCCGCGCCGCGCCACCCCACCCATCACTCCCCCTCAAACACATATTCATGCTGCCCATCCCGCGCGATCAGCCTCCGCTTGCCGCCCTCGTTCGCCACCACCAGCGGGAAGCCGAGGAAGGTCGGATCGATGACGACCAGCGAGGTCGTGCCGTCGTCATTGGCGCGGGTGCCGATCGCCATCGGCGATCCGGCCAGCGTCAGGGTCGCGCCGTCGGCGGTGCGGGTGAGGGCGAGGCGGCCGAGCTCGGGGCTTACATAGGCCGGGGCGAGGGCGGCGATCACCTTGGGATCGGGCGGCACGGTCAGCCGCTCGCGCTCCTTGGCGACCTCGGCCTTGATCCGCGCCGCGGCGGCGGCGACGTCGCCGGCCGCTTCCGGCTTGCCGTCATAGACGAGCTCGAGCAGCCGGCGCATGAACGGGCGCAGCAGCGCCTGGCCGTCGTCCGAATTGGTGAGGATGACGGCACCGAGATTGGCGCCGGGTACGATCACGATGTCGCTCTTGTAGCCGCCCATGCTGCCGCCATGGTGGACGACCGGCACGCCCCAGTATGTGTTGGTCTCCAGGCCCATGCCGTAGACGATATCCTCGCCGACCGGCACGTTCGCCACCCGCCGCTCGAGCAGATTCTTGGCCGACACCCATTGCCGCCCGTCGTCGGTCTTGCCCTCGTTGAGCTCGAAGCGGACATATTTGATCAGGTCGTTGGCGCTCGACCAGGCGCCGCCGGCTGGTCGGAACGGCGCGATCGCGCGGTTGAACGCCATGCCCGCCTCCAGGATCGGGGTCGGCTTGCTGTCCATGCCGTCGCTGTGCGGGCGCGCCCAATTGCCGGCGGTCGCGCGGCCGAAGTCGAACGTCGTGTCGCGCATGCCGAGCGGCCCGAACACCTTCTCCTCCATCGCCCGGTCGAACGCCGCGCCGAGCTCAAGCTCCGGATGGACGATATGGCCGCCGACATAGCCCGCCGCCGAGGCCATCAGATTGTTGTACTGGAACACCTCGCCGAAGCCGCTGGTCGGCTGCGTCGCCGCGAGCTGGCGGAAGGTGTCGGAAGCCGGCGTTTTGGCGTTGGTGTTGAAGATCCACTCGAAATCCTTGCGCGGCAGGCCGGTGCAGGCGCACACCAGGTGCCGGATCAGCACCTTCGACGTGGTCTCCGGGCTGCCGAGCTTGAAGGCAGGATAGACGTCGGTGACCTTCTGGTCCCAGCGCAATTTGCCCTCGTCGACCAATTTGGCGAGCAGCAGGGTCGCCATGCCCTTGGTGTTGGACGCGATCATGAATGTGCTGTCGGCATCGACCTTGGTCGGCTTGCCGAGCTCGCGGACGCCGATCCCTTCCGCATGGAAAGTGTGGGTGCGGTCGGTCAGCGCGAAGGCGACGCCGGGTACGCCGAGCTCCTTCATCCCCTGCTCGAGGAAGGCGCGAAGCTGCGCGATCCGCGCGGCGTCCATCGGCTTGGCGGCGCGGCCGGCGAAGCTCTCGCGCGTATAGCCCGCCGGGCGCAGGCTGGAGGCGACGAGGCCGAGCGCGGCGCCGCGCTTCTCGGCGGTCGCTTCCGATCCGGCGATGATTCCGACCGTCCATTCCGTGCCCTTGCGAAAGGCGATCGACTGCATGACTCTTTTCTCGTTGGGCGAGACTTCGTAATCCACCACCTGGCGTTCGTCCCAGCCATTGCGCGCAGCGCGTGCGGTGACGAGCTTGGCCGGCCGCGCCTCCGCCGCCGCGAACCGCGCCCAGGCCGCGGCCGCCGCCGCCTTGGCATCCGCGGCAGCGCCGACCTCGACGATCGCCATCCGGAAATCGCCCTCGGGCGCGATCAGCTCGACGATGCTCGGCGCGGTCCGCATCGACCAGCCCTTGGGCGCGGTGAAGGTGAGGCCGGAGGCCGTCTTGCTTGGCAGGTCCTCCGAGATTGCGAGGGGGGTCGCCGGCGCCTCCAGCGCAGCGGGCGGAGTGGGCGAAGAGGCCCCTGCGGGCGCCGTTGGCGCCTCTCCTGTCGGAGTCGCCGCCGTCTGGGCGAGCGCGGAGGTCCCGCAAAGCAACATCAAGGCCGTGAACGCAACGCGCATCTTCAATCCCCTCATTTGCCCCAGCGCGGCTGCAGCGCAGCGCCGGCTGGAATAAAGCATGGCCGGCGCCGGCGGTCGACGCCGGATCTCCGCGCTGATTTTCTGGATGCGGCGGGTGTCAGCGCCGTGTCGTGCGGCCGGCGAATTGGTGTCGATTGTTGCGGTGCCTTGCCCGGCATTCGCACTGCGCAGGCGCGTCGCGCATTGGCGACGCCGAAGAAACAGCGTCCGGGACCCGGCTCCTGGAACGCTCGCGATTCCGCCGGCCGCTGCCGATCGGGTCCAGGCGAGATCAGGATGAGTCTCCGCGCCTCCCTGGTCGCGGCGGGCGACTTGGAGCGATGCCGTGGCGTGCCTGCCCTCGGCCGAGGGCGAAGCGCATGTGGTCACCATGCACCTGGGCATCTTCCCCTCCCTGTCCAGGGAGGGGCTAGGGGTGGGTTGCGGCCGACGCCCCTCGATGGGGCAGAGCGCGCTTCGTCACGCGTGATCGGCCGAAGCCTCTTCGCCCACGCCTGTCACCCCCGTGGCATGAGAGATCTGGGATGCGCTCACCAGGATCGCTCGGCCGCTCCGCCAAAGCGGAGGGGCCGATCGCGCGTCTACGCCGCGGCGCCGCCGTCGATGTTGAGCGGCGTGCCGATAATGTAGCTCGCTTCCGGGCCGGCGAGGAAGGACACCGCGCCTGCGATCTCCTCGACCTTGCCGTAGCGGCCGAGCGGGATGGCGCCCATCATCTGCTGCGCGAACTCGCTGTCGGCGGGGTTCTGTCGGTGTCGATCATCCGGCGATCAGCATCCTGCGGCCGATTGCCGTGCTCGCTCGCGACATTGCCGAAATCGCAACTCTCCCTTGAGCTTCCACGCATTTCGTGCTAAAGAACAAAACACGAACACTGCTGAAGCTCCGACGTCGCGCGCCGACCTTGCGGCGGCACCGCCTCAGGAAGGGAGATCGAAATGCCCGATCCAGCCACCCGCACCTCCGCCGGCCAGTTCCTGCCCGGCCAGAGCGGCAACCCCGCCGGCCGTCCCCGCGGCGCCCGCAACAAGGCATCCGTGCTGCGCGACATCATCGACGACGCCGAGGCGACGGCGATCGCGCGGGCGGTGGTCGATCGGGCGGTGGCCGGTGAGTGGCCGGCGCTGCGGATCTGCTTCACCCGCCTCTGCCCGCCGGCCAAGGATACGCCGGTCGAGATGGAGCTGCCGGAGATCCTCTCGGTTGCCGACGCGATCGCCGCCGGGTCCGCCGTGATCGCGGCGATGGCGGCCGGCGAGATCACGCCCTGCGAGGCGCAGAAGGTGATGGCCGTGCTCGCCGCGCAGACCCGGATGATCGAAACCGGATTGCACAAGCGGCACGGTGAAGCGACGGCCGCGGCCGAGGGCGCCGCTGCCGAAGGCGCCGCAGAGACGCCCGCCACGGCGAAGCCGAACGCTCGGCCAAACGCCGCCCGCCCGCGTGAAACTCCGACGACTGCGGAGGCTGCAGCCTGTATTTCGCCTGTTATTGCGGTCCGCAACGGACCCGATGCTTTCCCGCCCGAAGGCATCAATCAGCCTGATAGGAGCGAGAACGGCGATCCGTCGAGGCAGGTGGCCGCCACTGAGCGCCAATCGGACCGCAGCCACCCCGGCGAGCCGGCCGATTCAGTGCTCCGCTCGGAGAACGCCGATGCCGTCGCACTCCCGCAGGAGGGGGAAGGCGCCTGTAAATCACCTGTTCTTTCGGCCGCAACCGCCACGGCTGCGTGCCCGACGATCACGCCTGCTGCCGAGAAACCGCAAACGAGCGCCGCTCTCCGCCAGGCGTCCGCCCGCATCACCGCCCGTGCGCTCGCCTCCGCCGCTCCCGTCTCCGGCGACGTTCCGCCGATGCTCGACGGCCGCGAGGCCCGGTTCTGCGCCAGCCCCGAAGGCAGTCGAAGCCTGGGCAGAGCGCAGTCGAAGAGGGCCTGTATTTCGCCTGTTATCGGCGGCGATCGACGCAGGCCCGGCACACGCCAGAGCCCGTCGAGTCGCAAGGCTCTCGCCGCCCGCCGCACCCGGATCGGGCGCGAGCCGGATCCGAGCGCTTTCAGCGCCGCGCGGCCGCCGGCCGCAAGTGCGGGGCGATCTCGGGGCTCTCTTCGATCGACGGCAGCAGGCGCGGCGTCATGATCTTGTGGGAGGCCTGCTCGTAATCATAGCCGAGCGAGAGAATGGTCGCGTCGCTCCACTTCGCCCCGATGAAGCTGAGGCCGACCGGCAGGCCCTTCACTTGGCCCATCGGCACGGTGAGGTGCGGATAGCCGGCCACCGCGGCAAGGCCGCCGGCGCCGCCGCCCGAAATCTGGTCGCCATGGACGGCATCGATCGGCCAGGAAGCCGGCATGGTCGGGCCGACCAGAGCGACGAGATCATTGTCCCGCAGCAGCTTGTCGATGCCCTCCGGCCCGGCGAGCCGGAACGACGTGGCCCGCGCCTTTCTATACTCCGGGTCGTCGAGCCCCTTGGTCGCCTCCGCCTGGACGAACGTCTCCTGTCCGAACAGAGCGAGCTCGGTCGCGGCGTTCGCCTGGTTGAACGCGATCACGTCGGCCAAATTCCGGGTGCGGACGCTCGGCGGGGTGGTGGCGAGATAGGCGTTGAGATCGGCCTTGAGCTCGGTCAGCAGCACCTTGAACTCGTTGCCGCCGATCTCGTCGCGGCCTTCCATCTTGGCGATGTCGACGAGCACGGCGCCCTCGCGCTTCAGGGTGGCGAGCGCCTCCTCGAACGCCGCGTCGGTGCCGAAACCGCTGGCGAAGCGCATCACGCCGATCCTCTTGCCCCGGAGCGAGTCGGCCGAGAGCGCCGCGGCGAAATCCCCGCGGTGACGGTCGGCCTCCGCCGTCGCGGGATCGGTGGGATCGCTGCCGGCGATCGCAGTGAGGACGAGCGCTGCGTCGCGCACGCTCCGGGTCATCGGCCCGGCCGTATCCTGGCTGTGGCTGATCGGCACGATGCGGCTCCGGCTGACCAGGCCGACCGTCGGCTTGAAGCCGACGATGCCGTTGATTGCGGCGGGACAGGTGATCGAACCGTCGGTCTCGGTACCGATCGCCGCCGGCACCATCCCCGCCGCCACCGCCGCGCCGCTGCCGCTGCTGGAGCCGCACGGATTGCGGTTGAGCGCGAACGGGTTGCGCGTCTGCCCGCCGACCGCGCTCCAGCCGGAGATCGAGGCGTTGGAACGAATGTTCGCCCATTCCGAAAGGTTGGTCTTGCCGACGATCACCGCCCCCGCCCCGCGCAGCCGCGCGACCAGAGGGGCGTCGCGGTTGGTGACATTGTCCTTGAGCGCCAGGCTGCCCGCCGTCGTCGGCAGCGGCCCCGAAGCCTCGATATTGTCCTTGAGCAGCACCGGCATCCCGAACAGCGGCTGAGCCGCTGCGACGTTTGCCGCCCCGCTCTCGCTCCCGCTCTTGCGGCTTCGGTCGAGCGCTCGCGCCTGCGCGATCGCGGTGGGATCCACCGCGATCACCGCATTCACTTTCGGGTTCAGTTTCTTGATCCGCTGCAGCGCCGCCTTGGTATTCGCCTCCGCCCGCGCCGCCGAGCTGAAGGCGGGGGTTTCAGCGGCCGCGGTCGCCGCCCCAGTGACGGGGATTGCGGCGGCAAGCACGGTCGAAAGCAGCAGGGCCTGGCGCATCAACGTCTCTCCGAAGGATCAGCTACGGGGCGCGAGCAGGGCGTCGAGACTGCCCTTGCCCCCGGAAGTCGGCTCGAGGCGAGGGTAGCGAAGCCCCTGATGCCAGTCGAGATCGATGGTGCGGAAGGCATCGCCCGACTTGATCAGCAACTGCACCGGCGTGGTCGTGCCCTTGGCCGCCTTGATCGCGTTTTTGAGCGCGTCGGGCGAGAAGCTCCGCCCGTTCACCGCCATCACCTGCGCGCCGACGCTGAGGCCCGCGTCGAACGCCTTGCTGTCCCAGATCACGCTGGTCACCTTGCCGTCGCCGCTGGCGACGACGAACCCGCCGGAGTAAGTGAGGTCGACCGCCTTGCGCTTGGTCTCGCCGGTCTTGAACCAATCGGTCGGCGTGTCGGTGTAGGTGAGCCGGTAGCCGCCCTGCTCGATCCCCTCCAGCGGCGCGCGTTCGGTGTAGCTGTTGGTGCGGCGGTCGAGATAGCCGGCCCAGTCCCAGGGCACGAGCCGGTTGAGGATCGCGACCACGTCCTCCCTTGTGTAGGTGAGCTCGCCATAATCGCGATCGCGCACGCCGAAGAAGGCCTTGGCGAAATCGTCGATCGAGCGCTTGCCGTTGGAGCGCTGGCGCAGGATCCGGTCGACGTCGAGCCAGATCAGCAGCCCTTCATTGTAATAATCCTCCGAGCGCTGCCAGCTCCGCCACGGCTGCGGCGCGCGCTGGGCGATGATCGGATCGTTGGTGGTGTCGATCAGCGGCCGCCAGCTCCGTCCCGGCGTCGAATCATAGGTCGCGGCGATCGAGGCGAGCGCGTCGAGCGTCTCCTGCTTCGACAGCAGCCCCGAGCGCGCGTCGAGCACATAGCCCCAAAATTGGGTCTGGCCCTCATAGACCCAGAGCAGGCTGTTCTGCATCGGCGTGCGGTAGTCCGGCGTCCACAGATCGGCGCCCCGGCGATACTTGCCGTTCCAGCTGTGGGTATATTCGTGCGGCAGCAGGTTGCGGTCGCCCCCGGCAGACTTCCAGTCGGTGAAATAGCCCGGATCGACGCCATTCTCCGAGCTGCGGTGATGCTCGAGGCCGATGCCGCCGAGATTGTCGGAAATCGACAGCAGGAAGTCGTAATGGTCGTAATGCTGGGCGCCGAACGTCTTCACCGCCTGATCGACCAGCTTGCGGTGGAGCCCGATCAGCGCCTCGCTTGCTTCCAGCTCGCCCGGCGTGTCGGCGGCGACGTTGAGAGTGACGTCGGGGCTCAACTCCCATTTGCGGAAATAGCGGCCGGCAAGCGCCGGCGAATCGACCAGGATGTCGTAGGGCACGGTCTTGTAAGTGATCGTCGATCCCCCCCGGTCGGCGACCCATTGGGCGCCGATCCGGTAGCCGGCCGCAGCGAGGTCGCCGCGGTCCAGCCCTGGGGCATCGTCAGCGTCGCCTCGACCGGGATGTTCCGAACATAATAGCCGGCCGGATAGAGCGAGGTTGCGATCCACTGGATGCTGGCCATGTCCGGCGTGATCACCGTCCGTCCCTGTCCCTCTGCGGTCGGCGAGACGAACTGGAATTCGACGTCGAGGCTGGTCGCCCCGGCCGGCACGTCGACATGGAAGGCATAGACGTCGAGCGTGTCGCGCACCCAGTCCAGCCGCTTGCCGCCCGCGTGGATCGTCAGCCCCGCCACCTTGTTGATCGCCCCGCTCGGCGAATGCGCCCCCGGCAGCCACTTCGGATAGAGCAGCACCATGTGCCCCGCCTCAGCGACCGGGATCGTCTCCTTCACCCGGATGATTCGCCGGTCGAGATCGGTGACGTCGACATGGAGCCTGATCGTCCCCGGAAAGGCGACGTCGCGCGCCGCCGGGATGGTGTCGACCTTGGCCAGCGGCTCGGCGCGGGTGAAATTTGCCGGCACGGACGCCGCGGGCTGGCCGGACTGGGCAGCCGCGGCGGCGGCGATCGGAGCGGTGGACAGGAGCAGCAGGGCAAGAACGGCTTGGCGCATCGACACGAACCTCGGTTGCATATGCGCACCGATTGGCCGGTTCGAGCCCGCCTGTCCAGACTAAGGCGAAAACAAAGGCTTAGCGTGTCAGCCGGCTCTATCCTCCCCGTCCGCGAAGCGGGTGGGGAGGGGGATGGCCAGGTGCGATCGCCAGATCGCAGCCACGCCGGGGGGATGGCGGGCCTGGAAGGGAGGCGGAGAGGCAACCAGCACCATCGCCCTTCCTCATCCTCCCTGTCCGCGAAGCGGATGGGGAGGGGGACCACCCGAAGGGTGGTGGAGGGGCCTGCAGCTTTGGTCGAGGGGGATAAAGGCTTGGTCAGATTGCAACCGCCGCAGCAAGGAACGGCGGGAGCCGGATCTTCAAAGCTGGGGCGTGCCCAACGGCCGCCAGCCCCTCCACCGCACTACGTGCGGTCCCCCTCCCCATGAGCTGCGCTCACAGGGAGGAAAAGGAACGCGCGGCCGCGCACCGAGCGCGCCGCACAACGTCGGCAGGCGCAGCCCCAAGGCTGCGCCTCCAGGCTCAGGCGGCGCCGCCTTCCTTGACGCGCTTGGCGCGGTCGATCGATTCCTTGACGATGCGGAAGGCTTCGTCGCGGTCGCCCCAGGTGCCGACGCGGACCCACTTCTGCTCTTCGAGGTCCTTGTAGTGGGTGAAGAAATGCTCGACCTGCTGGCGCACGATGGTCGGCAGATCCTCGGCCGTCTCGACCTTTTCGTAATAAGGGAAGGTCGCGTCGACCGGCACGGTGAGGAGCTTCTCGTCGCCGCCGGCTTCGTCTTCCAGGAACAGGATGGCGATCGGACGGACCCGGACGACCGAGCCCGGGATGAAGGGCGAACGCGCGACGACCAAAGCGTCGAGCGGGTCGCCGTCTTCGGACAGAGTGTGCGGCACGAAGCCGTAATTGGCGGGATAACGCATCGGGGTGTGGAGGATGCGGTCGACCCACATCGCGCCCGACACCTTGTCGAACTCGTACTTGACCGGCTCGCCGCCGACCGGAACTTCGATGATGACGTTGAGCGAATGGGGCGGATCGTCGCCGACGGGGATGAGATCGATGTTCATAGCGGGAGGGCCCTTACCCACTTTGCTGCACTGCGTCACGCACTTCCCACCGCCGACAAAAATGCTAAGGCGCCGCGATGAGCAAAGGGCCCCAAAGGATCCGTGGCACCCAGGACATCTGGGGCGAGGAAGCCGACCGCTTTCAATCGGTTGTCGCCGCATTCGAGCGCATCCGGCGCCTCTACGGGTTCCAACGGGTCGAAATGCCGGTGTTCGAGGCGACGGCCGTGTTCAGCCGCTCGATCGGCGAAACCACCGACGTCGTCTCCAAGGAAATGTACACGTTCGCGGATCGCGGCGGCGATTCGCTGACCCTGCGCCCCGAATTCACGGCCGGCCTCTGTCGCGCCTTCATCTCCGAAGGCTGGCAGCAACTGGCCCCGCTCAAGGTCGCCACCCACGGCGCGGTGTTCCGCTACGAGCGCCCGCAAAAGGGCCGCTACCGCCAGTTCCACCAATTGGATGCCGAGATCCTCGGGAGCGATTCGCCGGCGGCCGACGTCGAACTGCTCGTCCTCGCCGATCAGCTCCTCAAGGAACTGGGCATCGCCGAGGGCGTCACCCTGCAGCTCAACACGCTTGGCGACGCCGAGACCCGCGACGCGTGGCGCGCGGCGCTGGTCGCCCATTTCGAAGCCCACCGCGCGGATCTCTCCGAAGACAGCCTTGCCCGGCTCGACAAGAATCCGCTGCGCATCCTCGACAGCAAGGACCCGAAGGACCGGCCCGCCGCGGATAGCGCACCCGATATCGACGCCTTCCTCACCCCGGAGGCACGCGCCTTCTTCGATCGGGTCACGGCCGGGCTCGATGCCGCCGGAGTCGCCTGGGAGCGCAATCCGCGCCTTGTCCGCGGCCTTGATTATTACCGCCACACGGCCTTCGAATTCGTCACCGATCGCCTTGGCGCGCAGGGCACCGTCCTCGCCGGCGGCCGCTATGACGGCCTGGTCGAGGCGCTCGGCGGGCCGCACACGCCCGCGGTCGGCTGGGCGGCGGGGATCGAGCGCCTCGCCATGCTCGCCGCCGCGCCTGCGCCCGCCGGCATCGACGCCGCGCTGGTGCCGATGGGCGAGGCGGCCGAGAATGCCGCGATCGGCCTTCTCGCCGACCTCCGCCGCGCCGGCATCGCCTGCGACATGGGCTATAAGGGCAATATGAAGAAGCGCATGCAGCGCGCCAATGCCAGCGGCGCCCGCTTCGCGATCATCCTCGGCGACGACGAGCTCGCCCGCGGCGAGGCGGCGGTCAAGGATCTCGTCTCGGGCGACCAGATCGCCGTGCCGTTCGCCGCGCTTGCCGAGGCGGTTCGCGCCCGATGACCCGGATCTCGGACGCACGGATCGCCGCGATCGAGATGCGGCGGGACGAGCTGCAGAGCGCGATGTCCTCGCCGAGCCTCGCGCCCGAAGAGTTCGTCCGCTTCTCCAAGGATTATGCCGAGGTCGAGCCGGTCGCCGCGGCGGCCCGCGAGGTGCGGCGGATCCGCGGCGAGATCGACGCCCTGAAGGAAATGGTCGCCGACCCCGAAATGCGCGAAATGGCCGAGGAGGAATTGGCGGCGCTCGAGCGCAGCCTGCCCGAGGCCGAGCGCGCGCTCGCCGTCAAGCTGCTGCCGCGCGACGCCGCCGACGAGCGCGCGGCGATGCTCGAGATCCGCGCCGGCACCGGCGGCGACGAGGCGGCTTTGTTCGCCGGCGATCTGTTTCGCATGTACCAGCGTTACGCCGAGAGCCAGGGGTGGCGCGTCGAATTGATCTCGGCCAGCGCGTCCGACGTCGGCGGCTTCAAGGAAGTGGTCGCCTCGGTGACCGGCCAGGGCGTGTTCGCGAAATTGAAGTTCGAGAGCGGGGTCCACCGCGTCCAGCGCGTGCCCGCGACCGAGAGCGGCGGCCGCATCCATACCTCCGCCGCCACCGTCGCGGTGCTGCCGGAGGCGGAGGATGTCGACGTCCAGATCGACGACAAGGATCTCAGGATCGACGTCTACCGCTCGTCCGGTCCCGGGGGACAGTCGGTCAACACCACCGACAGCGCGGTCCGCATCACCCACTTGCCGAGCGGTCTCGTCGTCATCCAGCAGGACGAGAAGTCGCAGCACAAGAACAAGGCCAAGGCGCTGAAGGTGCTCCGCACCCGCCTCTACGAGCTCGAGCGCGAGCGGCTCGCCTCCGAACGTGCCGGCGCCCGCAAGTCGATGGTCGGCTCCGGCGACCGCTCCGAGCGCATCCGGACCTACAATTTCCCGCAGGGGCGGGTCACCGATCACCGCATCAACCTGACCCTCCACCGCCTGCCCGAGATCCTCGAAGGCCCCGGGCTGGACGAACTCGTCTCCGCTCTGCTCGCCGAAGACCAGGCCCAGCGCCTCGCCACCCTCGATGAATCCTGAACCGGCGCCGGCCGATCCGACCGCCGAAACGATCCGCGCCGCCCTTGTCGCGGCGACCAACCGCATCGCGGGGCACAGCGACACGCCCCGGCTCGATGCCGAGATGCTGATGGCGCACGCGCTCCACGTCGATCGCGGCCAGCTGCTGCTCGCCGATCTCGACGTGCCGGTGCCGGGCGGCTTCGAAGCCCTGGTCGCGCGCCGCGAGGCCGACGAGCCGATCGCCTACATCGTCGGCCATCGCGCCTTCTGGACGATCGATCTCGAGGTCGGCCCCGGCGTGCTGGTGCCGCGCCCCGACAGCGAGACGTTGATCGACGCCGCCGTCGACCATTTCGGCGCCCGGGTGCCGCGATCCATCCTCGATCTCGGCACCGGGCCGGGCACGTTGCTGCTCGCCGCGCTCGACAATTGGTGGCAGGCCCACGGCCTCGGCATCGATGCATCGGAGGAGGCGCTGGCTTATGCCCGGCGCAATGCGGAGCGCCTCGGCATGGCGGCGCGCGCCGACTTCCGGCTCGGCAATTGGGCGGAAGGGGTGGAGGGCCCGTTCGATCTGATCCTCTGCAACCCGCCTTATGTCGAGACCGGCGCGGTGCTTCCGGCCGACGTCCGCCGCTGGGAGCCGTCCCGCGCTCTGTTCGCCGGCGCCGACGGCCTCGACGATTATCGCCGGCTCGCGCCGGAGATCGTCCGCCTGCTGGCGCCGGACGGGCTCGCCTGCATCGAGCTCGGCGCCGGCCAGGCCGATGCGGTCGCCGCCTTGTTCGAGGCTGCGGGCGCCGCCACCGAGACCCGTGCCGACCTTGGCGGACACCGCCGCTGCCTGCTCGTTCGGCCTTGATTCAAATAACCATCTTTCCCCTTGGATTTCGCCGTCGCCATGTTTACATAGGTCCAAGGGACGGGGCCTTTCACAGCATCAAGAGCGTGAGGCTGACCGTCGCCGACCCCCGATTGCTTGGACGTCCTTGGACGGTCGTAGCGTGAGGTGGCGGGAGCCGCGCAAGAGCGGCCGCCTGCCTTCCGGGTCGTGCAAGAGAATGCGGCCGGGAGGGGCCTGGCCGTCGAGAGTGGCAGGACCACGCAGACGAGGACCTACTTTTGATCAACAATCGTCAAAACGGCCGCCGTCGCGGTCGCGGCGGAAGCGGACCACGCCCGAACCAGCCCCAGCAGGGCAATCGGCAGGACAACCGCTCCCGCGGAAATGCGGCGCAGCTCCTCGAGAAATACAAGTCGCTCGCGCGCGATGCGCAGCTGCAGGGCGACCGCGTTCAGTCCGAATATTATCTCCAGTTCGCGGACCATTATTTCCGCGTGTTGAATGAGAACCGCGCCCGCTTCGAAGAGCAGCGCCCGCGCCGCGACGATTTCTACGCCGACGACGAGGACGATCAGGACGAGGTCAACGCCTCCGGCGAGGACCAGGACGGCGATGAGGGCGGCGACGACGAACGCCAGGATCGCGGCGAACGCTATGCCCGCAACGATCGCGGCGACCGCCAGGACCGTGGTGACCGTCAGGATCGCGGCGACCGCCAGGACCGTGGCGACCGTCAGGACCGTGCCCCGCGCGAGGCGCGCGGCGACCGGCAGGGCGACGACCGCCCCCGTCGCGGCGAGCGTCCGGAGCGTGTCGAGCGGAGCGATCGTTCCGAGCGCGGCGACCGCCAGGAGCGGGCCGAGCGTCCGGATCGCGCCGAGCGTGCCGACCGCCAGGACCGTCCGGAGCGCGCCGAACGCCCGGAACGTGCCGAGCGTCCGGCCCGGGCCGAGCGGCCGGAGCGTACGGAACGCCCTGAGCGCGTCGAAGCGGCCGAGCCGGGCGAGGCCGCCGAGCGCAAGCCGGAACGGCGCCCGCGCCGCACCGCACGCAGCGCCGAGCCGGTCGCCGAAGCCGAGGGCAACGGCCAAATCTCGCTCGACGTGCTGCCGCCGGCAATCTCGGTGGTGGACGGCGAGGCTCCGGCCAAGCCGCGTGCGCGCCGCACCCGCCGGCCCCGGGCCGAGGGCGACGCGGACATCGCGCCGGCCGCCTGAGCGCCAGCACGTAGTGACACCATGAACAGGCGGCGGTCTTCGGATCGCCGCCTTTTTCATGCCCCGCGCCAATGCCGTTGACAGCGGCCCGAAACCGGCATCTCCTGTGTTCGGGAGAAGGGGGGCAATGCGATGAATCGGATGGTCTTGCTGGCGGCCTGTCTCGCCGCGACGGGAACGGCCCGGGCGCAAGGCGGCGGGCACGGCGACGTATCGGTCACCATCTATAACGACGATCTCGCCTTGGTGCAGGACATACGCAGCGTCGCACTGCCGGCCGGCCTCTCGCGCCAGGAATTCCCCGACGTCTCAACCAGCATCCGCCCGGAGACGGTGAGCCTCGCCGGCGATGGCTTCGACGTCGTCGAGCAGAATTTCGACTTCGATCTGCTCTCGCCGACCGCCTTGATGCAGAAGGCGATCGGCCAGACCATCACCCTGCTGCGCACCAACCCCGCCACCGGTGCCGAGACCCGCGAGCGCGCCACAGTGCTCGCGGTCAATGGGGGCGCGGTGCTTCGCATCGGCGATCGTATCGAGGTGCTGCGCGACGACGGCCTGCCGGTGCGGGTGATTTTCGACACCATCCCGCCCAATCTTCGCGCACGGCCGACGCTCAGCATCACCGTCGATGCGGCGCGCGCCGGAACCCGCTTGCTCACCCTCTCTTACCTTTCGACCGGGCTTAGCTGGAAAGCCGATTATGTCGCTCTGTTCGACGAGCGCGCAGGCAAGATCGACGTCGAAGGCTGGATCACGCTGACCAATTCCAGCGGCACCGCCTTCGCCAATGCCGCGACCCTGCTCGTCGCCGGCGAGGTTGCCCAGGTCAACCGTCCCCGCGCCCGGATCGAGGCCGAGGAGCGCCGCAGCGGCAACATGCCCGGGATCGAGCCGGCGGCGCGGCCGCGGATCGGCGACTTCTACGCCTATCCGCTCGCGGGACGAACGACGATCGCCAGCGCCCAGACCAAGCAGGTGAGCTTCCTCGACGCGGCCGGCGCCCCGGCTGCACGCGGCTATGAATATCGCAACGCCTGGCTCGGCCGCAGCCGCGACGCGCAAAGCGCCGCGACCATGCTCAAATTCTCGTCGGCCAAGGAGGGTGGGCTTGGCGACGCGCTGCCGGCAGGGATCGTCCGCGTCTACATGCGCGACGGCAGCGGCCAGCCGCAATTCGTCGGCGAAAGCGAGATCCCGCACACGCCGATGGGATCGTCGCTCAACCTGCGCACCGGCAATGCCTTCGACGTCAAGGTGCGGCCGACCGTCGAGAAGAGGGAGCGGGTCACTCCGGAAGAATGGGAAACCACCGCCCGCTACCGGGTCACCGGCCCCGACGGGGTCGTCACCACCAGCCAGGTCGACAATCAGCGCGAGCGCTGGCGCACCACGATGCGCTATGTGGTCAGCAATGCGCGCTCCCAGCCGGTGACGGTGGATCTCTTTCAGGACGGGCTCGGCGACTGGTGGGATGTTCGTGTCGTCAGCGAGAGCCTCGCCGGCCGACAGGTCTCGGCCTATTCCCGCCTGTGGGAGGTGCCGGTGCCGGCCAATGGCGAGACGGTGGTGACCGCCGTGTTCGAAACCCGCTACTGAGCGAACGATGCGCGGCGCGGCCCGGCGGCTCCTGCTCCTGCTCCTGCTCGCGGCTTTGCTGCCGGCTGCGGCGGCGCCCGCGCAGATCCCGGCCCGGACACTGGTCAGCTCGGCTGGGCCCGATCGGGTGGCGCTGACCGTCTATCGCGATCCGGCGCGCGACAAGGACGCGTTCATCGACGACGATGCGGACGAGCCGCTCAAGGGCTATGCGCTGATCACCGAAACCCGCATCGTCGACCTGCCGCCGGGCCCGGTCACCATACGCTTCGAAGGGGTGGCGAGCGGCATCCAGCCCGAAACCGCGATCCTGGTCGGCGGCGATCCGGCCGAAAAGAACCAGGACCGGCTGCTGCTCTCCGAACGCGGGCTGATCGATGCGTTCACCGGACAGCACGTCACCCTCCGCCGCGCCGACGCCGCCACCGGCAAGGTGATCGAGGAGCGTGCCCGGATCCGCTCGTCGAGCGACGGCATCATCCTCGAGACCGCGCGCGGGTTCGAAGCCGTGCACTGCACCGGCCTGTCGCAGACGCTCCTCTACCCGGGCGTGCCGCCGGGCCTGTCGGCAAAGCCGGTCCTGTCGATGACGCTCGACGCGGGCAGCGGCGGACGGCGCACCCTCACTCTCTCCTATCTCGCCGCCGATTTCGACTGGCAGGCCAATTATGTCGGCCACCTTTCCGCCGACACCGGCAAGGTCGATCTCTTCGCCTGGATCACGCTGGCGAGCCGGGACGACGTCAGCTTCGCGAACGCGCAGACGGCAGCGGTCGCCGGCCAGGTCCAGCGGGTGACTCCGGACGGCCAGGGCATTTCCGATTATGGCGACGAGGAGGAGGCCTATTATTCGACCACCTGCTGGCCGCAGGACACGACTGGAAGCCCGCCCTACACCCGGCCGTTGGGACCCGATTCCTATCCCGAACTGCTTGCGCGCGCGGCGGAGCGGGACGGCGATTATGGCTATGGCTGGGGCGGCGGCGAGGGCGGCGATGAGATCGTCGTCACCGGCGCGCGGATCGCACGACAGGAGGATCTCGGCGACCTCAAGCTCTATCGCGTTCCTTTCCCGGTCACCGTCGCCGCCAATGCTCAGAAGCAGGTGGCGCTGCTGTCGGCGAAGAAAGTGGAGACCGAACTCGTCTACCGCACCAAGGTTCACGAGAACGATGAGACCGTCGAATGGCTGTTGCGCGTCCACAACCGCAAGGGTGACGGGCTCGGCATGCCCTTGCCGATGGGGCAGATCGCCTTGTTCCAGCAGGGTTTCGGCCGGCCGATGCTGCTCGGAGAAACTGCGATCGAGGACAAGGCGGTCGGCGAGGAGGTCGAGTTCGTCTTCGCCGACGCGCAGAATGTCGAGGTAGATGCCGAGTATCTGGGCGAGGTGGGCGCCAGCGAACGCCATCGTCTCGACGTCGCCAATGCCAATCCGTTCCCGATCCGCTTCGAAGCCGAGTTCCAGGACAGGTCATATACGCGCTACGATCATTTCAGCGGGCGCATCGTGCGACGCGAGGGCATGAACGTGTGGCGCGTCGAAATCGCCGCCGGCGGGAGAGCACGGCTCGACTATCGCGAGACCGATATCGAGGAGGAGGAAGAGGACGAGCTGGACGAAGTGACCGGCTCTTAGAGCCCGCCGAAGCCCGTCTCCAAACGCCGGTTGACAGCCAAGGTGATAATGTAACACACTTCGTCGAAAAGAGGGGGATGTCGTTGATGCGCCAGCTGTTCCTGTTGTCCGCGCTCGTTGCTGCGCCGCTTGCCGCCCAGCCGCCGGGATCGGCGTCCGCTCCGGGTCAGGGCAATGTCTCGGTCACCGTCTACAATCAGAACCTCGCCCTGGTGCAGGACACCCGGCAGATCGACATTCCAAGCGGCCGCTCGCGCCAGGAATTCCCCAACGTCTCCGGCCAGATCAGCCCCGAGACGGTGACTCTCTCGGCCCGCGACGTCGCCATCGTCGAGCAGAATTTCGATTTCGACCTGCTCTCTCCCTCCAAGCTGATGGAGAAAGCGGTCGGCGAGGAGATCACCCTCGTCCGCACCAATCCGGCCACCGGCGCCGAGGAGCGCGAGCGCGCCCGGGTGCTCGCCGTCAATGGCGGCGTCGTCCTCCAGATCGGCCCCCGCATCGAAGTGCTGCGCGACGACGGCCTGCCGGTGCGTGTCATCTTCGACAAGGTGCCCGAGAATCTGCGCGCCCGCCCGACCCTGTCGGTCACGCTCGACAGCAGCCGCGGCGGCGCCCGGCCGGTGACCTTGAGCTATCTCACCCCCGGCATGAGCTGGAAGGCCGATTACGTCACCCTGTTCGACGAGGCGGCGGGCAAGATCGACGTCCAGGGCTGGGTCACCCTCACCAACACGACCGGCACCACCTTCACCAATGCGGACACGCTGCTGGTCGCCGGCACCGTCGGCGGCGGCAACGACTATGACGGCGGCTATCGTCCCTCCCGCCCCAACGTTCGTCCGGGTACCCAGACGCCGGGGCGCGAGAGGCTCGGCGATTTCTACCTCTATCCGCTGAAAGAGCGCACGACGATCGCCAACCAGCAGACCAAGCAGGTCAGCTTCCTCGACGTCACCGGCGCCGCGGCCCAGCGCGCCTATGTCTACCGCAACGACTGGCTCGGCACCGTCGACGATGCCCAGAGCGCCGACACGGTGCTGCGCTTCTCGAGCGCCCGCGACACCGGCCTCGGCGACGCGCTGCCGGCCGGCACCGTCCGCGTCTACCAGAAGGATTCGCGTGGCAATGCCCAGTTCGTCGGCGAGAGCCGGATCGGCCACACGCCGATGGGCTCCGACATCGGTCTCACCACCGGCCAAGCGTTCGACGTCAAGGTGAAGCCGGTCGTCGAAAAGCGCGAGAAGATGTCGAACAGCCGCTGGCGGACGTCGATGCGCTACACGCTGAGCAATGCCAAGCCGCAGCCGGTCACGGTGGAATTGATCCAGTCGGGCCTGTGGGGCGACGTCCGGATCGTCGACGAAAGCCAGAAGAGCGTCCGCAGCTCCGCCGACGAGACCGCATGGCGGGTGACGGTGCCCGCCAATGGCGAGAGTGCCGTCACCGCAATCTTCGACACGCGCTACTGAGCCATGCGCCGCTTGCCTCTGGCCGGCGCCCTGGCGATGGCGGGCGCCGCTATCGCGCCCGCGCTTGCGCAGCAGGTCACGCGCTCGCCCGGCCCGTCTTCGGTCGACGTCACCGTCTACCGCGCGCCGGGTCGCAGCGGCAGCGAGCCGATCGACCTCAAATGGCTGAACGGCTATGCGCTGATCAGCGAAACCCGGCGGGTGAAGATCCCGGCCGGCGAGAGCGACATCCGCTTCGAGGGCGTTGCCGGCGGCATCCTGCCGGAAAGCGCGATCGTCACCGGCCTCCCCGTGGGCGTCGTCGAGAAGAATCAGGATGCGATGCTGCTCTCGCCGGGCAGCCTGCTCGACGCGTCGCTCGGCCGGCGGGTCCACCTCCGCCGCACGTCGCGCGCGACCGGCAAGGTACGGGCGATGGACGCGATCGTGCGGTCGGCGGAAAATGGCGCGGTCGTGCTCCAGACTGAAGCCGGGGTCGAGACGCTGCGCTGCACCGGCCTTCCGGAGACCCTGGTCTACGATCAGGTGCCCGCCGGTCTCTCGGCCAAGCCGACTCTGTCGGTGAAGCTGCGATCCCAGCGATCGACCAGCGCGACCGTGACCCTGTCCTACCTCGCCAGCGACTTCGACTGGCAGGCGAGCTATGTCGCACAGCTCTCGGCCGACGGCACCAAGCTCGATCTGTTCGCCTGGCTGACTCTCGCCAATGGCGACGAGACCGGCTTCCGCAATGCCGACACGCAGGCCGTCGCCGGGCGGCTCAACCGCAACTCCGTCCGGGCATCGAAGCCCCGGGCGCAGCCGTTGACGCTCGAATGCTGGCCGCAGGGAACGACGACCAGCGATCTTCGCGAGCAGGTGTTCGAACGCGAAGAGCTGGAGGTGATGGCGTTCGACCTTGCCATGCCTGCGCTCGAGAGCCCGCCGCCGCCACCGCCGCCGCCGCCGCCACCCCCTCCCGCGCCGGTCATGGCGCAGCGGGAGGATCTCGGCGATCTCAAGCTCTATCGGATTCCGCTGCCGGTCACCGTCGCGGCCAAGAGCCAGAAGCAGGTCGCCCTGCTCGATCGCAAGCAGATCGCCGTCGAGCCGGTCTACCGCCAGCGTTTCTACCAGCTCGAAGGCGCCGGCCGGAATCCGGTCCGCACTTTGGTGACGCGTAACGATCGTGCCGCCGGGCTCGGCGTCCCGCTGCCCGCCGGCCGCATCGCTTATTACACGATGGCCGGCGACAAGCCGGTCCTGATCGGCCGCGGCGCGCTCGCCGACAAGGCGGTGGGTGAGAAGCTCGAGCTTGGTATTTCGGCCGCGAGCGCGGTCACCGTCACCGTGACGCCGCTGTCCTCGGCGGACGCGCCGCTGCGCGAATGGGAGATTGCCGTCACCAACGCCTTTGCGACGCCGGTGCGCTACGAAGCCGAATTCGCCATGTTCGCCGACAAGATGCAGTGGGAAACGCCGCTCGCCACCCGCGACGGCTGGCGTCTCTGGTCCGTGACCGTGCCGGCCAACGGACGCGCAACGATGCGGGTGACGAGCACGAAGTCGAAATCGTGACGCGCCGCCGCGGCTGCGGCGCCGACCGTGGCCGCTTCGGCCGGCCCACAAAGCGTGTCGGTCACCATCTACCGCGATCCCGAGCGCAGCCCGGCGGCGGCGTTCCGGCTCGACTCGCTCGACGGCTATGCCCTCGTCTCCGAGCGACGCATGGTCGACATTCCGGCGGGCGACGCCGAGCTGCGCTTCGAAGGAGTGGCGGGCGGCATCTTTCCGGAGACCGCCATCGTCACCGGCGTGCCGGATGGGGTCATCGAGAAGAAGCGCGATGCCTGGCTGCTCTCGCCCGGCAGTCTGCTCGATGCCGCGCTCGGCAAACGAGTGCATCTTCGCCGCACGTCCCGCGACACCGGCGCGGTGCGGGAGCTCGAAGCGGTGGTGCGTTCGGGCGCGGGCGGAGCGGTGATCCTCCAGACCGGCGATGGGATCGAGACGCTGCGCTGCACCGGCCTTGCCGAGACGGTCGGTTACCGCGCCGTACCGGAGGGTCTGTCGGCAAAACCAACCCTTTCGATCCGGACGCGGAGCCGGGCGGCGGTGCGTGTTCCGATCACGCTCTCCTACCTCGCCGCCGGGTTCGACTGGCAGGCCAATTACGTCGCCGAGGTGGATGAGCGCCGCAAGCGGATGGACCTGTTCGCCTGGCTGACCCTCGCCAATGGCGAGGAGACCGGCTTCGTCGGCGCCGACGCGCAGGCGGTCGCCGGCCGGGTAAACCGCGATCCGAATCGGCCGGATTCGCCCGAAGGCACCCCGCTCACCCTGCGATGCTGGCCCGCCGGCACCACGACGAGCGATCTTCGCGAGATACGCCCGGAGAGGGGCCGGCTGGTTTCTCGCCTGGGCGGTGAGGACATCGTCGTCACCGGCTCACGACTGCGGGAGGAATCTCTCTCGGCGCTTCCTGCGGTGATGGCGGTGCGGGAAGAGCTCGGCGACCTCAAGCTCTACCGGATCCCGGAGCCGGTCACGGTCGCGGCGCGTAGCCAGAAGCAGGTCGCGCTATTGCACCAGGCGCGCATCCCGATCGAGATCGTCTACCGCAGTCGCTTTCTCTACGCGCCCTGGCAAGGTGGCGCGACCCGCACGATCGTCGCCCGCAACCGCAGCGAGACCAATCTCGGCCTGCCGCTGCCGGGCGGCGCCGTCCATCTGTTCGACATGCGCGGCTCCCGCCGGCTCCTCACCGGCAGAGGGGAGATCGGCGACCGCGCGGTTGGCGAGGATGTGGAGATCACCGCCGCCGAATCGGGTGCCGTCCGTGTCGATATCGTCCGGATCTCGGAAACGACGACGCAGATCATCAACCGGATGGTCGTCAGCAACGCCAGGCCCCATCCCGTTCGCTTCGAGGCCGACACGGGCGGGGTGACGATCGACGCGCCCGCCGCCGCGCGCGCCGCAGGCGACGATGCTCGACCCTGGGCGGTGACGATCCCAGCCAACGGCCGGCGCGAGGCGATCTACCGTTACGCCAAACGATAGACCCGGCGCGATCAGCTCGGCTTGACCGGGCGTGGGCGGTGGTTCTCGTCCAGGGCGACGAAGGTGAACAGGCCTTCGGTCACCTTGACCTGCTCCTTGCCGCGATCGCGGCTGGCGACGACTTCGATCCGGATCCCGATCGAGGTGCGGCCGACCCGTTCGATGTCGGCATAGACCGATATCAGATCGTGGAGGAGGATCGGGGCGACGAACTCCATCGCCTCGATCGCCACCGTTGCGACGGCGCCGTCCGCTTCCCTCGAGGCGACGATGCCGGCGGCGATGTCCATCTGCGACAACACCCAACCCCCGAAGATGTGGCCATTGGCGTTGATATCGGCCGGGCGGGGCACGACGCGGAGAATGGGTTCACGATTGGAGATGTTCATCGAGGATCCTCGCGGCCCGACGCAGCATCGTCATGGCCGCTGCGATTGGAGAGAAAGACCAGCCCCATCAGTCCGGTTCCGACCAGCACCGACAGGCCGACTCCGGCAATGGTGGCGATGATCATGTGGATGGTGAGCGGGCTGCCGTCGCTGCGCAGCCACGCCAACGCCAGCAGCACGGCCACGGCTGCGGCCAGCACCATCCACTTCATCATCCTTTTGTAGCGCGTCCAGGCGTCGGCGGCGCGCTGCAGCTGCGCGAGATCCGGCTGGCGGCCGGGCACGCGTGGGGGGATGGGATCGTGCTGGGGCATGAGCGGCATGTGGCGGGGAGAGGAAGGATCATCAAGGCGCTTCTGCACATCCGGTCCATTGCAGGTCTGGCGTGATAGCGGGAGTGCCGACGCTGTGCGGTCGGCGGCTCGGCGTGGGCGCCTTGGCGCCTTTCACCGAGTCGGGCGCTTCCATTCGCGGCAGCCGCATGGGAATATGAAAGGCTGAGTCGGTGTGCAGCAGGGAGCCCAAGCATGACGATAGCCGCAATCCTCGAGAAGAAGGGTCATGATGTCGTGACGATCGGGTCGGATGCGCGGGTCCGCGACGCGGTTGCTTTGCTCGCCGAGCGCCGGATCGGCGCACTCGCGGTGGTCGACGAGGGGCAGGTCAGTGGGATCATGTCCGAACGCGATGTCGTCTATTGCCTCAAGGAGCATGGCGACGACATCCTCGATCGTCCGGTCAGGGACGTCATGACCACTCCGGCCATCACCATCGAACCCGGCGTGACCGTTCTCTCGGCCCTCTCCGATATGAGCCGCCGCCGGATCCGGCATT